>NZ_JAPZLF010000019.1:0-122095 GCF_033804645.1 Micromonospora sp. RTGN7 | reverse complement strand
AGCACCCTGTTGAGTTCTCAAAGAACAACCACACACCATCCGAAACCCCCACACAATGGGAGCCCATCCGGGGCATTTCCGTTCACCGTTCCGTTCCTCGCACCCGCCGCTCTCGCGCCGGGCACTTTTACTACGTTACCTCACCGTCTCTGCCGTGTCAAACCGTGTGTCCCGGTCTGTCGTGCTTCGTACGGGTATCTCAGCCGTGATCCCGTGCAGCGGTCAACTGCTGTCGTGATCCTCGGATTTGGCAGGCCGGCCGTCGTGGTCTCCCACGATCTCGCCCGGTTCCCTGCCGGTCGCCAACCTTACCCGGTCGGTTCCGCCGCTCCAAATCCGCCTCGCGGCGAAATCGGGGGCCCCGCCCGGCCTGATCCCGCAGGACCGGAGTCCCTCGGCATCGGTTGCCTGACCTGCGCTCCGGCCTCCAGGTCTTTCGCCCTGTTTCGTCCGTTCCGCGCTGGCAGAGAGAAAGTTACGCGTCCGGGGGTTTGGTCGTCAAATCCGCGGGGTAGCGTCCCGCGTCACATCATCCACGCTCGAAAATACGCCCAGATCAGGGGCATGAGGGACATCAGCGCCGGCGGCCGGCGGCTCGCCAGGCCCGTACCCCCAGGACGCCCGTCGTGGTGCCGATCGCCAGGGACGCCGCGATCAGCAGGGCGTGTACCCAGAGGAAGCCCGTGGGCGTGCCCACGCCCACCGTCCCGCTCGCCCAGGCGCGCGGGTCGTTCCAGATGGCGACGGCGAACCTGGGCCAGATCACCCAGGTCCAGACGCCGACCCCGACGAGGAAGAGGGCCCAGCCACGCGACAGCACCATGGCTGGCGAGTATGCCAGCGAGCCGGGCGCCGGGCCGGCTGCGCGCTCCGGGCCGCCCGGCGCCGGATCCGAAACGAGATCGGCGTACCGATGGATCTGGAGAAGTCACTGCCCGACCGGCTGGCGCCCCGCAGGTCCTGGCGGCGCCGGGGACGGGGCGGTAGGTTCGGGCTCCCGGCAACTCCACCGTCTTCGATTGAGGAACTCGGGCCCGTGTCGCACGTCGAGAAGATCACCGGTGAACTGCGGGCGCTGACCACGGGCGTCGAGCGCGCCCAGGGGCTGGCCGCCGCCGCCCACAAGCAGGCGCAGGAGTTGGCGCTGCGCGCCGCCGGCAGCGGCTTCGCCGCCGTCGCCGCCGGGATGGTCCGGGTGCAGGGCGCGATCTCCGAGATCCAGGGCGGCCTGGGCGGCCTCGCCGCCTCGATCGGCGAGGCGACGAAGGCCACCGCCGCGGTTCCCCACCAAGCCACCCCGCAGGAGACCATCGCCGGGCTGGCCCCCGTGCGGAGCGCGGTCGACGGCGTACGCGACACGACCGCGAAGACCATCGCCCGGATCGGCGAGGCGCAGCAGCTCGCCACGATCGTCCTGCAGGGCGGGCAGCCCGGCCCGATGCTGTCGGGGCTGGCGGGTATCAAGCAGGTCCTGACCCTGTTGGTCCAGCGCACCGGCACCGCCCGGCAGGCCGTGGAGGTCGCGATCGTCGAGGCACGACAGCTCGGGTCCGCACGAGACTGACCGGCGCTTGGCGGCCTCCTTCTGGCCAGCCATCGCTGATGATTCAACCGTTCGACGGCGGCGGTTCGACCGTTCCGGCACGCGGCACGTGCGCGCGGCGGTACGGCCTTGGCGCGAGCGGGGGCTCGCCAGGACCGTCCCGCAGCGCGGCACCTAGCTGGCCGAGCGGAAGCCTCAGGGACGGACCCGAACGCCGCTCGACCGGCGAAGCGGACAACGATCGACGCCTATAGTGATGTTCATGCGCTCGCACCCGGTGATGTCGATCGACGAGGCACGGGCGTGGCTCGCCGAGGTCATGTCCGGCACCGACCGGCTCCGGGTCGAGACCTTCGACGGCGACCGCGTGATCTGCGCCGCGGGCCCGGACGGGCTCGAACGCCGGGCGAACGGCACGCTCTCCGGGCCGGCCCTGTTCTGGGCCATCGACCTGGCCGGTTTCGTCGCGGTCAACGTCCTGGTCGGCCCGGCGCCCGCGATGGTGCTCGCCAACAGCAGCATCAGCTTCCTGGAACCGGCCGAGCCCGGGGTGCTGCGCGTCGCGGCCGAGGTGATCAAACTCGCCAGCCGCTCGGCGGTCGTGGACGTGCGGGCCAGCGACCACCGGGCCCGCCTGGTGGCCATGGCCACGCTGCACTTCGCGCTGCCGTCGCGGGCCACCCGGGCGGTGGCGCTCGCCGATCAGGCCGGGGCGACAACGTAGGTGCCGCGCTGCCACGGATAGCCGGGCAGCGAGACGACTGCCCGAGCGGGCACGGCCGGCACCGGATCACCCGGGTCGAGCGTACGCACGGCGGGGTGCGCCGAGCCGTCGGCCAGCGCCGACAGCGCCGCCGCCGCGCCGCCCGGCTCGGCCGCCTGGACCCACACGGCGTGCTTCAGCCGGGTCCGCCCGTTGTTGGCGGTGCACGTGAACGCCGGGTAGTCCGCCGCCGGCAGCGCGGCCAGGTGAGCGGCGTAGCGGCGGGCCAGCGCGGCCAGCGCCGCCGGGGTGGCGGCCGACAGCAGAATCCCGTCCGCCGCCGGCACGTTCCGGGCCGGCTCGGGCGGCGGGGCCGGCGACAGCACGGCGTACGCGTTGGTGCCGCTCATGCCGTACGAGCTCGTCGACGCGCAGCCGCCGATCCGGTCGTCCCAGGGCACCGGCGCCACCGGGATCTCGATCCCCGTGCCGGACAGGTCGATCCGGGGGTTGGGCTCCTGGTAGTTGGCCTGCGGCGCGATGGTGCGATGGTGCACGCAGAGCACGGCCTTCACCAGCCCGAGCACGCCGGCGGCCGACTCGGTGTGGCCGATGTTGCCCTTCACCGAGCCCACGTAGAGCGGCCGGCCATCCCGGCGGCCCAGCGCCGCGCCGATCGCCGCCAGCTCGGCGGGGTCACCCAACGGGGTACCCGTGCCGTGTGCCTCGTGGAAGCCGATGTCCCCGGCGGACACGCCCGCCGCCGCCAGGACCGAGTCGATGAGTCTCGCCTGGGCCGACACGTTCGGCGTGGTGAACGTCGACGTCCGCCCGTCGTGGTTGATCCCGGTCCCGTTGATCACGGCGAGGATGCGGTCGCCGTCCCGGCGGGCGTCCGCGAGCCGCTTCAGCAGGAGCATGCCGCAACCCTCGCCACGGACGAATCCGTTCGCGCCGGCGTCGAACGGGCGCGACCGGCCCTCGGGCGACAGCGCGCCGGTCTGCGCCACCGACCGGGTCGTGCCCGGCGCCAGGATGAGGTTGACCCCGCCCGCGACTGCGACGTCGCAGTCGCCCGCCACCAGCGCCCGGCACGCCGTGTGCACGGACACCAGCGACGACGAGCACGCCGTGTCCAGCGCGAAGACCGGACCCTGAAGACCCAGGGTGTACGCGATCCGCCCGGCGGCGAAGCTGTGGCCGTTGCCGATGGTCCAGTACGAGTTCGGGTCCCCGGTCAGCCACTGCCAGTAGTCCCGGCCGGTGATGCCGACGAAGACGCCGGTGGCCTCGGCGACGGCGGCGACCGGGATCGCGGCGTGCTCGAACGCCTCCCAGGTCACCTCCAGCAGCAGCCGGTGCTGTGGGTCGAGGACGCGCGCCTCCTTCGGCGCGATGCCGAAGAACTTCGGGTCGAAGTCGAACGGCGCGTCCAGGTAGCCGCCCCGGGTGACCATGCCGTCCCAGTCCGCGCCGAACGCGCCGCGCCGGTCCTCGGGCAGGTCCCCGGTGAGGTCGCGGGCGTGCAGGATGGCCGACCAGTACGCGTCGAGGCTGTCGACGCCGCCGGGCGCGCGGACGGCCATCCCGACGACGGCGATCGGCCCGGTCACTACAGGACCCGGCGCATCCAGCCGTGGGTGTCCTCGACCCGACCGTACTGGATGTCCAGCAGGTGCTTCCGGAACTGCTGGGTGTAGGTGCCGGGCTCGCCGTCGCCGACGGTGGCGGAGAACTCCTCGCTCTTGAACCCGACGATCGGCGTGATCACGGCTGCCGTGCCGGCGGCGAACGCCTCCGTGACCGATCCGTCGGCGAGCCCGTTGCGGATCTCGTCCAGGCCGATCGACCGCTCGACCGGCTTGAGGCCGTGCTCGGCGGCGAGCGTCAGCACGCTGTCGCGGGTCACCCCGTCCAGGATGGTGCCCAGGCTCGGGGTGATGAGCTGCTGGTCGCCGGTCACGAAGAACACGTTCATGGTGCCCGACTCGTCGATGTCGCGCCGGTTCTCGCCGCCGAGGTAGAGCACCTGCTCGCAGCCGTGGTCCAGCGCCTCGCGCTGCGGCCCCAGGCTGGCGGCGTAGTTGCCGCCGCACTTCGCCGCCCCGGTGCCGCCGATCGCCGCCCGGCTGTACCGGGTGCTTATCCAGAGCGTCACACCGGTGACGCCGCTGGGGAAGTACGACCCGGCCGGGCAGGCGATCACGCAGTAGGTCACCTGCGTCGCTGGTCGTACCCCGAGGAACGCCTCCGAGGCGAACATGAACGGCCGGAGGTAGAGGCTCTGCTCGCCGCCGTACGCCGGCACCCACGCCTCGTCGGCGCGAACCAGCGCCGCCGCGCTCTCGACGAAGGTCTCCTCGTCCAGCTCGGGCAGGACCAGCCGCCGGGCCGACGCGGCGAACCGGCGCGCGTTGAGTTCCGGCCGGAACAGCCACACGCTGTCATCGGCGCGCCGAAACGCCTTGAGCCCTTCGAGGATCTCCTGTGCATAGTGCAGGACCGCCGCGCCGGGGTGCAGGGTGAACGGGGCCAGTGCACCGATCCGGTGGTCGTGCCAGCCCGCGTCCGGCGACCACCCGACGGTGACCATGTGGTCGGTGAAGTACCGGCCGAATCCGGGATCGGCGAGGATCTCCTCCCGCGCCGGCTGCGGAGTCGGGTGGTCAGTTCGCGTCAGCGGGAACTGGACGGTCATGCGGGCTCTCCTTGCGACGGTCTGTCGGTGAACACGGCGACGCAGTTCTGCCCGCCGAAGCCGAAGGCGTTTGTCAGCGCGGTCCGCACGGACATCTCCCTGGCCTGGTGGGGCACGTAGTCCAGGTCGCACTCCGGGTCGGGCTCGTGCAGGTTGATGGTGGGCGGCACGACCTGCTCACGGATCGCCATGGCGCACACCATGGCGCCGAGCGCGCCGGCCGCCCCGATCAGGTGGCCGAGCATCGACTTCGGCGCGCTGACCGCGACCCGGTCGGCCGCGTCGCCGAGAGCGGCACGGATCGCGACGGTCTCCGTCCGGTCGTTGGCCTTGGTCGACGTGCCGTGGGCGCAGATGTAGTCGACGTCGTCGGGGCTCACCCCGCCGCGACGCAGGGCCTGCCGGATCGCCGCGGCGGCGTGCACACCGCCCGGGGCGGGCGCGCTCACGTGGAAGGCATCGCTGGTCAGGGCACCACCGGCGAGGACGGCGTAGGGGGTGGCCCCGCGGCGGCGGGCGTGGTCGGCCGACTCCAGGACCATGACCACCGCGCCCTCGCCGAACACGAACCCGTCCCGGTCGGCCGAGAACGGCCTGCTGGCGCCGGCCGGGTCGGCGTTGCGCTGGGACATGGCACCCATGCTGACGAGGCCCGCGAACATGGCCGGGGTGATCGCCGCGTCGGTGCCGCCGCAGATGACCACGTCGGCCTCGCCGCTCAGGATCAGCCGGCGGGCGTCGAGCAGCGCGTAGGCGCCGCTGGCGCAGGCCAGCGCGCTGGCGTTGACCGGCCCGTGCGCGCCCAGGTCGATGGCGATCTCGCAGGCCGGCATGTTGGTCAGGGAGGACGGCACGAACTGGGCGCTGGGCGCGGACGGAACGGGTGCCAGCAGCCCACGGGTGGCCGCCTCGACGGTGTCGAAACCCGCGACCGCGGCGTTCACCACCACGCCCACCCGGTCGGCGTTCTCCTCGTCGACGGTGAGCCCGGCGTCGGCGACCGCCTCGCGGGTGGCGACCACGGCGAACTGGCTGAACCGCGCCATCCGGCGGGCCCGTTTGGTGGTGAAGTGCTGCGCGGGGTCGAAGCCCCGCACCTCGGCGGCGATGCGGGTGGGCAGGTCACCGGCGTCGAAGGCGGTGATCGGGCCGACGCCGGACTTGCCGGCCAGCAGGCCGTGCCAGGTGCTCTCGCGGTCGAGGCCGAGCGGCGTGACCGCGCCGATACCCGTGATGACGACGCCGCCCCCTACCATCCCGCCACGGCCTCACTTCTCAGGTGCCGAACGACTGACAGCACACTATCAATCGCCATGAGTGCACGGAATCCATCCATGGCGGTGGAGGCGTTCCCTTTTCTCATGCCGGGCGCCCGGACCCACGCTCGGTGGCGGGCACCGCCCGCCACGCGTCGGGGCCGGACCCGGAGTGCGGCGGCGCCGCGCAGATCACGTACTCCGCCGGCGCCGCCACCCCGGTCCTGCCGGGCAGCAGGTCGAGCACGCGCTCGTGCAGAGCTTGCGGGGAGACCGCCGGGCCGACGACGTACGCCGTCAGCTCCCCGGCGTCGGACGGGCCGGCGGGCGGGTGGGCGAAGACGGCCGTCTCGGCGCCGCCCGCGGCCTGCCGTACCAGCTCCGCCACGTCGTCCGGGCGCACCCAGCCGGCCGGCGTGCGCACCCAGTCGGGCCCCCGCCGGGCGGGGGCCAGGCCGATCCGGGCGGCGACCTCGGAGACGCGGACCTCACCGGTGACCGCGTCGCAGAGCAGCGTCTCGATCCCCCGCACGATCGTCTCGCCGAGCGGTCCCGGCAGGTACGCCGTGTCCACCAGCAGCCCGAGGCGGCACAGGCCGTCGCCCTGGTTGCTGGCGGCGACCATGAACTTCATGTCGCTCTTGGAGAGCGGATCCAGCCGCGAGTAGCGGGAGTGGCGACGGAGCTCGGCGAGCCGCGTCGGCCCCGGATCGGGGTTGGTCGGGGCCCAGTCGCTGCCCCGGTGTCCGTTGTTGAAGTAGGTGGAGAGGTCGAACGACACGCCCCGCCGCCGGCGCGTCTCCTCGACCACCCTCCGGACGGCGGCGGGGTCGCACTCTGCGCGGCGGTAGGCGTCGAACGCGGGGCGGTGCAGCTGCCGGATGGCGGTGAGCAGGTCGACGTCGGGGACGGTGAACGTCAGCAGGGCGTTCAGCGTGTTGAGGGCGATCAGGTCGCGGCTTCGCCGGTCGAGGCGGTTGCCGACGATCACCTTGATCGCGGCGGTGTCGTGGCCGTTGTAGGCGGTCAGGATGATCGTGGTCAGGCAGAGCAGCACGGTCGAGAACGACGTGCGGGTGCGGGCGGCCAGCGCGGCCGCCGCCACCGTGACCGCCGCCGAGTCCAGCAGGTGCCGCTCGATGGGCTGGTCGCCGGTCTGCGCGCGAGGCAGGTCGAACATCGAGGCCGGCGCGGCCGACAGCGCCTGCTCCCAGTGCCGCAGCCCCAGTTGGCTCTGCTGCCGGCCGGCCGCCGACTGTTGGAAGGCGGCCTGCTCCAGCGGCTGCGGGGTGCCACCGTCGGACGCCGGGACGCCCGGTTGCGGCGCGCGTTCGGCGACGGCGGTGAGCTGGCCGAGCAGGAGGTCGCGCAGGGTCTGGAACGACCAGCCGTCGAACGCCAGATGCGACCCGACGAGCGCGACGGCGGTGACTCGGCGGTCCCGGTCGACCACGCAGCCGACCCGCAACGGCCACTCGGACTCGTGGTCGAACGCGGTCTCGGCCAGCCGGGCGGTCAGTTCGTCGCCGGCGCGAACCGGGTCGGCGCGGTCGTCGGCCACCGTGACGGCGTAGGACCCCGACTTGACGACCCATTGCTGCGGCTGGCCCGCCCGTTCCAGGTAGCGGGTCCGCAACGTCTGGTGCGTCTCGACCAGGTCCCGCAGCGCCGCGAGCAGCCGGGCCTGCTCCACCGGCTCGGGCAGCGGAAGCGTCAGCGGGATGTTGAACTGGTTCGCCTCCTTGCCGAACCACTGCATCGGACCCCACATCACGCTCTGGGCCCAGGTCAGCGGCCCGACCGCGTCCTCGCCCGCGCAGAACGGCAGGCCGACCGGGGCGGGGAGCACCGCGTCGCCGATGGTCGTGTCACTCACTCGGGTTCTCCAACTTCTCTCCGGCCACGGGCGGAGGGGACTTCGGGGTCAGGCGCAACGGCAGGTGGTCGAGCCCCCGGAACGCCGGGCTGGGGATCTTCACCAGCTCGCCGATGAGCGCGATGTCGTCGGTGCGTTCGATGAGCATCCGCAGGAACGTGGCCGCCTGCAGGCGGGCCAGGTGCATGCCGACGCAGGTGTGGATGCCCGCCCCGAAGCCCAGGTGGCCGTCGGTCCGCCGGTTGATCCGGTACACGTCGGGGTCGGGGAACTTGCGCGGGTCGCGGTTCGCCGCCGCGAACGACAGCTCGACCCGGGCGTCCCTCGGGATGGTGGTGTTGCCGACGACGACGTCGGTCGTGGCGGTGCGGAAGACGTTCTGGACGGGCGGGTAGAAGCGGGCGGTCTCCTCGATCGTCGGCACGACGAGGTCGGGCCGCCGGCGGACCAGGCGGAACTGGTCGGGGTGGTTCAGCAGGGCGTCCAGCATGTTGCCCAGGAAGTGCGTCATCGTCTCCTGGCCGCCGACGAGCAGGGTGAGGCAGAGCCAGAGGATCTCGTTCTCGGTCACCCGGCCCCGCCCGGCGGCGGCGAACAGCTTCGAGACCACGTCGTCGCGCGGCGGCTGCGCCCGGCGTTCCTGGAGCAGGTTGCCCAGGAAGCCGGACAGTCCGGCGACCGAGGAGAGGGCGGACTTGGCGGCCTGCAACCGGAGCGCGTTCTCGTCGGGGTCGTCCGGCGCGGATTCGCCGACCTTCGCGTTGGCGATGAAGCTCTCCAGCACCCCGGCGGTGAGCTTGAGCTTGGCGAGGTTGTCGCTGGGCACCCCGACGATCGTGGTCACGACCTTCACGGGCAGCAGGATGATCGCCTGCTGGACGAGGTCGATGTCGCCCGTGGCGACCGCCTCGTCGAGCAGTTCGCCACAGACCTTCTCGATGAACGGGCGCCAGAACTGCACTCCCCGGGGTGAGAAGTCGTGCCTGATCAGCCCGCGCATCCGGGTGTGGTCCGGTTGGTCGAGCCCGAAGAGCACGGGCAGCGTCGAGCGGTGGTAGGCGATCCCCTCGGCGGAGGAGAGGCTGGCGTGGTCCTTCGCCGCCGCGCGGACGTGGTCGTACCGGATGACCAGCCACATGTCGCGGTCCGCGAGGTACAGCGGCTCCTCGGCGCGCAGCAGTTCGGCGTACGCGGGGTAGGGGTTGTCCATGGCGCTCGGGGAGAAGGGGTCGAACTCTTCGGTGTGCGTCGCGCTGGTCACTGCCGTCTCCTCCGGGGTTCGCTGTTTGCGCTGGGCCGTACGTGCTCTCCGGTCCGGGTCACCGGTACGCCCCGGCCTGCAGCTCGAACATCTCCGCGTAGAGGCCGCCGGCCCCGACCAGGTCCGCGTGGGTGCCGATCTCGGCGACCCGGCCGTCGGCGAGCACCACGATCAGGTCCGCGAGCTGGACCGTGGAGAACCGGTGTGACACGAAGACGCTGACCGCTCCGGTGTCGGCGGCGACCCGGCCGGCCTGGAGCCGGTAACGCTCGAACATGGTGTGCTCGGCCTCGGCGTCGAGGGCGGCGGCGGGTTCGTCGAGGACGACCAGCAGCGGGGCGTCGCGCATGAACGCCCGGCCGAGCGCGAGTTTCTGCCACTGGCCGCCGGAGAGTTCAGCCCCGTCGGCGTAGCTGGTGCCGAGCTGGGTGTCCAGGCCCGCTTCGAGCTCTCCGACGAGATCGCCGGCCCCGGCGCGGTCCAGCGCGGTACGCACTGCGGGTTCGTCGTCCAGCCGGGGCAGGTCGCCGAGGCCCACGGTCTGGCCGGCGGGCAGTTCGAACCGTACGAAATCCTGGAAGCCGGCGGCGATCCGCGCCCGCCACCCCGGCAGCGACAGCTCGCCCAGGTCGACGCCGTCGACGAGGATCCGGCCGGCCGTCGGGCGGAGCAGGCCGCACACGAGCTTGACCAGGGTGGTCTTTCCGGCGCCGTTGTCGCCGACGACGGCGACCGTCGCGCCGGCCGGCAGGTGCAGGTTGAGGCCGGTGATCACCGGCTGCTCCGCGCCGGGATAGCGCAGCGCGACATCGACCAGCCGGATGCCGTCCCGCAGCTGGGTCGGCGGCGGGGAGGCGGCCGGCCGCGCCTCCTCCCCGGCACCGACCAGCTCGTGGACCTCGTCGAGCCGCTGGTAGACGCTGCGCAGCCGCTGGAGGTTCTGGAGCACACCGACCGCCGCGGCAACCTGCTGGTTGACCTGCGCCGCGATGGTGACGACCAGGATGACGTCGCCCGCGCCACGGCGTCCGGCGACGGCGTCGCGGAGGATGACCAGGACGGCGGCGATGTAGCCAGCCGCGAACGCCAACTGCCCGAGCATCCGTACCAGGCTCGCCGCGGCCTGGGTGCGCCACAGGCGTCGGGTGGTGTCCTGCCAGAGGTCGCGGTGCCGGCGCCGGACCTCCTGCTCCAGGCCGAAGACCCGCAGTTCCCGGCCGGAGGCGGCCCGGGTGGCGAGGCGGAACAGGCCGAGGGCGCGGCGGGTCGACTCGGCGCTGGCCTCCCGCGACCGGTTCACCATCCGCTCCGCCCACCGGCCGGTCAGCAGCGGCGGCACGGCGACCAGCGGCAGCAACAGCAGCGACACGTCGAGGGAGGCCAGGACCGCCGTCGTCAGCGCCATGGCCACGGCCAGGCCGACGCCGGTCAGCACCGCCTGCAGTCCCACCCGCAGTTGCTCGACGTCCTCCTCCAGGATCGCGATCTTGTCGGCGAGCTCGGGCCGCTCGTAGTGCGCCATCGTGGGTGACCCGTTGGTGGCGTCCATCAGGTCCTGGTGCAGGTGCAGGACGTCCAGCTCCGAGAGCTCGAAGTAGGCGATGTGCGCGAAGTGGCCGAGCGTGAGCCCGGAGATCAGCAGGACGGCCACGGCGATCCCGGCGAGGCTCGCGGCGACCGGCCGCCCGGCGTTCGCGGCGTCGAACAGCACCCGCAGCATGATCGCCACCAGGGGCCAGGCCACCGCGCCAGCGACGACCAGCACCAGGGCGGTGCTGGCCTTGCGCCGGTCCTGACCCAGGGAGGCCCGCCACAGGGACCAGGCAGCCGACAGCAGTCCGCGCTTCATCCGGCGCTCCGTTGCGGTCCGGCCGCCGCCGGCGGGCCGACCTCCGGCCGGTCCAGGAACCGCGCCGCCTGTAGTTCAAACAGCCGGGCGTACCGGCCGCCCCGACGTCTCAGCTCGGAGTGCGAGCCCTCCTCGGTGACCTGCCCGTCGGCCAGCACGACGATGTGGTCCGCACGCCGGACGGTGGCGAACCGGTGCGAGATCAGGATCGTGGTCACGCCCGTCGTGGCGGCGATGATCTCGTCGAAGAAACGCGCCTCCGCGCGGACGTCCAAGCTCGCCGTCGGCTCGTCGAGGACCAGCACCGAGGCGCCGTGCCGGATGGCGAACAGCGCCCGGGCGATGGCGAGCCGCTGCCACTGGCCGCCGGACAGGTCCACCCCGCCGCGGAGCTGACCGGACAGCGGGGTGTCCAGTCCCAGCGGCAGCTCGTCGAGCGCGCCCAGGATGCCCGCGGCGTCGGCCGCCGCCCGGATGCCCGTCAGGTCGCCGGCGTGTCCGGCGGCGCCGAGGACGATGTTGTCGGCCGCGCTGGCCTCGTAGCGCAGGTAGTCCTGGAAGATGACGGCGAGGTTCCCGCGCCACTGCGCCGCGGGGATCCCGTCGATGGGCCGCCCGCCGACGGTGACCAGCCCCGAGGTCGGGGTCGCCAGCCTGGTCAGCAGCTTGACGAGGGTGGTCTTCCCGGCGCCGTTGAGCCCCACGATCGCGGTGCATCTCCCCGGCTGCAGGGTGAGGTCGAGGTCGGTGAACACCGGTGCGGACCGGTTCGGGTAGCGGTACGACACCGCCTCGAACCTGATCACCTCGGGCCCGGCCGGACCGCCTGCGGCGCGCGCTGCGGGAGGCTCGCCGGGTGTACGCGGTGCGGGGGCGGCGTTCCCGCCCGGCCGGTCCGCCGGGGCCGACCGGGCGAGCATCCCGGCGCGGAAC
The DNA here is from genome assembly GCF_033804645.1 of Micromonospora sp. RTGN7. Lineage (NCBI taxonomy): Bacteria > Bacillati > Actinomycetota > Actinomycetes > Micromonosporales > Micromonosporaceae > Micromonospora > Micromonospora sp. RTGN7. The sequence continues at coordinate 109,976 of NZ_JAPZLF010000019.1, read as the reverse complement.
TCGCCGACCGCCCGGTAGGCATTCATGCCGAACTGGGTCTGTGTGTCGGCCTCGGGATAGAACTCCCCGAGCTGGATCGCCGCGAGAACGGCCTGGACCACCAGGGCCAGCCGGGCGAGGTCGACCTGCCGCTGCCCGCCGGCCTGGCCGAGCGAGGCGAGCAGGGCGACGAGGACCAGCAGCCCGATCGCGGTGTACCCGAAGTAGGGCTTGAGATAGACCCGGCGGCGCTCGGCCCACACGGGGCGCATCCAGTCCAGGTACGCCGACCGGTACTGCTCGCGAAGCCACGGCAGGAGGCCGAAGACCCGGATCTCCTTGGCGGCCTGCCGGCCCGTGGCGACGTTACGGAAGTAGTTCAACCGGCGTACCCGGCCGATGATCGTGCCGTAGATCGCCGCGTACTTGCGCAGGCCACCGCGCTGACCGTGGCGGAACGCCAGGACGGCGACGAGCAGGCCGGCACCCGCGAGCCAGGAGAACACGGCGCCGACGACCGCCGCGTATCCGGCCAGTTGTCCGTAGCGGGCGACCAGGGCCAGCATCCCGGCGCAGGCGGCTCCCGGGCTCTGGATGCCCTGCTCGACCTCGCGGGATGCCTCGCTCAACTGGTCGGTGAGCGCCTGGTCGTCCAGCGGCTCCATGCTGACACTGCTCAACGCGGTGGTCATCAGCTCGTCGGCGACCCACCCGTCGATCCGGCGCTGGACCAGCAGCCCGGTCGTGACCTGTGACTGGGCCAGCAACTGCTGCGCGCTGAGGGCGGCGGCCGCGATGACGAACGCGGTCACCAGCCGCCCGAAGGCGGGCGAGTCGACGCCCTCGCGTACGGCGGCGGGCAGCCGGCCGATGAGCAGGCTCGTCTCGACGATGAAGAGCACCGGCGCGACGGCGAGCAGCACGTTGTTGACCAGGGCGGCGGTCACCGCCGCCCAGCCGGCGTGCGGCAACAGCCGTACGATTCGCCACCGGTCCACGGCGGTGCGTCGGAGCGCACCGAGGGCGGGGGTCTTCTCCGACCCGTCGACGGTCATACCCGTTCCTCGACCTCGGCGGGTCGGTCGGTGCGGTCCCGCAGCCGCTGGAACGCCACCGCAGCCGCGCGTCCCTGGTCGAAGGCCCGGACCGCGTCCAGCCCGGTGGTGTCCCGGGCACCGCCGACGACGTGGTGCCAGACGCCGGCCCGGCGCACCGTCTCCACCAGCCCGTCGTTGGGAAGCTGACCGGCGGCGATCACCACCGTGTCGGCGGGGACCATCCGGGCCTGCCCCCCGGCGTCGGCGAAGTGCACCCCGTCGCGGCTGATGCACAGGTCACGGACGCCCTGCACGAGTGCCACCCGCTGCCGTCGCAGCTCGGCCAGCACCGCCCACCGGGTCGAGCGCCCCAGCCGGTGCCCGAGCCGGCTGCCCCGCTGAAGAATGGTGACCTGCCGGGGCGGGGAGGCCGACCCGCCGTCACCGCCGGGGCTGTCGTGGCTGGCCAGGTGCGCCAGGTCCACGGCGATGCCGCCGCCGCCGAGAACGACGACCCGCTCCCCCAACGCCCCGTCGGCGAAGGCCGACGGGTAGTCGAGCACGTGCGGCAGGTCGACGCCGGGGACGTCCATCCGCCGCGGCACCACCCCGGTGGCGACGACCACCCCGTCGAAGCCGCTCAGCAGGCCCTGGTCGGCCGGGGTGACGGGCCGCCCGGTGTGCACCACGCAGCCGAGCCGGGCCAGCTCCTGCGACAGGTACCGGATGGCTTCGAGGTAGTCGGCCTTGCCCGGCACCCGGCAGGCCAGCCGGAACTGGCCGCCGGGGTCCCGGTCCGCCTCGTAGACGGTCACCCGGTGCCCGGCGAGCGCCAGTTCGTGGGCGGCCTTCAGCCCGGCCGGGCCCGCGCCGACCACGGCGACCGTGCCGGGCGTCGTGCCGGGCGCCAGCGGCTCGTGTTCGCGCCCGACCCGTGGATTGACCATGCAGGACACCGGGCTGTCGACCAGCGAGCGGTCGATGCAGGCCTGGTTGCAGGCGACACAGACGTTCACCGGCTGGCCGAGCCGGGACCGGTCGACCAGGGCCGGGTCGGCGAGGAACGGCCGTGCCATGGACACGAAATCCAGCGGCGTGCCGGCCAGGACGGCCTCGGCCTGCGTCAGCCGGTTGATCCTGTTGCTCGCCAGCACCGGAATCCCACCGACGGCCGCCTTGACCGCCGCCGCCACCGGCACCCAGTGCCCCGGCGGGACCACGGCCTGCACCGTGGGGACGGGAGACTCGTGCCAGCCGACCCCGACGTTCAGGGCGTCGGCGCCGGCGTCGACCAGCGCGCGGGCGTACGACGCCACGGTGTCCCGGCCGGTGCCGCCGTCCATCAGGTCATCGCCGGTCATCCGCATGATGACGGGGAAGTCGGGGCCGACCGCGTCGCGCACCGCCCGCACCACGGCCACCGGAAACCGCATCCGGCGGTCCGGATCGCCGCCCCATTCGTCGTCGCGCCGGTTCGTCAGCGGGGACAGGAACTGGTCGACGAGGTAGCCCTCGGAACCCATGATCTCCACCGCGGCGAAGCCGAGGTCGCGGGCGTGGCCGGCGCCGCGGGCGAAGTCCGCCACCGTACGCCCGACCTCGGCCGGGCTGAGCGGGTGCGGGGTCTGCCGGGAGAACGTGCTGTACACCGCCGACGGCGCGACCGGGCGGGGGCCGTCCGACGCCGGTCTGGCGTACCGGCCGGCGTGGAAGAGCTGGAGGGCAAGCAGGCCCCCGGCCTCGCGCACCTGCGCGGCGACGCGCCGGAGTCGGGCGCGGAACCGCGCGTCGTCGAGCACGCCGTAGCCGGGGCCGCCGGCACCGGCCGGGCTCACTGCCGCGCCCCCGGTGACCATCAGCCCGGCACCGCCCCGCACCCGGGCGAGGTAGAAAGCGGCCAGCGCCCTCCCGTCGTCGTCGTACGCCTCCCAGCCGAGGTGCATGGCACCCATGACGATGCGATGCGGCAGCACCAGGCTGCCGATGCGGCCGGTGCGCAGCACGTTCCCCAGGGCGGTCGTCATGCCAGCGGCGCGCTGAGGTCCTGCATGAACGGCGGCGAGACGATCGACAGGCCGCCGTCGGCGACGATCGTCTGCCCGGTGATGTATTCCGACGCCGGCGACAGCAGGAAGGCGATGACGTCGGCGATCTCCTGGGCGGTGCCCATCCGCCCCTTGGGGATCCGGGGCAGCACGCCGGCCAGCGGCGCCATGCCCGGCACGTCGTAGAAGTACCCCGACGACTCCGTGTCGATGATGCCGCCGTTGACCGCGTTGACGTTGATGCCCTGCCCGCCGAACTCCAGGGCCAGGTAGCGCACCCACGCCTCGATCGCGGCCTTCGCCGCGCCGAGGTTGGCGTAGGTGGGGTAGGCGCGGATGCTGCCGTAGCTGGACAGCGCCACGATCCGGCCGCCGTCGGGCATCAGCCGCACCGCGTGCTGGCAGCCGAGCACGAACGCCCGCTGGTTCATCGCGTACGAGCGGTCCAGGTGATGCTGCCGGAGGTCCAGGATGTTCTTGAACGAGCTGGCCGCCGCGTTGGACACGAAGAAGTCGAGCGTGCCGAACTCCGCCGCCACGACCGCGAACAGCCGGTCGATCTCCTCGGGCTGCTCGACGTCGGCGGCCACGGTGAGCGCCCGCGCGCCGAGTTCCTCGACCTCCTTGCGGACCTGGTCGGCCAGCTCCGCGTTCTTCTTGTAGTTGACCACGACCGAGCAGCCGTCCCGGGCCAGGGTGAGCGCGAGCGCCCGTCCGATGCCACGCGAACTGCCGGTGATCAGTGCGGTCCTGCCGTCGAAGTTCGTCACCGTCGGCCCGCCAGGATCTCTCGTGCGATGACCGTCTTCTGGATCTCGTTGGTGCCTTCCTCGAACCGCTGCGCGCGGGCATCGCGGTAGACCCGCTCGATGGGACTGCCCTCCCAGTAGCCGATGCCGCCGTGCACCTGCAGGGCCTTGTCGGTAACCCGGGTCAGCATGTCGACGGCCACCAGCTTGGCCATCGAGGAGAGCGCGTCCGCGCCGGTCGCGCCCGCCTCCCACTGTCGCGCCGCGTACAGGGTCAGCTGGCGGGCGGCCTCGAGGTCGGCGGCGTTCTCGGCGAGCGCGAACGCGACGGCCTGGCGTGCCGACAGCGGCTTGCCGAAGGTGACCCGGCGGCCCGCGTGGGCGACCGCGAGCTCCTGGGCGCGTCGGGCCAGGCCGACGCAGGTCATCGCGACGCCGATGCGGCTGGGGGTGAGGAATCCGCCCAGCGCGACCGCGAGACCGGCACCCTCCTCGCCGAGACGGTTGGCCACCGGCACCGGGGCCCGGTCGAAGATCAGGTGGGCGTGGTCGGTGCCGCGTACTCCCATGGTGTCGGCCATCGGCTCGATGCGGACGCCCTCGACGTCGCGGTTCACCATCAGGGCGAGGGTGCCGTCCTTGCCGCTGGTGCCGGCGAGCCGGGCGAACAGCAGCCAGTAGTCGCAGCTGACCCCGAAGGTGATCAGGTGTTTCTCGCCGGACAGGAGGTAGGTGTCGCCGTCGCGGACCACGCTGGTACGCAGGTCCGCCCCGGTGCCCGCGGTCGGCTCGGTGAGCGTGAACGCCACCCGCAGGTCGCCGGCGACCTGCGGGAGGACGAACCGCTTGCGCTGCTCGTCGGTGGCGAACTGGTCCATGGCCCGCCAGACGCCGTTGCAGACGTGCACGATCATCCGTAGGGAGGCGTGTGACATCGAGAAGAGCTCGAGCAGTCGCAGGTACTGGCTGAAGGAGAGGCCGGCGCCACCGTGCTCGGCGGGCGCGGCCAGCCGGAGGTAGCCACGGTCCCGAAGGTCGTGCCAGAGTTCCGGCGGAACCGTCCGGGTGCGTTCGATGGCCTCGGCGTACTCCTCTCCGGGCCCACGCACGAACGATTCGACCTCGCAGGCGAGTGTCGCGAACGCCCCGCCGTCGTCCTGGGTCACTGGGTCTCCTCGCTGATGATCATCTTGAGTCGGTCGCGCAGCACGAACTTCTGCACCTTGCCGACGACGTTGCGGGGCAGCTCGGCCACGATCTCCAGCCGCTCGGGCCAGTACTGCTTGGCGACCTTGTGCTCGTCGAGGAACTGCCGCATCCGGGCGAACGTGAACGGCTCACCGCCCACCACGAAGGCGCAGGCCCGCTCGCCGAGGCGGGGGTCGGGCATGGCGACGATCGCGACGTCGCGGACCGCCGGGTGGGTGTGCAACAACTGCTCCACCTCCGCCACCGGGATCTTCTCCCCGCCGCGGTTGATGACGTCCCGCACCCGGCCGGTAACCCGCACGAACCCGGCGTCGTCGATGACCGCCAGGTCACCGCTGCGGTACCAGCCGTCCGGCGTCAACGCCGCCGCCGTCTGATCCGGATCGTCGAGGTATCCGGCGAAGAGGCAGGCACCGGACACCTCGAAGTTGCCCTCTGCGCCGACGGCGAGGACGTTGCCCTCGTCGTCGGTGACCCGGACCCGCACGCCGCGCAACGGGCGGCCGTCCGTGCCCCAGACGCGGGCGGGCTCGTCCGTGGGCGCGGAGAGCGTGCCGAGGCAGGACTCGGTGGAGCCCCACGCGCCACACACCGCCGCACCCAGGATCCGGGTGGCGCGCTCGGCCAGTGCGCGCGGCACCGCGGCGCCGGTGGCGACGAAGACGCGCAGCGCCGGCGCCGGATCACCGCCGTCCTCGACGGCGTCGACCAGGTCGGCGAGAAACGGGGTGGCTGCCTGGACGAAGGTCCCGCCGGTGCGGTGGAGCGTGGCCAGAGCTGCGCGGCCGTTCCAGACCGGCTCCAGCACCACGGTCGCGCCGAGGAGACAACCGACCCACATCCCGTACAGGAATCCCGTCTGGTGCGCCAGCGGCGACGGCACGTACAACCGGTCGGCCGCGGTCAGCCCGAGGTGCCGGGCCTGCATGGCCGCGGCGCGGGTCAGCGTGTCCAGGCGGTGCAGCACACCCTTGGGCTCCCCCGACGTGCCCGAGGTGAAGAGCAACTGGGCGAGGGCGTCCGGCGCGGGCGCCCGGGCGGCCAGGACCGCGAGGTCCGGGCGTTGCCGGGCGACCGCCTCGCCGAACCGCTGCCAACGCACCGGCCCGGTGGCCTCCGGCAGCGGGGCCGCGCCTCCGACGACGAGGACGTGCGCCACGCCGGGGGCGTCGGGCCCGGCCAGCACGGACGCGGTCTCGGCAACGTGGTCACGCCCACGGAACTCGGCGCAGACTACGAACACCCGGGCCCGCGAGCGGCGCAACAGGCCCTCGACCTCCCGCTCGCGGAAGAACGGCATCAGCGGGCAGCACACCGCGCCGATCCGGGTGGTGGCCAGCGTGAGCACGACGAACTCGTGCCAGTTCGGCAGCTGCCAGGCGACCACATCGCCCGCACCCACACCCAGCTCCAGCAGCAACGACGCCGCTTCGTCGGCGCGCCGGTCCAGCTCACGCCAGGTGAGTACGCCGCCGGGGCGGCCCGGCGACTCCGCTTCGATCACGGCGTTCCGGTGGGGACACGAACGGGCGTGCCGGCGTACGAGATCGGGCAGTGGGGAGGCGGCCAGTCGGGCCGGGGACGGCAGCGCCCTCGGGGCGGCCGTGGACCCGACGGGCGCCCGGTCGACGGACATGTTCATCCCGATCGAGTTCATCTGGTCGAGAAACCGCGGGTAGGAGATCCGGTGGGCGTTCGGGTAGGTCAGCCGGCTCTCGCCCGTGGCGCGGGAAGCGGCCACCGCCAGCGCCATCAGCACCCGGTGGTCGTTGAAGGACGACAGGTCGGACTCCCGCAACTGGTCGACCCCCTCGCAGACGAGCGTCTCCCCGTCCAGCCGCACCCGCCCACCCATCCGGTTGAGTTGCAGCATCGCCGTCACCCGGTCGGACTCCTTGAGCCGTACGTGCGCCACGTTCTCCAGCACCGTCGTGCCACGGGCGCGGGCGCCCAGCACGCTGAGCACCGGCAGCATGTCCGGCACCGCCCGGCAGTCCACCCGGACCGGTTCCAGCCGCGCACCGTCGTGCCGTACCCGGACCCAGCCGGTCGCCGGGTCGCGCAGCAGCGGAAGACCCATCTGCCGCAGCAGCTCCAGCAGTTCAGCCTCGGGGTGGTCCACCTCGCCCGGGCCGGCCGCCGGCAGCCCCCGGAAGAGGACGTCGGAGGGATGCAGGGCCGCAGCCGCCAGGCCGAAAGCTGCGGCGCCGACGTCCGGCGGCAGGTGGACCACCGCAGGCGTCGGCCGCTGCCCGGGGTCGATCTCGAACCGCCGCCCGTCCGCGCGTACCGCCACGTGCAGGCCGAACTGCCGCATCATCGCGATGGTCAGGTCGACGTAGGAGCGTTCGTTGAACGGGCCGACGACGTCGACCACGGTCGGGCCCGTCGCGAACGGGCTGACCAGCAGCAGGCTGGAGATCCACTGCGAGAGGGTGCCGGGGATCTCCACCCGGCCCCCGGTCGGCGGACGGGCGGGGATCCGGATCGGCAGGAGCCCGTCCGAGGACGAGATCTGCACGCCGATGCCGGCCAGCGCGTCAAGCAGCGGGCGGATGGGCCGGCGCCGGAAGTACTTCTGGCCGGTGATGGTGACCGGTGCGTCGGCCAGCGCAGCCAGCCCGGACAGGAAGTAGAGGGTGGTGCCGGAGCTGCCGACCGAGACCTCCGGGCGGACCGGCTGGTAGCGGCCACCACGCACCACGAACGTGTCCCCGTCGACGGTGACGGAGGTGCCGAGGCCACGCAGGGCGCTGATGGTGTGCCGCACATGGCCGGCGCCGCAGGCGCCGTGGATACGGCTCGTTCCGTCCACCAGTGACGCCAGCATCAGCGCACGGTGAGCGTGGTACTTCGATGCCGGAATGTCGAGTTCCCCCGCGAGGGGCTCGCTCATCCCCTTGACGACAAGACGCACGTTCGTTCCCCCAGTGGTGTCAGACGGTCGCGGTGCGGCCGGGCGACGGCGTCGCCGCAGGGGGTACGCCGACTCCGCCGAACACCGCGTGCATCCCGCCGTCCGCGTGGACCACCTGCCCGGTGGTCTGCCGGGACAGGTCCGACAGCAGGAAGAGGACCGCACCGACGACCCGCGCCGGATCGGTCCGGTCCCAGCCCAGCGGCGCCCACCGCTCGTACTGCTCGGCCAGCTCGGAGAAGGTGCCCACCCCACGCGCCGACACCGTCTCGACCGGGCCCGCGGCGACCAGGTTGACCCTGATTCCCGCCGGCCCGAGGTGCAGCGCCAGGTACCGGGAGATCGCCTCCAGCGCCGACTTGTACACGCCCATCCAGCCGTAGCCGGGCAGGGCGCGGGTGGAGTCGACGGTCAGCCCCACCACCGCGCCGCCGCCCGGAGCACCCCGGAGCAGCGGCGCAAGCGCGGTGGTGACCTGCTGGAACGAGTACGACGACACCCGGAAGCCGTCGAGCACGCCGCCGGCCGGCGCGCCGACGAAGCCCGGGCCCAGCGCGTCCGGCGGCGCGGCGGCGATGCTGTGCAGCACGCCGTCGAGCCGTCCCCAGCGGCTCTCGATGTCGGCGGCCAGTGAGGCGACGCTCTGGTCGGACATGACGTCCAGGTCGAGCACCTCGGGGCGGGTCGGCAGCAGGTCGGCCACCTTCCTGGTGATTCGGGCCACCCGCCCGAACGAGGTCAGGATGACCTCGCAGCCTTCCCGTTGGAGCGCAGCCGCCACGTGCCAGGCGATCGACTCGTTGTTGAGGACCCCGGTGACCAGGTAGGTGCGCCCGGCCAGGCTGAGTAACGAGGTCAATGCGACGCGCCCGCGACGATCCGCTCGACGAGCTGCCCGACCGTGACGTCGGCCAGCTCGCTGCGCGGGATCTCCACGTTGAACTCCTTGACCACCATGGCCATGAGGTCGGCGATGTCCAGCGAGTCGATGTCGAGCTTGTCGAACTTGGCTTCCGGGGTGATCGCCTCCTCGTCGACGCCGAGGTCGATCAGCTCGGCGCGGAGCCGCTCCTCGACGACGGACGTGGTGATTTGAGAAGAGGGAGAAGACATGCGGGACACTCCTTCTGTCGGGGCGGGTGCCTACGCGGCCAGCGGCGCGCGGCGGGCGAAGTTGTCGGCATGCAGTTGCGCCCAGTACCACTGGCGCCAGTAGCTCTCCGCCAGGTCCAGCCAGGTCTCCAGCCGGTTCACGTCGTCGAGGAACCGGGTGGAGCTGACCAGGAGCCAGCTGTAGACGCCCTGACTGTCACGGCAGTCCGAGCAGTTGCCGGACGTGCAGCAGAACTGGAGCGTCTTGTAGTCGGCGCCGTAGACCACGAAGCCGTCCAGGACGGGGTTGCCGTTACGGATCCGCTCGGCGTGGTCGGGATGGTCCACGCTGATGCTCGGGCAGACGTCGTACCCGAACTGCCCACCCCAGTGGCTGCGCCCGGTGATGAGCGTCTCGATGAAGTACGGATGACTCACCACCGTGTCCGGGTACTTCTGCTTGATCCGCAGCGCCTCGGAGAGGGTGCGCTGCTCGTTCTCGATCCGCAGCGCGTGGTCGCTGCCGTGCTCGGAGTAGAAGTTGAAGGTGACCTGGTTCCCGTTGTCCTGGATCGCCCGCACCGTCGGCTCGACGTACTGGAGGCCCTCCTCGGACAGCGCGTACACGAAGATCACCCGCGGGTCGTTGCGGTAGTGCCCGAGGGCGGTCTCGAAGAGCCCGGTGAACGACGATCCGTTCGGGCGGTACCCGCGCAGGGAGTCGTCCAGCGGGCCCCCGCCGAAGAGGCTGATCGCCACCGCGACGTTCTCGAACCCCGCCCGCGGCAGCGGTCGGATCCCGTTGGTGGAGATCGTGACGTACGGGAGCCGCTCGACGAACGGCCTGACCCGGGGCAGGACCAGCGTGGGCTCGCCGCCGATCAGGGTCGCCTGGGTGATGCCCCGCGCGACGAGCCGGTCCACGAACTCGGAGATCACCACCGGGTCCGACGTCTCCGGGACCGCCGAGTCGAAGCCCCCTTCGAAGTACCAGCATCCCTTGCACCGGATGTTGCAGGTGGTCGTCAGGTGAACCTCGGACGCGGTGACCCGCAGGCCCATGTCCCGGATGACATGTAGCCGCTCAGCCAGATCGGGGCGGCCCGCCAGCAACGACTGCAGCTTGGCCTTGGCCTCCCGCCGGGACGGCGGCCGTGGATTGATCGCAACAGGGGTGGGCATGACGCGGTCGTCCCTTCCGGTTGTCAGTTCGGTACGACAAGTCCGAGCGCGTGGATTCGGGGCGTGACCGTGTGGAGCCACTTCTCCATCGCCTCGCGGTTGGTGGTCCTCCGCAGGCCGTACCGGACCGCCCGCTTCGAGCGCTCGGAGTCCGGGGTGCCGAAGAGGCCCTGGAACACCGGCCACAACCGGTTCAAGGCCACCTGGAGTTGCTCGCGGCCCTCGTCGGTGACCGCCAGGTTGCGGCACACCCGGGCGCCGTGCGCGATGTGGATCTTTTCGTCCAGGACGATCGTCCGGACGGCGTCGGCCCACGGCTTGTAGCTGCCCTCGGCGAACTCTTTGATCATCAGCAGCGCGCTCTCCTCGCCGATGTAGGAGTAGATCCCGCGCTCGGCCCACGTCGTGCACTCGTGCAGCCGCTTGTCCGAGAAGAGTCGCCGTTCCTCGATCGTCTGCACTTCCATGTAGGTCGTGTCGATGCCGATCTCGGCGAGCACCCGCTTGCCGATCTTGTAATGGTCGTACTCTTCCGCCGCCCGCTCCGCGCACACCTGACGCTCTTCGGCGTTGGGTGCCAGCGGGAGGAACATCATGGTGTAGTCATCGCCGCCGGAGAGCTCGCCCTCCGTATTGATCATTATCTGGCTGACGAGCGCCTTCTGGTAGGCACGCGGCATACGTTTCAGCTCTTCGGGGGTGCGTACCACCACTTCCTCGTCAGCGAGGATCTCGACCGACATGACGCAAACCACCTCCTGTCGACTTCCACACGTCTGTGTGGGCGGAAAGAAAAACGGAGTCGTCCTCCGACCCCGGGACCTGCTCACGTCAGGTGTTCGAGCGCCAGACGCCGCACCTCCGGTCTCTGGATCTTGCCGAGCGGGGTACGAGGAAAGCTGCTCAGGCCCAACTCCTGGAGGGCGACGAACCTGCGCGGCACCTTGACCGCGCTGAGGAACCTCAGCAACGTCGCCCGCCACGCGTCGGCGTCGGCTACGGCGCCGGGCAGCAGGCTGTAGACGAGAACCAGCTCCACACCCGTCACGCCATGCGGCAGCGCGGCGACCACACCGTCCTCGACGCCCTCCAGCTGCGGCACCGCGTTCTCGATCTCGGCGGGATAGACGTTCTCGCCGCTGACGATGACCATGCTGTCGATCCGGTCGACGATGGAGAGCTCCCCACGCTCGTCGAGGTGGCCCAGGTCGCCGCTGCGGACCCAGCCGTCGTCGAGTCGCTGCGCAGTGAGCTCCGGCGCGTTCTCGTAGCGGGTGAAGATGCTCGGCCCGCTCAGCAGGACCTCGCCGTTCTCGCCCGGCGGGACGTCGCGGCCGTCCGGGCCGACGACACGGACCCTGGCGAACGGCACAGGCAGCCCGGCACTCCGGCGCTCCCCCGGCTTGCGGTCGCGTGGCTCGACCGTTGTCAGCGAGGTCATCTCCGTCATGCCGTACACCTGGTGAACGGGAATGCCGAAGGTGTCCTCGAAGCGTTGGATCAACGCCGGGCTGAGGGCCGAGCCGCCGGCGAGGACACCCCTGAGGCGGCTCCCGGCCGGTCGTTGCGGACGGTCCACCAGGTTGGCGAGGTAGGCGTTGACCACCAGCGTCCACGTCGGGTCGTGCCGGTCCACGTAGCTCCAGAACCGCACCAACGCCGTCTCGGAGCGCACGCAGACCGACCGTCCGCCGCTCCACAGCGGGGTCAGCATCGGGAATCCCTGCCCGCCGGCGTGGAACAGCGGAACGACGTTGAGGAAGACGTCCTCGGGCCCCGCGCCGGCCCACTCGCCCATGGCCAGGGAGTTGGCGAGCAGGCTCCGGTGCGACAGCACGACGCCCTTGGGGACCCCCGTCGAGCCGGAGGTGTAGACGATCTCGGCGTCCGACGCACCGCCGGCCGAGATCAGCTCGCCCTGGTACGTCGCGCCCCGCGCGAGAACGTCGGAAAGGACGGCCTCCGCGTCGTCCACGGTTACCCAGCGTGACCCCTGTCCCGCCCGCGCGGCGGCCGACGGGAGCCCGAACACGAGCGCGGGCCCACAGTGGGCGAGCAGCGTGTCCAGCTCGCCCGGCCCTGACCTCGGGTTCAGCGGCACGAACATGCGCTGTGCGGCGATGATGCCGATGAACAGCAGCGCCGCCAGTGAGGAGTTGTGCAGGACCACCGCCACCCGGGCGCCCGGCGGCACCCCGTGCTCGTCGAGGAGGGCGGCGCAGCCCCTCGTGAAGGTCAGGACGTCCGCGAAACTCACCGTTCGCCCCCCGGGCTCGGCTGGAACCAGGTACGGGCGGTCGCCGTACCGGGCCGCTGCGGCCGAGACGAGGTCGAGCAGGTTCGTGGTCACCGCGAGATCGGGCTCGTCCAGCGGGCTAGGCATCTGGTGCGCCACTGAGGGTGGCCCCCCGCACCACGTCGCAGAGGCGGCTCACCGTGGGGGTGTCGAAGATGACGTCGACGACGTCCACGCCGTAGGCCGTCTCGACGCGCGTCACGATCTCCACCGCGCCCACCGAGTCCATGCCCAGCGTGACGAGGTCCTCGTCCGACCCGACCGTGGACCGGTTCAGCACCTCGGCGCAGATGGATGTCATCTGCGTTCTAAGATCGTTGGTGGTCACTGGGCAAATCTCCATGTCAAGTCGTTCCACGGCCACCGCGACCTTGCAGTAGCGAGCGTTTCCGTCGCTCTGGTACTCGTCGGGACCATACCGAGGGCACCAGAAGCTGTCCAGAAGGGACAGCGCCGGAGTTGGCCATCCACAAAGCGCCGAAAAAACGCGCCTGAAATTCGTTGCCGTTTATGTATGATCGGCCGCATGAGGAAGGGCCGGCCGAGGGCCGAGCTGGCTCTCAGTGAGGGAGAGCGGGCTCAGTTGGTACGGGGGGCGCGGGCGGCCCACTCGACACAGGCGTACGCGCTGCGCTGCCGGATCGTGCTGGCCTGCGCCGACGGCATCACGAACGGGGAGGTCGCGGCCCGATTCGGCGTGTCACTACCGACGGTGGGCAAGTGGCGGTCCCGGTTTCTGGCAAGGCGGATGCCCGGGCTCGCCGACGAGCCACGGGCCGGACGGCCGGCAACGATCCGTCAGGACCAGGTGGAGCAGTTGGTCGCCGCCACCTTCGATTCCCCGCCCGAGCGAACGAAGCGCTGGTCCCGGGCGTCGATGGCCACGCACAGCGGCCTGTCCGCCTCGACGGTCGGGCGGATCTGGCGGCGGTTCGACCTTCGCCCGCACCTTCAGGACGGATTCAGACTGATCGCAGATCCGCAGTTCGTGGTGAGGGTCGTCGACGTGGTCGGCCTGTACCAGAACGCGCCGGCGCGGGCGGTGGCGCTCTGCACGGACGAGGGCCCGTGGACCGGAGCCCCCGACAGGTTCCGCCTGGCGCCGCCGACCGAGCCCGACCTGCCGGGCGGGCGCACGCGGGGCCCCGGCACGCGCGGCCCGGTGCCGGCACCCGACACGACCGGCGGGCCCGTGGCCGGCGAACCGGGTCGGCGCAGGCGCACCCACGAGTACCGCGGGTTCCTCCTCGCGATCCACACCGCGGTGCCCGCCGAGTTGGATGTGCACGTCCTCTGCGACAACGTGGACATCCACAGTTCCGCGACGATGCGGAGCTGGCTGGCCCGACATCCCCGCTTCCACATCCATTTCACCCCGGCCGGCCCGTCGTGGATCACACAGACCGAACGCTGGTTCGCCCTTTTCGGGGAGAATATCCCCCACCCCGATTTGGACGCCGCGACAAACTCCCTGGAAACCGACGTTCACGCCTGCTCCGAAAGCCGGTCTCAGCATCCGAAACCCGTCGTATGGAAGAAAAGCGCCGAAGATATTCGCGATTCTCTGGCCAGACATCTTCAACGAATTTCGGGCGCATCCACGCCCACCGGCCTCCGGGAAGGTCTCACCTGATGTCGGGGAGTCCCACTGGGCGGATGCCGCCCCGACGCCCGGCGACGACGAACGCGGCGGGAACCGTGACCGCGGACTGATTGTCGAACTGGGCCTCCAGTGCACCGCGCGACGTTCCGCCGGGCGGGCGGACGCCCGACGATCCGCCGCCTCCACCGCCCGCTCCGACATGTGCAAAATGGGCGAAATATCCTAATAGCACCATTGGCGGCGATACGTGGGAATCTGCCAGGTCACACCCGCTCCCGCCTGGGAGGCGCAGGGTCCATCGTGGGCCTCCGATGGACTTTTGACCCTCGGCCGAACCGTCCGGGTCGGATATTGTTGCGCCGAAAAGGCGAGCCAACCTCGGGTTTCGCTCGCCGTGAACGACTGCAGAAGTACAGGGAGAGCGATCCGTGAAGGTGACCGCGCTGCTTCGACGGTTGACCCAACGCGACACCGGAGCCGCCCGTCCGGAGGCCCGGTCGGCCCGCGGGCGGGGTCGTGTACGGCCCACCGACGTGGGCCTGGCCATGGTACTGGTGATGGCGCTGGCTGCGGCAGGCCTCCTGGAGTTCGCCCCGGCCCGGGCCGACGAGGACCGGTTGGCCGGTAAGCCGGTCCCCGCCGGTGACCTGTCCACCGTCCAGAGCGCCGCGCTCTCCTGCCCCACGCTGACGGCACCGCGCCTGGCCGCACAGGTCATGGCCGCCAGCGGCTTCGACGCCGCCGTCAAGCGAGTCGGCAAGGTCCAGGGCATCGCCGGCCTCGACGACACCACCTGGCGCAGGTGGGAGCCATGGCCGAAGGCCCAGTTCGCCGATCGACGGGCCAACATCATCGCCCTCGCCCACCACACCTGTGAGATGGTCGGTCAACTCCGAGCCGCCGGAATCTCCGGCGACCTGTGGCGCGCTGCCGTCGCCGCCACCCGTGCCGGGCTGCAACCGGTGCTCGACGCCAAGGCGGTGCCGGCCAGCGCCAAGGCCTACGTCGACACCACATCCGGGTACGCCGAGTGGTACGCCCGTCACCCCCAGTTCACCGGTTCGGACGGCGCCGCCGCGTCGCCGGGCGCCCCGCTGGCCGCTGCCGCGTCGCTCGCCAAGCCCCTGCCCGAGGAGTACGTCGACGACGTCGTCCGCGCCGGCCATATCTGCCGCGTCGTCACCCCGGCACGGGTCGCCGCCCAACTCATGGCCGCCTCCAACTTCGACCCGAACCTGCGCTCCGACAACGGCGCCCAGGGCATCGCCCAGTTCCTCCCCGAGATCTGGGCCCAGTACGTGGCCGCGTCGAACGCCCCAGCCGCCTCACCCTGGGACCCCCACACGGCGATCCCCATGCTCGGCACCGTCATGTGCGACCTGTCCGGGCAGCTCTCCGCGCTGACCGCAGGCGACCCCCACACCCTCGCCCTGGCCGCGTTCCAATGGGGGCCCGCCGCCGTCCGCGCAGCAGGCGGCGCACCCCAGGCACCATCACTGCAGAGTGACATCAACCGCACGCTGAGCTACGTGGACTACTACACGAAGGACAAGCGGCTCGGCAGCACGCCCTCGCCGGCCGTCTCGGCCTCGCCTTCGAAGTCACCCTCGCCGTCACCCAGCACGGCGTCCGGCAGCCAGTCGCCCGCCGCCCCGTCGCCCGCCACCCCGGCAGCGCCGGCCGCCCCGCGACCCAACTCGCCTGCCGCGCCGACCGGCTACAACTTCGAATCCGGCACCATGGGCTGGCAGCCCGGCCAGAACGTTGCTCGGGTGGAGCGAGTCACCTCGTTCGCCAACGGTCCGAGAACCTGCTACTCCGGTTCCTGCCTACAGGCCGTCAACGAGTTCATCCCCAGCACCAGCCCGCGAAGCACGTACATCGTGCCCGCGCGGCCGATCGACATGTCCAAGAAGTCCACGTTCAAGGTGCAGTTCAACTGCTGGGGCGGGGTCCAGGGCGCGACCAGCTATCGCGCGATCGTCGCGCTGACCGGTAGCGACGGCAGCCGGGTGATCATGACCTCCTACCCCCAACCCAACACCTGGACGACCCTCTCGGTAGGCCTGACCAACTGGTCCTCGGTGTCATCGGTAAGCCGAATCGAGGTCACCTTCCAGGCGGTCGGCACCACCTACCCCAACTGGGCCGGGCATTTCCAGCTCGACAACGCCACGTGGGGCTAGGAATCAGAGGTCGCAATGTCAAACCCAGACCTACGCCAAGGACCAACGGTGGCTGTTGACCAGATGAGTGACGGCACCGGCCGCCGGTACGGCACGGTGACCGCGGCGGTGGCGGGTCTCGTCGCGGTCATGACGGGGCTGCTGCTGGCCGGCCTCCCCGCCGGCGCGGCGCCCCTGGGCAGCGCCGAGTACCTGAAGTACTACACCGTCACGTCGTCCTACCAGGGCGCCCCGGAGACGCTCGGCGGAATCTCCCAGCGGTTCCTGGGCACCGCGGACCGGTCCGTGGAGATCTTCAGCCTGAACGTCGGCCGCCCGCAGCTCGACGGCGGCAAGCTGAGCGACCCCAAGACCCTGCGCCCCGGCTGGCACCTGGTGCTGCCCTGGGACGCGGTCGGCAGCGGCGTGCAGTACGGCTTGCTGCCCCAGAAGAGCGCGAATCCCGTAGCCTCGGGCTCGGCCCCGGGCTCGGGCACGGGCTCGGCCCCGGGCACGGGCTCGGGCACGGGCTCCGCGCCGGGCTCGGGCACGGGCCCGGCTGCGCCCGGGCAGTCGCCATCGGCGGGCGCACCGACGAACGTCCCGGTGCTTCCCCGTGCCGGCAACCCGGCCGTGGTGCCCAGCTCGGCGCCCAAGCCCACCTACAAGAAGGGCCAGTGTGTCGCTGCGAAGACCTCCAACTCTCCGTCCAACTGGGCGGCACAGCGTCTGACGCCGGATCAGGCCTGGGCGCACAGCAGGGGAAACGGTCAGCTGGTGGCGATCGTGGACTCCGGCGTGGACGGCAGCCTGGAGCAGTTGGCCGGGCACGTGGCCATCGGGGCGGACGTCGTCTCCGGCAGCGGCCGTGGCAACACCGACTGCCTGAGTTCGGGCACAGGTATGGCGGGCATCATCGCGGCCCAGCCCACGAAGGGCAGCCCGCTGTCCGGCATCGCGCCGGACGCCACCGTATTGCCGGTGCGGGTCGTCACCACCAGGCCGAAGGCCAAGGCCGCCGATCAGGCGGCCGGCATCGAGGTCGCCACCTCGGCCGGTGCCACGGTCATCGCACTCGGGTCCTACGTGAACATGGGTGAGGCCGCAGTGGCGAAGGCCATCGCGACAGCCGTCAGCCGGAACATCGTGGTGGTGGTCGGCGCGCCGACTGCGGCCACGCCCGCCGGCCCGGACCTGGCCGATGGTGGCGGCGGGGTGCTCCGGGTCGGCGGTGTCGGAGTGGGCGGCCAGCCGGCCGCCTCCTACCGACCCGGCGCGGTCGATGTCGTCGCGCCGGGCCTGAACGTGACGACCCTCGGAGTGACCGGAACCGGAGTGCTGGCCAGCGACGGCACCTCCTATGCGGTGGCGTTCGCGGCGGCCGAGGCGGCCCTGGTCCGGTCCGCCTACCCGGGCCTCGACGCGGCTCAGATCACCCACCGGGTGAAGGTGACCGCCGACAAGATGTCGGACGCGGTGCCGGACAACCGCTACGGGCACGGAATGATCAATCTCGTCGCCGCTCTCACCCGCGAGTTGCCCGAGGAGCAGCAGGCGGTCGCCCCGGCGGACCGGCGCACGTCTGATTCCACCTCCGGTGCCCGGACCATGGCGCTGATCATCATCGGCGTGATCGGGCTGGGCGCCGCCGGACTACTGGCCTTGCGGGTGCGCCGGCTGATGCGCCCGGACCAGGACGGCCCCGCCAGCAGCTCAGCGGGTGGAACGCCCAACCAGGCAAGCGCCGGGGGCGCGGCACCCCCGGCCGGTCAAGCCGCTGTCGATCCCAACGGGCGCCACCGGGGACCGTCTGCACCGGCAGATCCGACGAAAAGGAGCGCGGCACCCCGGCCGGCGTCCACCGTCAGCGAATAGCGATGTGGATGGCCGTGTCCCTGTTGCCGGGGGCAGGGCCGGGGGGGGGGCCGCCCCCCCCCCGGTCGGGTGGGGCCGAGTGGTAACAGCTCAGTGTCCGCGAGAGCCCCGGTCAGATGCCGACGTAGGCCGCGAGGTGCTCGCCGGTGAGGGTGCGGCGGGCAGCAACCAGGTCGGCGGGGGTGCCCTCGAAGACGATCTGGCCGCCGTCGTGACCGGCGCCGGGGCCGAGATCGATGATCCAGTCGGCGTGCGCCATCACCGCCTGGTGGTGCTCGACGACGATGACCGACTTGCCGGAGTCGACGAGCCGGTCGAGCAGGCCGAGCAACTGCTCGACGTCGGCAAGGTGGAGGCCGGTGGTCGGCTCGTCGAGGACGTAGACACCACCCTTCTCGGCCATCTGGGTGGCCAGCTTGAGCCGCTGCCGCTCGCCGCCGGAGAGCGTGGTGAGCGGCTGGCCGAGGCTGAGATAGCCGAGCCCGACGTCGACGAGCCGGCCGAGGATGGCGTGCGCCGCCGGCGTGCGTGCCTCCCCGGCGCCGAAGAACTCCTCGGCCTCCGTCACCGACATCGCGAGCACCTCGCTGATGTCACGCCCGCCCAGGTGGTGGTCCAGCACCGATGCCTGGAACCGCTTCCCCTCGCACTCCTCGCAGGTGGTCGCGATCCCCGCCATCATCCCCAGGTCGACGTAGATGACGCCGGCACCGTTGCAGTGGGGGCAGGCACCCTCGGAGTTGGAGCTGAACAGCGCCGGCTTCACGCCGTTGGCCTTCGCGAACGCCTTGCGGATCGGGTCGAGCAGCCCGGTGTACGTCGCCGGATTGCTCCGCCGAGAGCCCCGGATCGCCCCCTGGTCGACCGACACCACTGCGTCCCGCCCTGACACCGAGCCGTGGATCAGCGAGCTCTTGCCGGAACCGGCGACCCCGGTGACCACGACGAGCACCCCGAGCGGGATGTCGACGTCGACGTCGCGCAGGTTGTGTGCCGTCGCCCCACGGATCTCCAGCGTGCCGGTGGGCGTCCGAATCTTCTCCTTCAGGGTGGCCCGGTCGTCGAGATGGCGGCCGGTGACCGTGCCGCTGGCCCGCAGCCCCTCCACGGTTCCCTCGAAGCAGACGGTGCCGCCCGCCGTACCGGCGCCGGGGCCGAGGTCGACGACGTGGTCGGCGATGGCTATCGCCTCCGGCTTGTGCTCCACGACGAGCACCGTGTTGCCCTTGTCGCGAAGCCGCAGCAGCAGGCCGTTCATCCGCGCGATGTCGTGGGGGTGCAGCCCGATGGTGGGTTCGTCGAAGACGTAGGTGACGTCGGTGAGCGAAGAGCCGAGGTGACGGATCATTTTGACGCGCTGCGCCTCGCCGCCCGACAGGGTGCCCGACGGCCGGTCGAGCGAGAGGTAGCCCAGCCCGATCTCCACGAACGAGTCGAGGATCTCACCCAACGCCGCCAGCAGGGGCGACATCGACGGTTCGTTCAGGTCGTGGACCCACCCGACGAGGTCGCTGATCTGCATCGCGCAGGCATCGGCGATGTTGATCCCCTCGATCTTCGACGACCGGGCCGCCTCGCTGAGCCGGGTGCCGTCGCATTCGGGACAGGTGGTGAAGGTGACCGCCCGGTCCACGAAGGCCCGGATGTGGGGCTGCATCGCCTCCCGGTCCTTGCCGAGGAACGACTTCTGGATCTTGGGGATCAGCCCCTCGTAGGTGAGGTTCGCCCCCTCGACCTTCACCTTGGTCGGCTCCCGGTAGAGGAAGTCGTGCATCTCCTTCTTGGTGAACCTGCAGATCGGCTTGTTCGGATCGAGGAAGCCCGACTCGGCGTAGATCCGCACGGTCCACCAGCTGTCCGACTTCCAGCCGGGGATGGTGAAGGCGCCCTCGGCGATCGACTTGGAGTCGTCGAAGAGCTGGGTGAGGTCGATGTCGGTGACCGCGCCCCGGCCTTCGCACCGGGGACACATGCCGCCGGTGATGCTGAAGTCGCGGCGCTCCTTCACGGTCCGTCCGGCGCGCTCCAGGCTGACCGCACCCGCTCCACTGATCGAGGCGACGTTGAAGGAGAACGCCTGAGCCGAGCCGATGTGCGGCTTCCCGAGCCGGCTGAACAGAATCCGCAGCATCGCGTTCGCGTCGGTGACGGTGCCGACGGTGGAGCGGAGATTGGCACCCATCCGCTGCTGGTCGACGATGATCGCGGTCGTCAACCCTTCGAGCACGTCGACCTCCGGCCGCGCCAGCGTCGGCATGAAGCCCTGCACGAAGGCGCTGTAGGTCTCGTTGATCAGCCGCTGCGACTCCGCGGCGATCGTGCCGAACACCAGCGAGCTCTTGCCCGAGCCGGAGACGCCGGTGAAGACCGTCAGCTGGCGCTTCGGGATCTCGACGTTGACGTCCTTGAGGTTGTTCTCGCGCGCGCCCCGCACGCGGATGTGCTCTCGGCTGCCGGCAACCTGCGGCACAGGCAGAGGTGTATCCGTCCTCGCGGCCGTGCTCATGGTGTCTCCATCTGTCACGCGGGCCGCCTTCGCGGTCTCCGTCGGCGTCGCTTGAACCGATCTAACCAGCTTCGAGCGACACATCCGGTCCCTGCCGGCCTGGTCGCGGAAAGCGCAGCCACGAACCCCGTACGGCTGCCCGCTCGGCTCCTGGACCACCTCGGCACCGCAGGCCTGCACCCTCTCGAAGGCGCCGTCGAGGTCGGGGGTCGCCAACATGATCCAGCCGTACGTGCCCTTCGCCATCATCTCCGCGATGACACGCCGCTCATCGACGGTGACACCCGGGTCGGTGGCCGGCGGCGCCAAAAGGATCGATGTGCCCGGCTGACCCACCGGTCCGACCGTGCGCCAGGTCACGCAGCTGCTGCGCCGCGGCGGGTCTGCTGGTCACCTGCGGAATCGCGTCACCCGCGGCGGGGCCAGTGCGGTGGTCACGTCTGTGGACGGGAGGACGAACCCGGGTCGGCCGTCCGGCTACGCCGGCGGGCGCTCGGATCACACGAGGCGTGACTGCGCCTCGGCGTCCTCGCGTAGCTGCGCGGAATATTTCACCGTACCGCCCGAGCCGCCGTAGTTGCGTCGCCGCGCGCCGCTCGTACGGCGCAGCATCGTCACGCTGTTCTGCGTCAGCTTGTGCGATTCCAGAAGGTTCACCATCTCGAGTTCACCCGGGTTGGACCGCTGGAACTCGCGAAGGTAACGCAGAATCGCCTCGCCCTCGGGATATGTCATCAGGTAGTGCATCAGCAGCACCCCACCATCGGGGTTGATGCGTTCCCAGAAATGGTCGAAGAAGTAGAGGCACTCCCACGCGTCGACCCAGGCGAGGTCAATGACGTCGTATTCCGGGGGAAGCTTCTCAGCGCAGTCCCGCACGTCGGCGTTGACCACCGTGACCAGGTCGTCCACCCGCAGCTCGCGGAGCACCTCCAGGACCCGGTCGGCCGACGAGAAGGCGTTGGACAGGTCGTCCACCGCGACCAGGCGTGGCGCGTACGGCTCCAGGTGGAACGAGGGGGCCGCCAGGGCCGGCTCGTCGTTCAGCCAACCGTCGTCGAGGCCGGCGTCGCGGTGGCGGGCAGTTTTGGCGGCCAGCCCCCGTGCCTCGGCGACACTCTGCTCGCGGATGTCGGCGAGCGCGGTGGCGAGGAACGGGGTGGTGTACCCCATGCCGACTTCGAGCACCCGTTGCGGGCGCAGCATGTGGAGCAGGTTGACCAGCAGCGGCGCCACCACGTCGGTGCCCATCTCGGGCACCCGTAGGGTCGTCACGAGCTGCTGGAACTCCGGTTCCACGGTTCGGTCGAGGCGCATCCGGGACTCCTCGTCACCGATCGGTCAGGCCGCGCTGACGGCGGCGGTGACCTCGATCTCGATCAACGCCTCGTCGCGGAAGAGTTTGGAGACCTCGACGGTGGTGCTGGTGGGCAGGTCGCCGGTGAAGTACTTGGCGCGCACCGCCGCGTACTCGGCGCGGTGGCCCATGTCGGTGAGGTAGGTGCGGATGTTGACCACGTCGGCGAAGGTCGCGCCGTGCGCCGCGAGCAGGCGTCCGATGATCTCCAGGGTGCGGTCCGCCTGAACCGTCATGTCCCCGGCTCCGACGATCTCCTTGTTGGCGTCGTCGAGCGCGACCTGGCCGGACAGGATGAGCAGCTTGCCGCTTCCGAGGTCGAGTTCCGCGACCTGCGAGTAGGGGCCCGCGGGCGCGGGAGCCTCTGCCGGGTTCACCAGTCTCTTCTGCATTGTCCGCCACCTTGCCGCCGTGCTGTCAGGGAGGTCACCCGCCACGGGGACGGGCACTCGGCACATTACCACGTCCAACGACGGTGGACATTTTCCGCGACGATCGACGGTGAGTCACAAGTACGTTCTATATAAAGCGTGGTTGCTTTCCTGCCGCGCCCGTGCGTTATTCTTCCGCAATGCAGTCCCGCATCGCATTCCTCGGACTCGGGCGCATGGGTCTACCCATGGCGGTCCGCCTCGCCCAGGCCGGTCACGACGTCACGGTCTGGAACCGGACCGGCGGCCGCGACGAGCCGGCGCGGGCGGCGGGCGCCCAGGCGGCCACCAGCGCTCAGGAGGCCGTCCAGGGCCGTCGCGTCGTGATCACGATGCTCAGCGACCCCGACGCGGTGCTCACCGTCCTCGGAGAGTTGACCCTGGAGCCGGGCACCACCGTCGTCGAGATGTCCACCATCGGCCCGGACGCGGTGACCCTGTTGCGCGAGCGGCTGCCCGAACACGTGGCGCTGGTCGACGCGCCGGTGCTCGGCAGTGTCCCGCAGGCGGAGGCCGGTAAGCTGCACATCTTCGCCGGTGGGTCGGCGCCGGACATCGCGCACTGCGCCCCGGTCCTGTCCGTGCTGGGCCACGTGGAACACACCGGCGAGTTGGGCGACGGCGCGGCGGTCAAGCTGGTGGTGAACGTCGCGACCATCAACGCGATCGTGCTGCTGGGCGAGGCGCTGGGGCTGGCCGAGCGGCTCGGTGTCGGGCGTGACGTCGCCTTCGACGCCCTGACCCGTACGACGCTGGCACCACTGATCGGGGTGATGCGCCCCCGGGTGGGCGTCGCGGAGCAGCCCGCTCTCTTCGCGCTCGGGTTGGCGGAGAAGGACCTGCGACTGGCCCTGGCGGCCGGGGCCACGGCGGACGGCGTCATCGGCGCGGCGCAACGGAGCCTGGCGCAGGGGCTGGACGCCGGGCTGGGCGGCAACGACATCAGCGCGATCATCCGGAGGTTGGCCGACGGGGCCACCGTTCACGGACACTGACCGGGAAGGAGTTGGGCGTGGCGGCAATCGTCGACTTCGAGGTTCGGCTGCCCACGGGGCAGGTCGACACCCGAGACATGCAGCGCGCATCCGGGTTGACCCTCGCGCAGATCCTGGAGATCACCCACGCGGATCGCTTTCCCGCCCTGGGTGAGTACGAACCGGCCTGGGAACTGGCCGTCGATGCCGCGCGTGTCCTGCTCAAGCGGACCGGCGTCGCACCGGAGGACATCGGGTTCGTGTTCTACGCCGGTTCCGGCGAGTGGGACCAGCCCTTCTGGTCGCCGGCCGCGAAGGTGGCGGCCGAGCTGGGGATCGAACGGGCGCACTGTTTCGAGGTGTCGAACTTCTGCAACGCAGCCATGACGGCGGTGCAGTTGGCCGCGGACAAGGTCGAGCTCGGCCGAGCCGCTCATGTCCTGGTCATCCTGGGTGATCGGCTCAGCCAACTGGTCGACTACGCGGACCCGGAGTCGAAGGCGCTGTTCAACTTCGGCGACGCCCCCGCCGCGCTCCTGGTCGGCAGGGACGGCGCGTTCGACCTGCTGCACTCGCAGATGCGCACCGACCCCTCCTGGGCCGACTACTACTCCGGAGACATCGAGGACGACCGGGTCCGGATGCGCCGGCGTGGTCACCGTAAGGGGCTCTCGGACGCCTACCTGCGGAACTTCGTCGAGCTGACGAATGACACCCTCTCCACCCTGGACCTCTCGCTGGCCGAGATCCGCTACTTCCTGATCAACCAGGGCGACCGGAACATGCACGAGCGGGTGCTGGCGGCGTTGGGCATCCCGGCCGAGAGGTCGGTCTTCAACTACCACCGCTACGGGCACATGGGCGGTTCCGACCCGTTCCTCGCTCTCGCCGACCTGCGCAACGACGGCCGGCTTTCCCCGGGGGACGTGGTGCTGGTGGCCAGCAGCGGCATGGGCTTCTCCTGGGGAGTGAGCGCCCTGCGCTGCCGCTGACCGGCTCAGCACACCGACGCTCGCTGACCGGCTCAGCACACCGACGCTCGGGCCGGCACCCGCCGCCATCCCTCCCCGGAGGAGGGCGCGAACCAGACGTACGGCTCGGGATCGGTCTCGCCGGCCCGCGCCCGGCCGGGCAGCGAGGCCGCCAGCCCGGCGGTGCCGGCCAGCGCGCCTCGCCGGGCGAGCCGGGCCAGCGACCGTTCCGCCAGCCGCTGCCAGGTGTCCGGCACCGGTACCGGATGCAGGTGGAACCGCGGACGGGCGGCGGCCCAGTCGCGTACTGCGGGGTTCTCGACGGTCGGCCGCCCACCGCAGAGGGCGACATGCACCTCCTGGTCGGGCGGGACACGCGTGTCGAGCCCGATCAGGAAGCGCAGCAGGCCTGGGTCGGGGCCGTCCGGGGCGGGGCCGGATCGCGCGAGGGGGATGGCCCGAAGCGCGGCGAGAAGGTCATCGCGTCTCCGGTCCAGCGCCGCCCGCTCGCCGGGGTCACAGCCGGTGATCGACTGGGTGGGCCGACGCTCCAGTGCCAGCGCAACGATCCGTTCCGTGCCGGTCAGGCGGAGTCCGGCGAGCTGCCGTATCCGCGCCCCGATCTCCGGATCCTGGAAGAGACGCCAGGTGGGCAGGGGCTGGTGCCCAAGCCCGGCCGCCCGCCAGATCCGGGAAACCGCCGTCTGGTTCAGCCCGACGGCGTCCGCCATCGACCGGGTCGACCACTGGTCGGCGCCGCTCGGCGGCGCCGTCTGCGACGTCCTGACCAGCACCGCTTCGATCTGCGCCGGAGTGATCCGCCGGCCGGCGCCGGGCCGCGGATCGTCGGCCAGGCCGGACAGCCGATGGCGGACGAAGCGGGCCCGCCACTTGCCGACCGTCCGCGACGTCACGTCGAGCCCGTCGGCGACGTCCGTGTTGGTCAGGCCCGCGGCGCTGGCCAGCACGATCCGCGCCCGCAGGGCCCGCCGATCGGCGCGGCCCGGCTGGGCGGACCAGCCCTGCAGCGTACGACGCTCCGCGTCCGAGAGGGTGAGCTCGGCCTTCGGCCGTCCCCGCGGCGGCACAACGGTCAGGCGTCGTGCTCGGCGGCGACCCGGGCGCGCAGGTCGTTGAGGTGATCCAGGCCGGCCAGCACCGTCTTGTCCGGCAGCCCGAAGTCGATGAGGCAGGCCACCTCGTCCACCCCGATGCTCCGCAGGCGTCGGGCCACCCGGTGGGCCTTATCCACGGTGCCCAGTAGGCCGCCGTCGTCGAAGTACCGGTTGAACGAGCGTTCCACCAGGAACTCCAACTCCTCCGGGGGCAGTTTCGCCGGGTCGAGGCCCCGCTTGCCGTCCAGCCGGGAACCGAGCACCAGGTGCAGGGAGCTGCGGATGTAGTCGCTGAGGGCAGGCCGGACCAGGTCCCTGGTCTGCTCCTCGTCGTCACCGAGGTAGGTGTGCACCATCAGGGCGACGTGGCCCGGCCAGTCGCCGGGCCTGGCTGCGACGGCCGATCGGTACACCGCGATCTTCTCGGCCAGGTCGTCGAGGTCCTGCCCGAGCAGGTGGGTAAGCAGGCCGGCACCCATCTCACCCGCGCTGCGGAACGTGTCCGCCGACCCGCCGCTGGTCAGCCAGATCGGCAGTTCGGCCTGCACCGGTGGGGGGAAGACGCGGACCTGCCGGCTCTCGCCCACCCCGTCCGTGGCGGTGATCGCCTCTCCCCGCCAGAGCGCCCGGACCTGCTCGGCGTACTCGACCATGCGGGTGCGCCGGTCGGCGTACGCCTCCGGGCGCAGCACGAAGTCGGCGGCGTGCCAGCCGGAGGCGAACGAGACGCCGGCCCGGCCGTTGGAGAGGTTGTCCACCACCGCCCACTCCTCGGCGATCCGCAGGGGGTGGTGCAGCGGGGCGACGACGCTCCCCGCGCGGATGGCCACCCGGCTGGTGACCGCGGCGATCGCCGCGCTGGTAACCGCGGGGTTCGGGTACAGGCCACCGAACGGGTGGAAGTGGCGTTCCGGGGTCCACACCGCGGCGAAGTCGTTGACGTCGGCGAACCTGGCGCCCTCGAGCAGCAGCCGGAACCGGTCGGTCTCGCCCTGCCTGCTGTCGTTGGCGAAGTAGAAGAGGCTGAAGTCCATTTCGCCGCTAGCTCCTGTCGGTCGAGAGGTTGTCGTCCGCTACCACCGTCGCGGGATCGGTCGCGGGATCGGTCGCGGTGATGTCGGCGTCGTTCCCGGCGCCCGGCTCGCCGCGTAGGGCGGTGGACCAGCGCACGACGGCCGGGGCGAGCAGCCCTGCCGCGCACATGACGGCGCCGAAGACCAGCCAGCCGGGCCAGCCGAGTCCGATGATGAGCACCGTGGCGGCGAAGGGGGTCACGGTCGAGCCCACCTGGGTGGACATCCCGAACAGCCCCTGGTACTGGCCGTGGCTACCTTCCGGGGCCAGCCCGTAGGCGAGCGACCAGGCCCCCGAGCTGTGCAGCATCTCGCCGAGGACATGGACGACGGCGCCGGCGAGCAGGGCGGCCACCGCCGCCCAGGTGGGCAGCCCGCCGGACACCGCGAACAACACGCAGCAGCCGGCCAGCACCAGCCCGGCCCGGCGTAGGGCCCGGGCACCGCCGGCGACGTTCTCCGCCCCTCGGCTGACCCGCACCTGGAGCAGCACCACACAGATGGTATTGATCACCAGGATCGCCGGGTAGATCGCGATCGGGGCGTCGGTGCGCTGGGCGATCCAGATGGGCAGGGCAACGGTGAGCAGCGGCCCATTCATGATCAGCAGCGCGTTCAGCCCGACGAAGGCCGCGTAGGGCCGGTCGCGTAGGACGACCAGCGTGGGTCGTGCCTCCGTGTTGCGGGTGGCCGGCACGGCCGGCACCCGAAGGTAGGCCAGGCCGGCGACCATGAAGAGCAGGCCGGCGAGGGCCAGCAGCGCTCGGTACGCGTTCTGGGAGTCGAAGTAGAGCCCGACCCCGCCGATCACCGCGCCGAAGGTCACCCCGAGGTTCGCCACGGAGCGGAAGTAGGACCAGGCCCG
The DNA here is from genome assembly GCF_033804645.1 of Micromonospora sp. RTGN7. NCBI lineage: Bacteria > Bacillati > Actinomycetota > Actinomycetes > Micromonosporales > Micromonosporaceae > Micromonospora > Micromonospora sp. RTGN7. The sequence continues at coordinate 82,535 of NZ_JAPZLF010000019.1, read as the reverse complement.
GACCCGTTCCTCCGGGGGCACCACCCCCGCCACCAGCGCTCCCCGCGACGCGTCGGTGGCCGACTCACCCGCCAGCACCAGGCAGGCCACGGCGGTCAGCCACCAGAAGCTGCTGACGAAGGCGTACCCGCAGGAGACGACGCCGAGGGCGGCCATCGCGATCACCGTGGCGTTGCGCGGACCGAAGATGTCGGCGGCGTGACCGGCCGGGATGGCGACCAGCATGCCGACCGCCGCCCCGATGGTCAGGGCCAACCCCACCCTGGTCGCCGAGATGCCGAGCGAGCCGGTGAAGTAGAGGACGCTGACCGACATGATGATGCCGTGCGCCGTCGTCTTGGCCAGGTTGGACATCGAGAGGACGCGGACCACGCCCGCCGGCGGTACGAGTTCGGCCACCGCTTCGCGGAGCCGGGCCGCCGCTGTCACGCCGGGCCGACCTTCGCCAGGTCGAGCGAGTCGCGCAGCGCCCCACGGTCGATCTTGCCGTTGGCGTTGAGGGGCATCGCGGGCAGTCGGGTGAGCGTCCGCGGCACCATGTGCACCGGCACCTGCTTGCGCAGCCACCGCCGCAGCCCCGGCACCTCGACACCGGTGTAGAAGCCGACCAATTCCGTCTCTCCTGTTCGGTTGACCGGGATGACGACGGCCTGGGTCACGTCGTCGTGTCGACGCAACGCCGCCTCAACCTCACCGAGCTCGATCCGGTAGCCGCGGACCTTGACCTGGTTGTCCAGCCGGCCGAGGTGTACGAGGTTGCCGTCCTCCACCCGCACCCGGTCACCGGTCCGGTAGTAGTGCTCGGGGCTAAGTCCACCGCCCTGGTACGGCTCGGCACCGTCCGGACTATACGACAGGAATCGACCGAAGTCGTCGCTGGAGTCCAGGTAGCCGTCGAAGCGCTGCACGCCCCGCACACACAACTCGCCCTCCTCCGCGGCCCGCCCGTGCTCGTCGACGAGGAGGTAGTCGAGGAAGTCGTAGATCGGCCCGATGGGCACCGTGTCGTTCGAGGTCATCGGCCAGCGCAGCGGGTCGAGGTCCAGCCGGAACTCGGTGCAGGCGACCGTCAGTTCGGTGGGCCCGTACACGTTCGCGATGACCGCCCCGGGCGTGATCTCCTGCCAGCGTTCGGCCTGCCGGTAGGTCAGCGGTTCACCGATGAAGATGCTGTAGCGCAGGTCGGTGACCTGCCCCGAGGGCAGGGTGCCCAGCTCGTCGCCGACGGAGACCACCGACGGCACCGAGAACCAGTGGGTGATCCGGCGGTCGCGCAGGTACTCCACCGGGCTGAGCAGTTCGGCCTTGCGCGGGACGACCAGGGTGGCGCCGCCGGCCCAGGTCACGAAGAGGTCGAACACCGACGGGTCGAACGTCAGGTCGAAGGTGTGCGACACCCGCGCCTCGGGGCCGACCGCGAACCGGGTGACGTTGTGCCGCACGTACGCGATGGCGCTGCGGTGCGTGATCGGCACACCCTTCGGTCGGCCCGTCGAACCGGAGGTGAACAGGATGTACGCGGTGTCGTCCGCGGCGGCCCGGTGGGGGGCCAGCGAGTCGCCCCCCGCAGCCGCCTCGCGGACCTGCCCGTCGGTCAGCGGCAGCACCGTCGGGGCGGCCCCGGCCAGGCCGGTGCCCAGTTGGACCTCGCCGGAGTCGTCGACGATGAGCACGTCCGGGCGGGCCAGGTCGCAGACCATCCGGTTGCGCACCACGGGGTAGGCCGGGTTCAGCGGGGTGACCGCGGCGCCGAGTCGTTGGGCGGCGAGGTAACCGGCGAACGCGGCCACGCTGTGCGCGGCGAGCAGTGCCACCCGGGTCGGCACCCCGCCGTGGCGCGACACGATCAGCTCCGCCAGGCCGAGCGCGCAGCGGTGCAGTTCGGCGTAGGTCAGCGGCCCGTCGTCGGTCTCCACCGCCACCGCGTCCGGGGTACGGGCAGCGGTGGAGGCGAAGAGCTCGTAGAGGGTTTCCGCGCTCATGCCGGCACCACCTCGGACCAGTCCCGCAGGTCGGGCTCGGCATCGGTCAGCGACGGGGCGCGCAACCGCAGCGTGGCCGGCGGGCAGGCCGGCTCGGGCCGCAGGTGCAGCAGCTGGACGCCGTCCTGGCGGTCGGCGGGCAGGTCGGCGAGGCACTCGCAGTCCTCGCCGGCGAAGCCACCGAACCGGTAGGCGACCTCCATGATCCGATTTCGCTCGGTCGGGCGGAAGTCTGCGGCGAGGTGCACCCCGGCCCGCGCGGCCTGGTCGCTGATCCAGCGCAGGAGCACCGCGCCCGCCCCGAAGGAGACCACCCGGCAGGAGGTGGCGAGCAGCTTGAGATGCCAGACGTGGGGGAACCGCTCCAGCAGCAGCACACCGACCGCGCCGTGCGGGCCGAAGCGGTCGGACATGCTGACGACCAGGACCTCGTGGTCCGGGTCGTCGAGCAGCCCGCGCAGCGCGGCGTCGGAGTAGTGCACCCCGGTCGCGTTCATCTGGCTGGTCCGCAGGGTGAGTTCCTCCAGGCGGGAGATGTCCTCGGGTCCGGCGCGGTCGATCACCATGACCAGTTCCAGGCTGCGCAGGAACTCCTCGTCGGCGCCCTGGAACCCCTCCCGGGCCGTGTCGCGCCGGAACTTCGCCTGGTACATCTGCCGGCGGCGCCGCGAGTCCACGGTCACCGCGGCGGGGGTGAACTCCGGCAGCCCGGGCAGCTCCGTGGCCTGGTCCGCCCGGTAGCAGCGCACCTCGGGGAGGTGGTGGTTGATCTCGGCGTGCTCCGTCAGTTGGTCGTCGATGAAGGCGATGGTGCCGAGCGCGAACTGCAACTCGTCGGCGATCGCCCTGATCGAGGCGGGTTTGCGGCCCCAACCGATCTGGGGGGCGACGAAGTACTCGGCCAGGCCGAGTTCCGTCAGCCGCGCCCAGGCAAGGTCGTGGTCGTTGCGGCTGGCGATGGAGAGCAGCACACCGCGGGCGTCCAGCTCGATGATCGTCTCGCGGATCGCCGCCGGGACCGAGACGGTGTCGTCCTCCAGCAGGGTGCCGGTCCACAAAGTGTTGTCCAGGTCCCAGACGAGGCACTTCACCATCGTCACCGGTGTCTGGCTCATGGTGGTTCCCTTCATCAGACTTGCCACACCGTGGCCGCCCACGCGGCGACGGGGCTGTTGTTGAGGACCAGGACGTGGTCGCCCGGTGCGACCTCGCCGCCGGTGAGCAGCCGGTCCAGGTTGAGCACGACGTCCATGGCGCCGAGGTGGCCGTGCTCGGTGAGCAGGCGCTGGCAGACCGGATGGATGGGCAGACCGAGCAGCGAGTGGTAGAACCCGTACGCGCTGGCCGTCACGTTCTGCATCAGGGTCGCGGCCACGTCGCCCTTGCTGATCCCGGCGTCGCCGAGCACCTCATCGACCATCCGGCTCAAGCGTTGCCGGCTGTGCAACGCCAGTTCGAAGCGGTAGCGGTCCGGGGACTGGCACTCCTCGCGCCACTCGTACCAGGGGGCCTGCTTGTAGTCGACCCGGAAGAGGTCGTGGAAGGCGCCGTCGCTCTCCTGGCGATGGGCCACCAGCACCGGACGACCACCCCGGACCACGGTCATCGCGTACGCGCCGTCGCCGATCACCGTGACCGGGTAGCGCACCCGGTCGACACCGGTGGGGCGGCTGGCGTGGGTGATCAGCACGCTGTCCCGGCCCGGGTCGGCCAGCAGGAGGTCCCGGGCCAGTGCCCAGGCAGCGCTGGACCCGGTGCAGCCGAGGCCGTCCAGGACGAACGCGAACGCGCGGCCGAAGCCGCCCTCGGCCTGGAGCCGACCGGAGTCGGAGCCGAGCAGGACGTCCGGCGAGCGGGATCCGACCATGATCAGCACGTCGGGATCCAGGGCGGTGGTCTTACCCAGTTCCTGAGCGGCGCGGATCGCGAAGTCGGTGGTCGGCGCGTCGGGAAACACCCCGACCCGGTCGATGCCGCTGGAGCGGACGAACTCCGCCTCCTCCGCCCGCAGCGTCTCGACCTCGGGCAGCTCGGTCACCGGCGTGGAGGCCTCCGGCAGGACGCAGTGAATGGCACCGATCCCGATGCTCATGACCACACCGCCAGCGCGTGCTCGGCCAGCATCAGCTGACTCACCTCGTTGCTTCCCTCGATGATCTCCATCAGCTTGGCGTCCCGGTACGCCCGGGCCACCGGGTGCCCGTTCCGGCTGCCCGCCGAGGCGAGCACCTGCACCGCCGTACTCGCGCCGGCCGCCGCGTTGGTCGCCGCGAAGTGCTTCGCGAGCACCGCGGCGCTGACCAGGTCGGGGGTGCGGGCGTCCCAGCAGCGGCTGGCGTGCTCGCACAGCCGCGTCGCGGCCTGCTCGGCGACCGACAGTTCGGCGAGGTGGCGGCGGACGAGTTGGTGCGCCGCGAGCGGCGTGCCGCCCTGCTGGCGGGTCGCCGCGTGCCGGGCGGCCGCCGCCAGGCAGGAGCGGAGGATGCCGACGCACCCCCAGGCGACGGAGACCCGGCCGTAGGTCAGGGCGGTGGTGGCGATCAGGCCCAGCGGCAGGGCTGTGCCGCCGAGTACGGCGTCCCGCGGCAGCCGTACGCCGTCGAACCAGACGTCGGCGTGTCCCGCGGCCCGGCAGCCGAGCGGCTCGGCGACCCGCTCGATCCGCACGCCGGGCGCGTCGGTCGGCACCAGCACCGCCCCCGCCTCGTCACCGAGACGCCCGAAGACCACCAGCAGGTCGGCGTAGGCCGCGACGGTGATCCACGTCTTCTGCCCATCCAGCACCACCTCGGAGCCGTCGGGAGTGATCCGGGTGGTCATCGCGGCCAGGTCGCTGCCGGCGGCCGGTTCGCTGAAGGCGACGCCGGCGAGGCTGCCGGAGGTGAGCGCGCCCAGGTGGGCGCCGCGCTGCTTGGCCGTGCCCAGTCGCTGGATCGTCCAGGCGGCCATCCCCTGGGAGGTCAGCACGCTGCGCAGGGAGCTGCACCGGGCTCCGGTACGCGCGGTCAGCTCGCCGTTGTCGAGGCTCGACAGGCCGAGGCCGCCGTACTTCTGCGGCGCCTGGGCGCACAGGATGCCCTTGGTGCCGAGCTCCCGCAGGGTGTCCACCGGGAGCCGGCCGTTGTGGTCCCAGGCCTCGGCCTGGTCGCCGATGGCCTCGGCGACCATCGCCTCCGCCTCGGCCCAGCCGTCACTCATCGGACTCCTCGCGCAGCCGGAGCACCAGCGCAGTCATCGCGTCGACGGTCCGGAAGTTGTCCAGGCGCAGGTCGGGGCCGGCGATGGTGATCCCGAACGTGGACTCGATGTGCACCACCAGCTCCAGCGCGAACAGCGAGGAGACCAGGCCGGAGGCGAACATGTCCAGGTCGGGTGCGACCTCCCGTTTCGTCTGCCGATTCAGGAACTCCGTCAGCTGCGATCGGATCGCCTCCCCGGTGAGCAACTGCCGGTCGGTGGATGAGCTCACTTCGTCCCCCTGTGCTCGTAGAATCCGCGTCCGGTCTTGCGCCCGAAGTCGCCGGCGGCGACCTTTGTCCGCAGCAGGGCGGACGGCTCGTAGCCCGGGTCGCCGGTGCGTTCGTGCAGCACCAGCAGCGAGTCGACCACGTTGTCCAGCCCGATCAGGTCGGCCGTGGCCAGCGGCCCGGTCCGGTGCCCGAGGCAGCCGGTGAACAGGGCGTCGATCGCCTCCGGGGTGGCCAGTCCCTCGTCCGCGATCCGGGCGGCCTCGTTGATCATGCGTTGCAGGACCCGGTTGATCACGAAGCCGGGGCCGTCGCCGACCACCACGGCCTCCCGGCCGAGCGTCGCCAACAGGTCGAGGGCCGTACTCATCGCCGCATCGGAGCTGCGCGGCCCACGGATCACCTCCACCGTCTTGATCAGGTACGGCGGGTTCATGAAGTGGGCGCCGACGGTGCGCTCCGGATGCGTGAGCGACCGGGCGAGCTCGTCAACGGGGATCGCGGAGGTGTTGGAGAGCACCAGCACGTCGGGGCCGACCACGGCGGAGACCTCGGCGAGCAGCTTCGCCTTGACCTCGGCCAGCTCGGTCACCGCCTCGATCACCACGTCGGCTGTCGCGATGTCGCCCAGCTCCGTCGTGGTGACCAGGTCGCCGGTCCGCTCCGGCCGCATCGCGCCAATCAGTTGTGCCAGCCGCAGTTGGCTGGAGACCTCCGTCCGGGCCCGGGCCAGCCGGTCCGGGTCGACGTCGACCAGGGTGACGGGCAGGCCGTGGCCCACGACGAGGGTGGCGATGGCGGTTCCCATCACCCCGGCGCCGAGCACGGCGACGTGTCTGTGCTTCATGCTCGCTCCTCGATCAGGGTGGGTTCGCCGGCGGTGTCGCCGCCAGCGAGTCCGGGTAGGAGTGCGGCGAACTCCTCGTGCCGTTCGGCCAGGAACGCCAGACCGCGCCGCAGCTGCTCGGGGGTGACCGCCGACGACAGGCCCTTTTTGCGCAGCCACGACTGCCAGCCACGGACCTGCACGTCGTCCTCCGCCAGCTCGTGGCCCTCCAGCTCGTACAGCGCCACGGCGGACATCACCTCGCTGCCGGTGGTGAGGGCCTGGTCGGCCACCTGCTGCTGCCACTGCGGCAGCGGCAGCGGTGCGGTCGGCAGGCCCGTGCCACCGAGCATCTCGAACAGTTCGCGGGTGCTGATGGATCGCTCGTCGGCCAGGTGGTAGACCCGGCCGACCGACGACGGCGCCAGGGCGAGCTCGACGATCGCCCGGGCGATCACGTCGACCGGGGAGACCGGTTCGGCCCGGTCGTCGGTCGGGTGGGCGCCGACGGCGAGCCCGCTGGCGAGCATCAACCACACCAGGTCCTTGTGGTTGCAGGCGCCCGTGTCCCGGGCCGCCATGATCAGCCCGGGCCGGAACACCCGACCCCGTACGCCGATCTCCTCGGCCTTCTCCAGCAGCCGCTCGCCGACCCACTTGGTGATGCCGTAGCCGCCGAGGTCGGGATGTAGCGGTTGCTTCCTGGTCTCCAGCCGGCTGCCGGCGCCGCCCATCGCCGCGCCGGTGGCGGCCAGGGTGGAGACGTAGCTGAAGTCCCGGATGCCGTGCCGGCACATCCAGTTCAGCAGGCCGGCCATCGGCAGGACGTTGTCCTCGCGCAGGATCCGGTACGGCTCGGTGAACACGACGCGGGCGGCGCAGTGCAGCACATGGCCGATCTGGTCGGCCAGTTCACCCTCCAGCAGCGGCGATCCGGTGCCGGCGAAGTCGCGCAGGTCCGCCACCACCACGGAGACCCGGTCCGGGTCGGGGGCGGGCAGCGCGACCCGTTCCGCGGCCTCCCGCAACCGCCGCATGCCCTCCTGCTCGTCCCGGGCCCGGACCACACAGTGGATCCGGCCCCGGCTGGTCGCTTGCAGCTCGTGCAGCAGGAACGCGCCGAGGTAACCGGTGGCACCGGTCAGCAGGACGTCGCGACCCGGAGCCCGGCGGGACGCCATCGGCCCGAGGGGCAGCGCCAGGTCGGCGTCGATGAGCGCACCGTCGCGGTCCGCGGCGGCCTCCCGGTCCGGTCCGGTCTCCGCGCCGGCCTGGACGATCTGGGCGAGCCGCCGCACGGTGGCCCGGCTGCCGCCCGCCCGGTGCAGATTGATCATTACGCCGTGCTGCTGCTGGATCCGCAGCACCATCTGCACCGACAGCAGGGACGTGCCGCCCAGCGCGCCGAACTCGTCGTCCAGTCCGACGCTGTCGCGGTCGAACAGCTCACGCCAGACGGCGGTGACGCTCTCCTCGATCGACCCCTCCGCGGCGGCCCGCACCTCGGCGGTGGCGGCGGCCGTCGGCTCCCGGCGGAAAACGTCGAGGTGGTCCAGCGGCCAGTAGCGCTTGCGCTGGAACGGGTAGGTCGGCAGGCGCAGCCGGCGCCCCCGGCCCCCGGCCACAGCCTCCCAGTCAACCGTGACGCCATGCAGCCACGCCGTGGTGAGGGCCTCGTCGACCCCGTCGGCTCCGGCGTCCCCGGCCACCAGCACGCCCCGCGTCGCCGCCGGCTCCGGCGGATCGTCCGACCCGCCCAGCACGATCGCGAACCGGTCGCCGGCAAGGTCGAGGCTGTCCACCACCTCCGCCCCGGCCAGCGCGGCCCGCAGGCCCGCCAGCGTCGCGCGCGACGCCTGCGGACCGGCCACTACGACCGCCGGGCGGCGTGCCGCGCGCAGCGTGCGGACGGCCGGGGGCCGGGGCAACCGCAGGGCGGCGGCCAATCGGGCCGGTGGGGCGGTGACCACCCGCCGCTCGTCGAACGCGGCACGCCCGACGCGCAGGGTGTACGCCAGGTCGCCCGCCTGGGTGGGATCGTCGGCGAGCCGGTCGGCCAGGTCCCGGCAGAGCTGGTCGAGTTCGACCCGGCTGCGGGCCGAGACGGTCAGCCGGACCACCGGCTGCTCCGGCGCCGCGGGGCGAGTCGGCGCGGGCGGTGCGGCGACCACCACCGCCGCGTTCGTCCCGCCGACCCCCATCGAGTTCACCAGCACGTGCCGGTCGGGTTCCGGGCAGTCGCTCCGGGAGGTGGCGATGAAGAAGGGGCTCTCCTCCAGCTCGGCGGGGTCACGCGGGTACCTGAAGGTCGGGTGCGGGGGCAGCGACCCGGTTCCGGCCACGTGGATGGCCTTGATCAGGCCTGCGATGCCGGCCGCCGGGCCCAGGTGCCCGATGTTCGACATCACCGAGCCGAGCCCGCAGTAGCCGATCTCCGGGGTGCTGCGTCGGAACGCCTTGGTCAGGGCGAGCAGTTCGATGTGGTCGCCCAACGGGGTGCCGGTGCCGTGGGCCTCGACGTACCGGATCCGGTCCGCCGGCACGTCCGCAACCGACAGCGCGGCGGCGATCACGTCGGCGACCCCGTCGAGGTTCGGCGCGGCGTAACCGAGCCGGGCGCCGCCGTCGTTGCCGACCGCCGAGCCGCGCAGCACGGCCAGCACGGTGTTGCCGTCAGCCAGGGCGTCGGCGAGCCGACGAAGCGCCACCACCCCCACACCCGAGCCGTAGGTCGTGCCGCTGGACTTGGCGTCGAACGAGCGGATGTAGCCGTCCTCGGAGACCCAGGCGCCGGGCACCGGCTGGTATCCGAGCAGCGGCTCCACCACGGTGGCACCACCGGCGAGCACCAGGTCGCTCTCCCCGGACAACAGGCTGAGCATCCCGTAGTGCACGGAGTAGAGGGACGAGGAACAGCCGGTCTGCACACTCACCGACGGCCCACGCAGGCCGAGCTTGTACGCCGTGCGGGAGGTCATGAAGTCCGCCTGCCCGCCGACGGTCAGGTCCAGGTCGCCGATCGCCGCGGCGAGGCCCTGATCGCGGACCTTGGCGGCGAAGACCGCGGCGGAGTAGTTGCCGGCGGCGCTGCTGGCGAAGACGCCGGTCACCAGCCGGTCGCTGCCGGGCGCCAAGCCGGCCGACTCCAGCGCCTGCCAGCACGTCTCGAGGAAGATGCGTTGCTGCGGGTCGATGGCGTCCACCTCGCGGGGGGTGTAGCCGAAGAAGTCGGCCGCGAAGTCGGCCACGCCGGGCAGCGTCGCGCCCACCCGCACGAACCCCGGTTGCCGGATCGCCTCCTCCGGGTGGCCGGCCGCGCGCAGTTGCTCGTCGCTGAGCTCCCGCATCGACACCGTGCCGGTGTCGAGGTTGCGCCAGTACTGTTCCGGGGTCCAGGCGTCGGGGAAACGGCAGGCGACGCCCACCACCGCGATGTCGGTGTCGGAGATAGCACTCATGACGGTTGGGTCACCTCACCGCGGCGGGCCCGGCCCAGCAGGGCCCGCCGGTCGCTGGCCCCGGTGACCTGCTGCCGGGGCGCCTCCGCTCCCCCCGCCAACAACCGGGCCTGGGAGCGGATCGTGGAGTGTTGGAACAGGTCGGACACCCGCAGTGGCCCGTCGGAGAGCTCGTGCAGGTCCTCCCAGAGCATGATGAGCAGCAGTGAGCTGCCGCCGAGCTCCAGGAAGTTGCGGTCCGGGTCCAGCGTCGCGGGGTCGTCGACGTCGAGCACCTCCGCCCAGGCCGTCCGCACGTGTTCGAACAGTTGGTCCTCCGTCATGGTGGTCAATGTCCCTCCAGTGGACGTGCGGTGGGGTTGCGGATCAGGTCGTGCGCGGCCGCGGTGATCGCGTCCAGGACCGCCGCCGCGGTGGCCGGGTCGAGAAGGGCGGTCGCGTACGCGAGTTCCCACCGCAGCTCCTCCTGCCGGTCGGTGACGGTGAGTTCGAGTTCGTACTTGATGTGCAGCGGGTCCAGCCGACGGGCCGCCGCGACGACCCCCGCTCCCAGGTCGGGTGCGACGAGTTCGTCATCCTCGGCGTTCAGATAGACCGGCGTCACGGGCGGCCGGCCCAGGTCGCGGTCGGGGTGCAGGGCGGCGGCCACCGCGTCGAAGGGCGCGGCCGAGTGCCGGAAGCTGTCCGTGCTGGCGATGCGCAGCCGGGCCAGCAACTCCGGCCAGGTCGGATCGCCCGTGGTGTCCGCCCGGAGCAGGAGCGTGTCGATGAACATCCCGACAGCGTCCGCGCTCTGCGCCCCGGTGCGTTGCGACCACGGAAACGCGAAGAGGAAGTCCCGCTGGCCGGTGGTGTGGGCCAACGCCACGGCGAGCAGCCCGGCGGTGACCATGAACATGCTGCAGCCCGCGTCGGCCGCCACCTTGCGCAGTTGCCCGGTGTGCTCGGCGTCGAGCCGGCACTCCACCGTGCCGGCCAGGGTGGACTGGGTGTCGCAGCGGGGTCGGTCATGGGGCAGCGCGATGTCCACGGGCGCGTCGGCGAGCGCGGAGACCACCGCCTCGGTGTGCGCCTGGACGACGTCGTCAGGATCGGTGTGGCCGACCGCGTCGACGGTCTCCGACAGCACGTCGCCCCGGTAGGCCGCGCCGATCTGTCGCAACAGCAGCTGCCGTGACCAGCCGTCGAAGACGATGTGGTGCACGACGAGCACCAGCGTCACCGACCGGTCGCCACGGTTGAGCAGGTACGCCCGGGCCGGGGCGTCGTGGGCCAGGTCGAAGCCGGCCCAGCTGTACTCGCCGACGGTACGGCCCAGTTCCTCCTTCGACCAGGCACGCGCGTCCACCACGGTGACCTCCGGCGGAGCGCCGTCGGTCCGGAAGAAGACCCGCCGTGCACGCCGGTCGAGCTGGAACCGGGCGCGCAGGGCGGGGTGCCGGGCCAGCACGGTGGCGACGGCCGCCCGCAGCCGGCCATGGTCCAGGTCGCCGGTGACGTCGACCACCGTGGGGACCAGGTACGCCTGCCGAAGCCAGGGCAACCGGTCGATCGACCAGAAGCGTTGCTGGGCGGGACTGGTGGCCTGCCGCCCGGCCGGGTCGGCCGCTGCGGTGACCGGTGCGGTCGGCGGCGCGGCGAGCAGCCGGGCCAGGCCGGCGACGGTCGGGTCGGCCAGGAAGTCCCGCGCCGACAGGACGATGCCGCTGTCCCGTTCGATCCGGCGCAGCATGGTGACCACGAGGAGGGAATGGCCGCCGATGGCGAAGAAGTCCGTCTCCGGGGTCAGCCGGGTGGCGAGCGCGTCGGGCGCCTGGTCGCTCACGTCGGCCAGCGCCTCGGCGAAGAGCCGGGCGGCACGCCGTACCGTCTGCTCGGGTGCGGCAGCGGGCGCCGGGGTCGCCGGCGTCGCCACGGCCACCTCGGCCACCCCGGTAGCCTCCGGTTTGTAGGCGGACAGCTCACCGAGCGGGACGGTGAACCGGTCGACGACGGCGTCGAGCAGCCGGGCGAACGCCGCCGCCAACTGCGCCACGACCGGCTGCGGGTAACGGGCGAGGTCGTACTCCCACCGGGCGTGCCAGCCGTCGTGCCGCTCCTCGACGGTGAGCATCAGGTCGAATTTGGCGGTGCCGTTGGGCAGCACCTCGGGCAGCGCCCAGCGCACCGGGACCGCCGGACCGGGAACCGGGAAATTCTGCATCGCGAAGGCGACCTCGACCAGTTCGGTACGGGCCGCGGCCGTCAGCAGGTGGTACGGGAGCCGCTGGTACGTCAGGGCGCGGAACGCCTCGCCGCGCGCCCGCGCGCAGAGCTGCGCGAAGGTTCCCTCGGCGGCGACCTCGGCCCGCAGCGGCACCGTGTTGACGAAGAAGCCGACGAGGTCGTCGGCCTCCGGCCCGGGGCGGTTGGCGCTGATCACGCCGTAGCGGAACGTCCGACGGCCGGAGGACATGCTCAGCAGTAGCTGGAATGCGGTGCCGAGCACCACGAACGGGGTCAGCCGGTGGGCGGCGGCCAGTTCCCCCACCCGGAGCCAGGTCTCGGCGGGCAACGGGACGACGATCTCGGCCCCGTCCCGGACGACCCGACGCCCCGGCCCGGACGGCAGCGCCCCGGCGAGGGTGAGAGCAGGGCCGGCCGCGACCAGTTCGACGGCGCGCTGTTCCAGCTCGGCTCGGGCGGCCGGTTCGCCCTGGGCCGCCCGGTCGACGCGGGCGAGGTCCAGGAAACGCGCCGCCGGCGCGGGAAGGGACGGATGGTCACCGGCGACGGCCGCGGCGTAGGCGTGGGCGAGGTCGGTGCAGAGGCGTCCCATGGACCAGCCGTCGAAGGCGATGTGGTGCAGCACCAGCAACACCGCGTCACCGTCGGCCAGCCCGACGAAGGCGGCGCACCGCAGCATCGGGCCGGATGCCAGGTCGAACGGTTCCCGGGTAAGCCGCTGCGCCTCGTCGTCCACCTCCCGCCAGGACCTCCCGGTGGCCTCGACGACCTGGACCGGGACATCCACCGGCGCCCCGACGACCTGCTCCGGCGCGTCGGCCCGCAGTCGGTAGGAGGTGCGCAGCGGTTCGTGGCGGGCCACCACGGCGCGCAGCGCGTCGCCGAGCGCGCGTGGGTCGAGCCGTTCCTGCCAACGCAGCAGCACCGGCACGTTGTAGGTGGCCGCCCCGGGCGCCGCGGCGTCGATCAGCCAGAGCCGCTCCTGCGCGTACGACAGCGGGCCGCGCCCCGGGTCCTCCGGCCTCGCCGGCGTCACCGTCACAGGGGAGGGGTGCACACTCACGTCCTCTCGTCGTCGGCTCGACTCGTCCTCGTCGCCTCCCCGGGCCGGCCGGATGCCCGTCGGTCCGGTTGCTGCTTCCGGGGACGGCCGCGTCGGGGTGACCGGTCAGTCGGGTCGGCCCCGGGCGAGCCGGAGCTGGTCGGCGAGCTCTCCGAACGACTCGGCCAGCAGCACGTCGTGCGGCTCGGCGCGTACTCCGATCCGTTCCCGGACCCGCCCGGCGAGCTGGACGGCCATGATGGAGTTGCCGCCCATCTCCAGGAAGTTGCGGGTGTCGGTGGGTTCGCTGCCCAGCACGTCCCGCCAGATCGCCCGTAGTGCGGCGGTCACGTCGTCCGTCTCCGGCCCGGCCTGCGCTGCGCCGCCCGGCGTCGGGTCCGCCTCGGCCAGCAGGGCGGCGATCGCGCCCCGGTCGACCTTGCCGGTCGACCCGAGCGGTAGCTCGGCCAGGGGGAGCCAGCGGGCCGGCAGCATGTACTCGGGCAGGCGGGCGGCGAGCCGCCGGGCCAACTCCGCGACGTCGACCCGGTCGGCCACCGGGACGACGGCAGCGGCGAGCAGCGCCTGCGGACCCTCACCGACCTTCTCGACGAACGCGGCGCCCACCAGGCCGGTCGCGGTCGCGGCCAGCTCGATCTCGTCCAGTTCTATCCGGAAGCCCCGGATTTTGACCTGTCGGTCGCGGCGGCCGAGCACCTCGAAGGCCCCGTCGGGCAGCCGGCGGGCCAGGTCGCCGGAGCGGTACAGCCGCTCGCCCGTGCCGGGGTGGGTGACGAAGCGTTCGGCGGTCAGGTCGGGGCGGCCCAGGTAGCCCAGGGCCACGCCCGGACCGCCGATGCAGAGCTCGCCCACCGCACCGTCGGCCACCTCGGCGAGACCCGGTTCGAGGATCCACAGGGTGGTCCGTTGCAGGGGCACCCCGACGGGAATCCGCTCCCGGCCGGCCAGGGACGCCTCGGTGCAGTCGAAGTACGTCGCGAAGGTCGTCGTCTCGGTCGGGCCGTAGCCGTTGACCAGGCGGCCAGGGGGCGCGGCGGCGAGGACCCGGCGTACCGCGACGAGGTCCAGCTGCTCGCCGCCGACCAGGACGGTGCCGACCGTACGCAGCGCGGCCGGCCGTTCCCGGGCGATGATGTGGAACAGCGAGGTGGTCAGGAACAGCGCGTCGACGGACAGCTCCGTGAGCAGCGCCGTCCACTCGTCCAACGGCAGGTCGGTGACCGCGGGCAGGGGAACCACGCAGCCGCCCGCCGCGAGCGCCCCCCAGGTCTCGAAGGTGTGGGCGTCGAAGGCGGGGTTCGAGGTGTTGGCCACCCGGTGCCCCGGCTCGACCGTGCAGAACAACGGCTCGACCACGAGACGGCACACCGCGCGGTGCGGAACGACGACGCCCTTCGGGGTGCCGGTCGACCCGGAGGTGAACATGACGTAGACGGGGTCGTCGGTGCCGACGTTGTTCGGGGCGGGCGGTGCGGTGGGCGGGGCGGGCGGTACGGCGGACGGGTCCACCCGGCGGGCGGTGCCTAACCACGGCTCGTCCCGCTCGGCGACGACGACGGTGACCGCCGCGGCGTCGAGGGTCTCGCGGACCCGCTCGGGCGGGGCGCTCGGGTCGACGGACAGGTAGGCGGCGCCGGCGCGGACCACTGCGAGCATGGCCACGACGAGCGGACAGCCCCTCGGCAGGGACAGTGCCACCACGTCGCCCCGGCTGACGCCGAGCTCGGTGAGGTGAGTGGCCAGCTCGCCCGAGACCTGCCACAGCCGCGCGTAGCTGAGGAGTTCACCGGATGCGGGATCAAGGACGGCAGCGCTGTTCGGAGTGCTCTGCACCCAGTGCGCCACAAGCGAGTGGACGAGCCCGGAGTCGACCGACGGCAAGACAATCCCCCTGATGAATGCCGCATGTATCAAACAACGCAAGATCAGCTGCATCGCAATCTGCGATTCATTGGCGGCTGTAAGTAACGTATCAACTGCGAACGGCAAGCAGTGGTGACCTATGTCACAATATGATCGTCGGTATTTGGCTTGCATCCCGTCGGCTCATCCGACAGGATCTGCGCGCCAGGACGGGTGTGACCGTTATGCCGGGAGGTCGATCCCTCCGCCGGAATTCGCGGCGTTTTCCCTGTTAGCGCGCCTCGTGCGCGCCGGCGGAAGGCCCCGGGTGAATCGGGCACGACCTGCGGACGGGCGAGGATCACCCGCACGCCGGAGGCGCGCGAGACTCATTCCCCGGTAACGTGCAGGTCAGCCCGCCATCCGTTAACATTCCATTAATAAATCCTGACAATCCGTCAAGAACCGCCAGTTCAGCACCACTCACATCGCGGCCGGGTTGCACACCCTTGCCGCCTCAATGCCGGGTGACTACAGTTCGGACGTCGCCTCGCGGGAACATTCCCGCTCGCGTCACCCACTTCCGCAGACCACCGCGTCACCCACTTGCGCAGACCACACGGCCATCGCCCGGACCAGCTCGGTCCCGAAGCGGCGACCTGGACGGGAGGGCAGGTTCGTGAACCCATCCGCGACAGCAACAGACCCCACCGAGTTCCGTCGAGTGCTGGGCCACTTCGCCACCGGGGTGACCACGGTGACCGCCGTCGACCCGACGTCCCAGCTCCCGGTCGGGCTGACCGTCAACTCCTTCGTCTCGGTCTCACTGCACCCACCCCTGGTCTCGTTCTGCGTCAGCAACGGCAGCGGCAGCTGGCCGGCGATCCGCTCCGCCGAGCGACTCTGCATCAACATTCTCGGCGTCGGGCAGCAGGGCATCTGTCACCGGATGGCCGCGGCCGTGGAGGACCGCTTCCGCGGGCTCGACTGGCAACTCTCGCCAGGCGGGGCACCGGTGCTGGACGGGGTGGTGGCCTGGATCGAAGGCTCGGTCGAGGCCGAGCACGAGGCGGGCGACCACATGATCGTGGTGGTACGGGTACATCACCTGCACGGTGGCGTCGACGGCCGGCCGTTGGTGTTCCACCGGGGCCGGTACGGCGGTTTCGTGGCGTGACCACGACCGGCGTTTCCGCTGGTCAGTCGAGGCCGCCCGGGACATGGGTCGGATTGAGGACCCGGGAGAGGAACGAGCGGGTCCGCACGTGGCGCGGCGCGCCGAGCACCTCCTGCGGTGGCCCCTGCTCGACCACCACGCCGCCGTCCATGAACACGACCCGGTCGGCGACGTCCCGGGCGAACGCCATCTCGTGCGTGACCACCATCATCGTCATGCCGTCCTCGGCCAGCTTGCGCATGACGGCGAGCACGTCGCCGACCAGTTCCGGATCGAGCGCGGAGGTCGGCTCGTCGAAGAGCATCAGCTTGGGCTCCATCGACAGCGATCGGGCGATCGCCGCCCGCTGCTGCTGCCCGCCGGAGAGTTGCGCCGGGAACGCGTCCGCCTTGTCGGTCAGGCCGACGCGCTCCAGGTTGTCCCGCGCGATCCGCTCGGCCTCGGCGCGGCCTCGCCGGAGCACCCGGCGCTGGGCGATGGTGAGGTTGTTCAGCACGGTCAGATGCGGGAACAGGTTGAACGACTGGAAGACCATGCCGATGCCGCGGCGTACCGCGTCGATCTCGACATCCGGATCGGTCATCTCGACCCCGTTCACCCAGATCTTGCCGGCGGTCGGCTCCTCCAGCAGGTCGACGCAGCGCAGCAGCGTCGACTTGCCGGACCCGGACGGCCCGATCACACAGACCACCTCGCCCTGGCCGACCTCGAAGTCGATGCCCTTGAGCACTTCGAGCGGCCCGAAGGACTTGTACAGGTCGCGGATCTCGACGGCGGGGCGGGGCTGCGTGGTCGTCATACGGGTCACCGAGCCTTGGCGTATCGGAGTTCGAGGCGTCGTACCACCTGGGACAGGGGCAGGGTGATGATCAGGTAGGCGAGGCCGGCCACCAGCAGCGGCGTGACGTTCACCCGGTCGTTCAGCATGTCCCGGCCGAACTTGGTGACCTCGATGGTCTGTGCCGTCACGCCCAGCACGTAGGCCAGCGACGAATCCTTGGTGAGCAGGATGAGCTCGTTCGTCAGCGGCGGGATCACGACCCGGAACGCCTGCGGGATGACGATCGTGCGCATGGCGGTGAAGTGCGACATGCCGAGCGTGCGTGCCGCCTCCATCTGCCCCTTCGGCACGGCCTGGATGCCGGCCCGGATGGTCTCGGCCATGTAGGCCGCAGCGGTCAACCCGAGACCGATCGCGATCGAACCGAAGACGCCGCCCGGAATCTCCCGCTCCGGGAAGGCGATGGGAATGCCGTACCCGACGAGGAAGAGCACCAGCAGCGCGGGCAAGCCCCGAAAGAGCTCGATGTACGCCGTTGCCACCCAGCGGTACGGAGCCACCCGGGACAGCCGCATCAGCGCGAGGATGGTGCCGAACACGAGGCCGAAGGCGAAGGCACCCAGCGTGTAGAGGATCGTGTTGCGCAGCGCGACCGTGATGATCGTCGGGAACATCGACTTGATGATGTCCACGCGGAAGAACGCGTCGCTGAGCCTGCCCCAGTCCGCGGCGTAGATCACCACGGCGATGATGGCGACGAAGGCCAGGTACTGGAGCCAGAGGGACAGCCGCTCTCGCTGGCGGCGTCGCAGCTTCACGTCTGTCGCTCCTTGCCTTCCCGGAGGTTGCCCAGGCGGAGGGCGCGCGGGGCGCGCGCCCTCCTGCCGGGAGCTTGGATCACGCGCTCGGCCGCTTGCCGATCCACTTCTCGTAGAGCGTGTCGTAGGTGCCGTCCTGCTTGGCCTTGGCCAGCACCTCGTTGATCTTCTTGAGCAGTTCCGCGTTGCTGTCCTTCTTCACCGAGAACCCGTACTGCTCGCCGGTGTCGAACTCGGCGGCCACCTCGAACCCGTTCGGGTTCTTCTTGAGGTACTCGGTCCAGACCGGCAGGTCGTTGATGGCGGCCTCGACCTGGCCGTTGGAGACGGCCTGCTGCAGCGCGGCGAGATCCTCGAACTCGACGAGCTGGAGGCTCTTCTCCTTCTCGAACTTCCGGGCGTAGTCACGGCCCGTGGTGGCCGCCTGGACGCCGAGCTTCTTGCCCTTGAGGTCGTCGAGCGACTTGTACGGCTTGCCGGTCTTGACCAGCATCGCCTGGGTCGCATCGAAGTACGGATCGGAGAAGTTCATCACCTTCTGCCGTTCCTCGGTGATCGTCATGCCGGCAGCGGCCGCGTCACACTTGCCGGTGTTCAGGTCCTGGCCGGACTTGATCCCCTCGAACGGCGTGTCGACGATCGTCTGCTCGACACCCAGTTCCTTGGCGATCAGGTCCATCACCTCGACGTCGAACCCGGTCACCTTGCCGCTGGCGTCCTTGGACTGGAACGGCGGGTACGGCAGGTGGGTGCAGACGGTCAGCTTGCCCGCCTGGACCAGCTTGACCCCGCTCGCCTGGACCTCGCTGTCATCGCTCTTGGCGCACCCCGCGCTGACCGCCAGGGCGGCGATCGTCGCGATGAGGCCGGCATTGCGGACTGCGCTCTGGAACCTCACGGCTCTGTCCCTCCGGTTCGGCTCCCCCTTGTGGCGGACAGCCAGGTTCGTACAAGACGGTGCGACACGGGACGGTACCTGATTTCACGAGCCGCACCCAGCTCACGCCCGGATTGTGGGGGCCCACGCCGGCCGCCGACACAAGCAGCGAATCCGGCACTCGACCGCGGATCAAGGCAGGCGTACTGCTCGCGACGGCCAGCAAGGGCGGCGACGACCTGACACCCCTTCGCAGCCGAGAACCTCCCGTGGCTGAGGAGTCCGGATGGAATCCTAGTGACGACGGAAGTAGACTCCCGCCCTGCGTGGAAGGCTCGCCCGGATTTCGAGAAGCGGGGGCATGCATGACCGGCTTTGCGGTGAAGGCACTCGACGAGACGACCTGGCCCGACTTCGCGCGGCTCGTGGAGGGCCAGAACGGCGTCTGGGGCGGCTGCTGGTGCATGGCGTTCCACACCGAGGGTGTTGGGCGTGGACGGACGCCGGAGCAGAACAAGGCGGACAAGCAGCGGCGGGTCAATGCGGGGCAGGCCCACGCGACGCTGGTGTACGACGGCGCGGACTGCGTGGGCTGGTGCCAGTTCGGGCCCACCGCCGAGCTGCCCCGGATCAAGCACCGCAGGTCGTACGAGGCCGGCCTCGCGCAGCTGCCGGACTGGCGGATCACCTGCGTCTACGTGCACAAAAAGCTGCGCCGCAAAGGGGTGGCCTCGGCCGCGCTCGCCGGCGCGCTGCAGGAGATCGCGCGCCTGGGCGGTGGCATGGTGGAGAGCTACCCGGAGGACACCGACGGGCGCTCCACGTCGTCGTCGTTCCTGCACAACGGCACGGCCTCGATGTTCGAGCAGCACGGCTTCGAGCGCGCCCGCAAGATCGGCAAGCACCACTGGGTGCTCGCCCGCGTCGTTGCGCCGAGCGCGGGCTGACCTAGCTGGCGGTCTCCGGCCGCTGCGGCTCGGCCAGCCACACGTACCCGTCGGCCTCGCGGGTCTCCAGCGTCCGCGCCGCAGCGGCGCGCGGGAAGTTCACGCAGCGGCCGTCCGGGCCGAAGAGATGGCCGTGCAGCGGGCATTCGACCGCGTCGCCGCGGATGCGCGCGTCGCGCATGAGGTACTGCCGGTGCGGGCAGCGCGCATCGGTCGCCACAGCGGTGCCGTCGGCGGTGCGCCACAAGAGCACGACCTGCGGCAGCGTGCTGCCGGGGCCCTCAGCCGGGGCTCGCCACATCAGCACCCGCCGGTGCCGGACCTCGGTGGCGCGGGCGCCCCGCACCCAGGTGTGGGTCAACAGGGGACGGGCCGCAGACTGGTCAGCCTCGGGTGTCTCGTGCGGTGCCATATGTCGCTCAGGCCGCGCTCGGGGTCCTGACCCGCCGCTGCAGGGTGGTGCTGCGCATGGCGGACACGACGATGACGGCGGTGGCCGTGTTGATGATGGCAAGGAATATCTTGGTGGACAGATTGGCGTCCGCGAACACGACGGGCACGCCGGAGAGCGCGAGCAGACAACAGGCGCCCGCCAGCCATCCGATGGTCCGGATGACCCAGTTGACCAGGATGGCGCAGGCGATCGCGGCGGCCCTCGCCCAGAAGCGCGATTCGATGCCGAGCAAGCGGTTCACCGCCAACGTCTTCTGCATGACGACTCCTCGGGCCGTGGTGGTCTCGCAACCCTCGGCTGCAGCTGCCCCGTCCGGGGGTCAATCATCGACCGAAGCTAACGCCCAGCCGGGGCCCGCCAACGTCCCGTAAAGAGAGGACGGGCCTATCCCGGGTGTGCGGACCACGGTGATGCCATGGAATACGTTAAGGAACCCTCGTCAGGCGACGAGGAATGGGAGAATCTTGCGGTCCAGGCCGAGCGGCCGGGCCGCCAACGGCGCCGGCGCAACATCTTCCTCGGATTCATCGCCCTCTGCGTCCTCGCGGCACTCAGCATCGCCTGGTCCCGCTGGGGTCAATTCGATCCCAACATGGGCAGCCAGGCCCGTGAGAAGGCCAAGATCGTGCTCTCACCCCAGGAGCATCCGCTGTACTTCTGGATGCTGCTGGGCCACATCATCGGTGCGTCGATCGCGCTGGCCGCCGGAGTCCTCCAGCTGTGGCGGGGCCTGCGCACCCGGCACCCACGAGTGCACCGCACGGTCGGCCGGGTCTACGTCTTCGCCGGCGTCATCCCCGCCACCAGCTTCGCGCTGCTCGTCGAGGCGTTCTACCCGTTCAGCGTCGCCACCGCGATCTCCCAGGTCGCCCTCTCCCTGCTGTGGCTGGGCGTCACCCTCTTCGGCTTCGCGTTGCGCCGGCAGGGCCGGATCGCCGAGCACCGCCGCTGGATGTTCCGTAGTTACGCACTGACCTGCACGGTGCTGGTGGAGCTGGCCATCGACCCGTTCGTGCAGCTGCTCGTCTCCACGCAGTACCACTCCCGGCTGGACAGCAACCTGGACATCTACTTCCAGATCAAGGACTCCAACGAGAACTGGGTCGGCCTGCTGATCGTCATCCTGGTCGTCGAGGGCTACCTGGAGTACGAGCGCATGCGCCGCCCGAAGCGGCTGATCGAGCCGCCGGCCGTCAGCGGTGAGCAACTGCCCCCGGCCGCGCAGGCCGCCGCCCCGGAGCCGCACGAGAGCCAGGCCGAGCGCGAGGTGGAGAGCACCGTCTCCACTCCATGACAGGCACAGGCACCGGGCGCGGGACCGACACCGACTCGTACTTCGAGAAGCGGGGGCAAGTTATGACCTGCTGTGCGGTGAAGGCACTCGACGAGAGGACCTGGCCCACTTCACGTGGGGTCGCTCAGGCCGCGCTCGGGGTCCTGACCCGCCGCTGCAGGGTGGTACTGCGCATGGCGGACACGACGACGACGGCGGTGGCTATATTGATGATGGCAAGGCAAATCTTGGTGAACAGGTTGGCGTTCGCGAACACGACGATGGGCACGCCGGAGAGCGCGAGCAGAAAGCAAGCGCCGGTCGTCCAGATGGTTTTGGCGAACCGGGTGATCCGCTCCAGCACGGCGAGGATGACCCAGCCCAGCACGGAGACGGCGGTGGTGAAGACGGCCAGGACGGTGTACGTCACATAGGTGATCCCACCGTGGTCGATGACCACGAAGTCGGCGCCCGCCAGCCATCCGAGGGTCCGGATGGCCCAGTTGACCAGGATGGCGCAGGCGATCGCGGCGGCCCTCCCCCAGAAGCGCGATTCGATGCCGAGCAAGCGGTTCACCGCCAACGTCTTCTGCATGACGACTCCTCGGGCCGTGGTGGTCTCGCAACCCCTGGGCTGCGGGTGCCCCGTCTGGGGGTTGATCACCGACCGAAGCTAACGCCCAGCTGGGGCCCCGCCAACGTCCCGTAAAGAGAGGACGGGCCTATCCTGCATGCGCAGACCACGGTGATGCCATGGAACACGTCAAGGATCGTTCGTCGGGCGACTCGCCGCCGAGGGGCGAGGAGAGGGAGAATCTAGCGGTCCAGGCCGACCGACCGGGCCGCCCGCGGCGCCGGCGCTACGTCTTCCTCGGAATCGTCGCCTTCTGCATCCTCGTGTCGCTCAGCATCACCTGGTCCCGCTGGGGTCAATTCGATCCCAACCTGGGCAGCCAGGCCCGTGAGAGGGCCAACATCGAGCTCTCACCCGAGGAACATCCGCTGTACTACTGGATGCTGCTGAGCCACATCGCCGGTGCGTCGATCGCGCTGGTCGCCGGAGTCCTGCAGGTGTGGCGGGGCCTGCGCACCCGGCACCCACGAGTGCACCGCACGGTCGGCCGGGTCTACGTCTTCGCCGGTGTCGTCCCCGCCACCGTCCTCGCGCTGCTCGTCACGGCGTTCTACCCGTTCAGCGTCGCCACCGCGTTCTCCCAGGTCGCCCTCTCCCTGCTGTGGCTGGGCGTCACCCTGTTCGGTCTCGCGTTGCGCCGGCAGGGCCGGATCGCCGAGCACCGCCGCTGGATGTTCCGTAGTTACGCACTGACCTGCTCGGTGCTGGTGGTGATTGCCATCGACCCGTTCGTGCAGCTGCTCGTCTCCACGCAGTACCACTCCCGGCTGAACGGCAACCTGGACATCTACCTCCAGGTCAAGGAATCCAACGTCAACTGGCTCGGCCTGCTGATCTCCATCCTGATCGTCGAGGGCTACCTGGAGTACGAGCGCATGCGCCGCCCGAAGCGGCTGATCGAGCCGCCGGCCGCCAGCGGTGAGCAACTGCCCCCGGCCGCGCAGGCCGCCGCCCCGGAGCCGCACGAGAGCCAGGCCGAGCGCGAGGTGGAGAAGACCGTCTCCACTCCATGACGGACGTTCGAGGAACACCCGTACGAGCCGGTGCCGTCCTCCGCAGGTCGGCACCGGCTCCGAAGTGTTTTCAGCGGTAGGCCCCGTACCCGTCACTCCTTCACGGGACGCAACGGGGCATGTCACAGTCGGTACCGTCGCTGCCAGACAGCCGGACCCCGCGCGCGGAGCCGACGGAGAGTCACGCGCTCGACGGGTCGATCGGCCCCCGATCGCGGAGCAAGGGAGTCACGATGGCCGCCGCCGACGTCGAAGACATCTACGAGCTGTCTCCGCTGCAGCAGGGCATCCTCTTCCACAGCCTGTACGACGCCGACACCGACGTCTACGTGAACCAGCGCAGCTTCGGAATCGAGGGGCGCCTGGACGTCAACGCGCTGGTGGCGGCGTGCGAGGACACGGTCCGTGCGCATACCGCGCTACGCACCACGTTCCACTGGGAGGGACTGGACAAGCCGCTGCAGGTCGTGCACCGGGACGCACCACCGGCGGTTACCCGGGTCGACTGGTCCGGCACTGCCGACCAGCAGCAGCGCCTGGACCAACTGCTCGCCGATGACCTCGCCGCCGGTTTCGACCCGGCGGTGCCGCCGCTGCAGCGGCTGCACCTGGTCCAGCTGGGCGACGAGAACTTCGTCCTGGTGTGGACGCATCACTTGCTGCTGCTCGACGGCTGGTCCGTACCGATCTTCATGCGGGACGTGCTGCAGCGGTACCTGAGCCGCACGTTGGGCACACCACCACCCGCCGCCGCGCCGCCCTACCGCGAGTACATCGCCTGGCTGCAGAAGCAGGACATCGCGGCGGCGCGGGACTTCTGGGCGCGCACGCTGCCCGGCCGGGCCGGCACCGGCGAGCTGGCACCGCTGCTGCCGCCGGATCCCCGCCGCCCCGGCGTCACCGTCGACGAGCGGGTGATCGACCTGCTGGACACCGTCCAGGTGGGACTGCGCGCGGCAGCCGCCCGCCACGGCGTCACGCTCAACACGATGCTGCAGGCCGCCTGGGCGCTCATCCTGCAGAGCTACGGCGGCGGGGACGCGGTGACCTTCGGGGTCACCAGTTCCTGCCGGCCTCCGGAACTGCCCGGCGTCGCGCAGATGATGGGTCTTTTCACCAACACCCTGCCGGTACAGGTGGCGGTCCCGCGCGACGGCGCAGTGGGTGACTGGCTGCGCGACGTGCAGAACCGCTACACCGCGATCCGCCGGTACGAGTACAGCCCGCTCGCCGAGATCAAGCAGTGGATCGGCGCCCCGGGCTCCGCACCGCTGTTCCACAGCCTGGTCATCTTCGACAACTACTCGATGTCGCTGCAGATGGGCGATCTGGCGCAGCGGCTGTCGTTCCGGCCGCTCGACGCGGTGGAGAAGACCAGTGAGCCGCTCGTGCTGGTCGCCACGCCGGAGCCGCGCTTCACCGTCCGCGTGCGCTTCCACCGCGACCGGTTCGCGCCCGGCGCCGCCGAGGAGATCCTGGAGAGCTTCGGGCGGGTACTGGCCGCAATGGGTGACGCACAGCGCGTCGGCGAACTGGCGGCCGCCGCCCAGCCGGACACCGCAGCCGGTGGGGATGCCGTGGGCCGCGGCCCGGTACGCGACTATCCGGACGCCGGGTGCACGCTGACCGAGCTGCTCGACCGGCAGGCCCGGGCGACACCCGGCGAACCGGCCCTGATCACCGACGGGGCGACCGTGCGCTACGACGAGCTCGCCGCCGCCGCCCACCGGGTCGCCGCGACGCTGGCCGCGTCCGGTGTGCGTCCCGGGGACGTCGTCGGCGTGTGCGCCGAGCGTTCCGTCGACATGGTCACCGGCCTGCTCGGCACCCTGTACGCCGGTGCCGCGTACCTGCCGCTCGACCCGTCGCTGCCCGCCGGGCGGCTCGCCTTCATGCTGCGTGACGCCGGCGCCGAGGTGGTCGTGGCACAGCCGGAGACCGCGCAGGCGGCCCGGGACGCGGGCGCCCAGCTGGTCCTGACCGCCGAGGACATGGTGGGCGACGGGCGACCACCGCAGCGGGGCAACCCGTCCGACGCCGCCTACGTCATCTACACGTCCGGCTCGACCGGGCGCCCCAAGGGCGTGCTGGTCAGCCACCGGGCGATCGTCAACCGCCTGTTGTGGATGCAGGAGACGTTCGCGCTCACTCCCGCCGACCGGGTGCTGCAGAAGACCCCGTTCGGATTCGACGTCTCCGTGTGGGAGTTCTTCTGGCCGCTGATCACCGGGGCCGCCATCGTGCTGGCCCGGCCCGGCGGGCACCAGGACGCCGCGTACCTGGCCCGGACGATCGCCCGGCAGGGGGTCACCACGGCCCACTTCGTGCCGTCGATGCTCTCGCTGTTCCTGGACGAGCCGACCGCCACGGACCTGCCGGACCTGCGCCAGGTGGTGTGCAGCGGCGAGGCGTTGCCCGCCGCGACGGTCGACCGCTTCCAGCGACAGCTGTCCGGCGTACCCCTGCACAACCTGTACGGGCCCACCGAGGCCGCGGTGGACGTCACCTGGTGGGACTGTTCCCGTCCGGCGCAGCCGGGCGTCGTGCCGATCGGTGACCCGATCGCCAACACCACCGCCGTCGTGCTGGACGAGCGTCTGCTGCCGGCCCCGGAGCTGGTGCCGGGCGAGCTGTATCTCGGCGGCATCCAGCTGGCCGACGGCTACCTCGGCCGGCCCGGTCTCACCGCCGCGAGCTTCGTCGCCCACCCGCTGGCCGGTCCGGGCGGCCGGCTCTACCGGACCGGCGACCGGGTCCGCCGGCTGCCGGACGGCACCCTGGAGTACCTGGGCCGGCTCGACCACCAGGTAAAGATCAACGGCTACCGCATCGAGCTGGGCGAGATCGAGCAGCTGCTCGCCGCGCACCCGGAGGTCCGGGACGCGGCGGTCGTGGTCCGCGACCGGGCCGACGGGCGCCAGCTCGCCGCGTACGTGACGGCGGATGACGGGCGCGCCGTGGACCAGCAGGCGCTGCGCGACCACCTGCAGCGGGAACTGCCCGGTTACATGGTCCCGGCGAGCGTCACCGTGCTGCCGGCCATGCCGCTGAGCCACAACGGCAAGCTGGACCGCGCGGCGCTGCCCGACCCGTCCACCACGGCCGCGCCGGTCCTGGCCGCCGACCGGCCGCGCACGCCCACCGAGAAGGCGGTCGCCGCGACGTTCGCCGAGATCCTCGGGCTCGCGGAGGTGGACGCCACCGGCGACTTCTTCGCGCTCGGCGGCAACTCGTACGACGCGGTACGCGCGATCCGCCAGCTGGAGGGCGCCACGGTCGGGATGCTCGGCGCGAACCCCACCGTCCGGGGGCTGGCCGCCGCCCTGGACCAGCAGGCGGGCCCGCGCCTGCTGCTGCGGATGACCGACCCCGAACCGGCCGCGCACACCCTCGTGTGTGTGCCGTTCGGCGGCGGCAGCGCGATCACGTACCAGCAGCTGGCCCGCGCCCTGCCGGACGGTATGGCACTGGTCGCCGTCTCACCGCCCGGGCACGAGCTCGGCGGCGACACCGCGCTGCGCCCGCTGGAGGAGGTGGCGCAGGAGGCCGCCGACGAGTTGCTGCGCACCGTGCAGGGACCGCTCTCGGTCTACGGCCATTGCGCCGGCGTGGGGCTCGCGGTCGAGCTGGTCCGCCGGTTGGAGGCGGCTGGCCGCCCGGTGGAGCGGCTCTACCTCGGCGGTGCGTACCCGTTCTACCAGCCCGGCCCGCTCAGCCGGATGGTGCTCAACAGCCTGTCCGCCCTGGTGGAGCGTGGCGTGCTGCGGGTCGGGCCGATGACCGTCGGCACCACCGAGGACGGCGGTCCCCGGCGCAACCGGGCCGAGATGCTCTACCTCAAGTCAATCGGCGGCTTCGACGGAGACATCGGAGACGAGGAGTTGACCTTCATCATGCGCGCGTTCCGGCACGACGTCAGTACGGCTGCCCGATACTTCACCCAACGCTGGCCCGGGCGCGGCGAGGTGACCCCGCTGGCCGCCCCCATCACCGTCCTGGCCGGCACGAATGACCCGATGACCCCGCGCCCGCATCGGCGGTACCGCGCCTGGCGCCGGTTCACCGACGAGATCGACCTGGTCACCGTGCCCGGTGGCGACCACTACTTCCACCAGCAGTTCCCGGACGTCGTGGCGGCGGCCGTCGAGCAGCGCAGCACCCTGCGCCGGCCCGTCGACCAGGCGGCGTCGTGATCGGCCGCCGGGCCGTCCGGCAGAGCGAGGCCGGACCGGTGCTGGACCTCGCAGCGGCGCTCGCCGCCGTCGACCAGATCGCGCCCACGCTGCTCGAGCAGGCCCCGAAGGCCGACCGCGCGGCCGCCTTCCCGGAGCAGAGCCTTGCCGCGCTGCGCCAGGCCGGCCTGCTGTCGGCGGGCATCCCGCGGGAGTACGGCGGACACGGGTTCACCACCGCCGAGCTCGGCGAGATCGCACTGCGGCTGGGCAACCTGTGCGGATCGACCGCGATGATCTGGGCGATGCACCAGATCCAGGTGGTCTGCATGGTGCCCAGCGCACGACAGGAGCCGCGGCTCGCCGAATACCTCGCCCAGGCCGCCCGGGAGCAACTGCTGATCGGCTCGGTGACCTCGGAGAAGGGCGTCGGCGGGAGCCTGCGTACCAGCCGGGCGGCGGTCCTGCCGGTGGGCGGCGGCGGGGTCCAGCTGACCAAGAGCGCGCCCACCGTCTCGTACGGCGAGGCCGCCGACAGTCTGCTCGTCACCGCCCGACGTGAGCCGGACGCGGCCGCCGGCGACCAGGTGCTGGTGCTGGTCACCGCCCGGCAGGCGCAGCTGCGGCCGACCGGCGGTTGGGACACCCTCGGCATGCGGGGTACGTGCAGCGGGCCGCAGGAGCTCACCGCGCGGGTGCCCGCCTGGCAGGTGCTCCCCCAGCCGTTCAGCGAGATCGCGGCCGGGTGCATGGTGCCGCTGTCGCACGCGCTGTGGTCCGCGGTGTGGTGCGGCATCGCCGAGGACGCGCTGCGCCGGTCGATACGGTTCGTCCAGATCAAGCTGCGCGGTGGCACCGCGGCACCGAACCCGCAGCTGGGCTGGATGTACGCCCGCCTGCGCACGATGACCGATGCCGTCCGGCAGTTCGCCACGTCGTACGACCGTGACCCCGGCGCCGCGGATCTGAACATCCGCGCCAACGCGCTGAAGATGCAGGTCTCCACGGACTCGGTGGGCGTGGCCATGATGGCGCTCGAGGTGTGCGGGATGGCGGGCTACTCGGAGACCGGCGACTTCTCGGTCAGCCGGCAGCTGCGCGACCTGCTCTCCGGCCGCCTGATGATCTCCAACGACCGGCTCAACCTGACCACCTCGGAGCTGGTGGCCTTCGGCGACGTGCTCTGACCGCGAAGCAGGAAGACCCCGGCCGCGCGCGGCCGGGGTCTTCCTGTTTATCCGTACCGGGGCGGTCAGCCGGCTGCGGCCGCCTGGCCGTCGGCGTTCTCGCGCACCAACTGTTCCACCGCGGAAAGACCCGCTGCCAACTCCGCGGCGGTGCCGCCGTAGCCGAGCCGGGCGTAGCCGCCGAAGGCATCACCGAAGCAGTCGCCCGGCACCAGCAGCACCCGGTGCCGCTCGGCCAGTTCCTGGCACATCGCCCGCACGTCGGGCACCTCGGGGAACTCGACGAAGGTGGCCACCCCGCCGTCCGGTGGGGTCACCCGGACCAGGCCGGGCAGCGTGCCGGCCCAGTCGAGCAGGGTCTGCCGGTTACGCCCGGCGTGCTCGCGCTGCAAACCCACGATCCGGTCCGCGTTGCGCACCGCCATCTCCGCGAAGTGCTCGAGCACCGGCGACACGTACAGCGCGATGTAGTCGCGCAGCACCGCCATCCGGCTCAGCAGTGGCGGCGGCGCGAGGCACCAGCCCACCCGCAGGCCGGCCAGGCCGTAACTCTTGGAGAGCGTGCCGAAGCAGACAGTGCGCTCGTACTGGCTCAGCGGCAGCGGCAGCGGGGGCGCCGTGTAGGTCATCTCGCCGAACGCGTTGTCCCACACCAGCCAGGCACCCGCTTCGGCGGCGATGGCGACGATCTCCGCCTGCTCGGCCGCGGTGATGCTCACCCCGGTCGGGTTGTGCGGGAAGTTCACCACGATCATCCGCGGCCGGCTGCGGGCCAGCTGGCGCAGGTGGTCCAGGTCCGGGCGGAAGCCGTCGCGGGCCCGCAGCGGCCAGCGGGTGACCCGGCAGCCGCGCCAGGCCGCGATGTCGTACAGCTGCTGGTACGCCGGATCCACCACCACCAGTTCGTCGCCTGGTTCCAGCAGCAGATGCATCACCAGGTAGATGGCCTCGCTGGAGCCGTGGGTCACCATCACCGGTGCGACATCGCCGCCGGTCCACCGATCGGCGAGTGCGGCCCGCAACCGGTGGCCGCCGAAGCTCTCGCTGTCGCGCAGCATCATGCCGGTCAACCCGGACAGGTCGGCGTCACACAGCGTGAGGAGCTCCGACATCGACAGGTCGCGTACCCCGCTGCTGCCGATGTCGTGATCCACGGCGTGGTAGTACCGCCGCATCCACTCCTCGAGTTCCGCCACGGTGATGTCCACGCTGCTCCCTTTCCTCAAGTCACGAGGGCTCAACCGAGCGCCCGTGCGACGTCCTCCGCGATCACCTGGGTCAACCGCCGCTCACCGTCGGCGTCGAAGAAGTGGCCGCCCGGCACCGCCTCCAGCGTGAACCCGGCGGTGGTCTGCCGCCCCCAGCCGCGCATCCGCTCGGGGCCGCCCTCGATGTCGTCGGCGCCGGCGAACGCCCGGATCGGCACCGCGACCGGCGTCGCCGGTTCGAAGTGGAACGAGTCCACCAGCGTGAGGTCCGCCCGCAGGGTCGGCAGCAGCGACGCCAGCAACTGCGGGTGTGCGAAAATCTCCGGCGTCGTCCCGCCCATGGTGCGTAGGTACTCCACCAGCACCTCGTCGGGCACATTCCAGTCGACGCGGCCCTCGGGCAGGCCGGGTGCGGCTGCGCTGGCCAGGTATAGGGCCAGCGGCATCGGCCGGCCCTCGTCGCGCAGCCGGTGGGTCAGCGCCCAGCACACCTTGGCGCCCATACTCAGGCCGTAGCAGGCGTACGGCATGTCCAGCAGCGGCGCGACCACCTCGGCCAGCGCCTCCACCAGGGGGGCCATCGCCGAGTACGGCCGCTCACGCAACCGTTCCGCGCGCCCCGGCAGCTGCACCGCGACCGGTTCGATCGACGGGGGCAGCAGCTGCGACCAACCACGGTACATCCCGGCCGAGCCGCCGGCGTGGTGGAAGCAGAGCAGCCGGGCCGTGGGCGGGGCGCCGCTGCCGTACCGCTTCAGCCACGCGGCGCCCCGCAGCGTGACACCGGTGGTGGTCACCGCGCCGTCAGTGGGCGCAAATCGGTCCAGTGCTCCTCGACGTAGTCCAGGCACGCCTGCCGGCCGTCCTCGCCGAAGACGGACCGCCACCCGGACGGGACCGTGATCCCGGCCGGCCACAGCGAATGCTGTTCCTCGTCGTTGACCAGGACCAGGAACGTTCCGTCGGGGTCGTCGAATGGGTTCATGGCTGGCTCCTCACGTGTCCGCGCTCCGTGCCGACGGTAGAAAGCGCGGCCCGCCCGGTGCAGTCACGTGAATCAGCGACGGGCCGGCGGTCGCCGGTTCCGGCGACACGACGGCGGACGCTACCCGTGTCAGCATGACTGCCATCGGAGGCCGGCGCGCCCGGTACGGGTCGGCGTGGACGGTGCACCTGCGGCACGGGAGTACATCGGTGCAGACAGACAACGTTGTTGTGGAGGCGGACGCTCCCGCCGTCACGTACGACCCCTTCTCGTACGAGATCCAGGAGGATCCGTACCCGATCTACGCGTGGATGCGGGAGAAAGCTCCCGTGTACCGCAACGAGGAACGCGACTTCTACGCCCTGTCCCGGCACGCCGACGTGCTCAGCGCGCTGCGTGACCCGGGCACCTTCACCAACCGCAACGGCATCTCGCTGGAGAGCTCGCTGTGGGGGCCGCAGGCGTACAAGAACGTGTTCTTCCTCGCCCTGGACCCGCCCGACCACACCAAGGTGCGTGGGCTGGTGCAGAAGCGGTTCGCGCCGCGCAGCGTCGCCCAGCAGGAGGCGCGCATCCGGGAGTTGACCCGGCGGCGCCTGGATCCGCTGCTGGAGCAGGACACGTTCGACTTCGCGCGGGACTTCGCCGCGGCCGTGCCCAACGACGTGGTGTGCGAGATGCTGGGCATCCCGGAGGCGGACTGGGACACCATCCGCTTCGACACGGACCTGCTCACCCGCCGGGAGGACGAGTCCGACGAGCGGTCGTCGGAGACCCTGGCCGCAGCGTTCCGGCTGGCCACTTACTACGTCCACCTGGTCGCGGACCTCCGCCGCCACCCGGGCGACAACCTCACCTCGATCCTGACCCAGGCGGATGTCGACGGCATCCGGCTCACCGACTCGGAGATCGTCGCCTTCCTGTTCCTGATCGTCAGCGGCGGCAACGAGTCGACCGGCAAGCTGATCGGCAACGCCTGGTACCACGGGTGGCGGCTGCCGGACGTGCAGCGGGCCGGGCTCGGCGGCCGGTTCGCCGACTGGACCAACGAGACGTTGCGCTTCGACTCCTCGAGCCAGATGACCTCGCGGACGGTCACCCGCGACATCGAGCTGCACGGCACCCCGATCTCGGCCGGGTCCCGTGTCGTGCTGCTGCACGCCTCCGGCAACCGTGACCACCGGGTGTTCGACGACCCGGACCGGTACGACATCGACCGAAACACGCGCAAGATGCTCAGCTTCGGCGCCGGTCCGCACCACTGCCTCGGCGGGGCCCTCGCGACGCTGGAGATCTCCATCATCCTCGAGGAGGTCGCCAAGGACATCGCCGAGTACGACCTGGACATGGCGACCGCCCAGCGGGTGCACTCCGCCCACCAGCGCGGCTTCGCGACGCTGCCGTGCACCCCGGTCAAGCGGCGCACGCCCGCCGCCGGATGAACGACCGCGCCATGCCACGCCCCTGCCTGCGGGAGAGCTCATGACCACGATGTCCGACGTACCGGCGGAATCCGGTGCGGCCGACCGCGAAGGCACGGCACCGGCCGTCGTCACGGCGGTCAACCGGTACGCCCAGCAGCCCGGCCGCGTGGCGGTGCTCGACGCCGCCGGCGCCCACGACTACCGGTGGCTCGCCGATGCGGCCGGCCGGGTGGCCCGGGTCGTCGGTGACCGGTACGCGGGACGCCCGGTACACCTCGGCATCACGCGACGCCCGGACGCGGTGTTCGTGGCCGCCGTCCTGGGCTGCCTGCAGGCCGGGCTGACCACGTCGGTGCTGGAACCGGACGACCCGGTCGCCCCCGAGTTCCTGGGCGTGTCCGCCGTGCTGGACGACCTGGACGCGCTGGTGTCCGCGGATCCGGCTCCGGCCGGCGCGGGCACCGCGGACAGCGCACCGGCCCCCGGCGACGACTGGGCACCCGGCGACGACTGGGCGGCGAGCGCCGTCGACCTGCGGGCCGACGACCGGTTCGCGGTGCTGTCCGGCGCACCCGGCCACTGGGTGTCGGCACTGTGCAGCGCACTGTCTGCCGGGGCGGCGCTGCTGGTCGAGGCACCCGACCTCGCCGCCGGGCCGAACCTGGCCGGCTGGTTGCGCGACAGCGGCGCCACCGTCGTGTTCACCACCACGCCGGTTGTCCGCGCCCTGACGGCGCACGCACCGCAGGGACACCTGCCCGCGCTGCGGTACGCCTTCGTGGACAATGCCGGCGGGCTGCTCGGGCACGACGTCGAGGCGCTGCGGCAGGTCGCCCCGGGCGCGCGCTGCGTCGGCACGTACCGCACCGACCAGACCGGCCGCCCGCGCGCGGTGTACGCGGTGCCGGACGACTGGGCCGCCGACGACGCGCCGCTGCGGCTGCCGCTCGGCACGGCGGGCACCGACCTGCTGCTGCTGAACGCCCGCGACCGGGTGGCCGGCCTCGGCGAGATCGGTGAGATGTGCCTGGGCTCGTACCGGACCGGCGACCTGGCCCGCCGATGGCCGGACGGAACACTGGAGTTCGCCGGTCTCGCCGGCACGGACCCCTCGGCGGATCCGGCCGAGACGACGGCCGCCCTGCTCGACCTGCCGCAGGTGCGCGACGCGCTGGTCACCGAGCTCATCGACGACGACGGCGAGCCGGTACTGGCGGGCTACATCGTCGGCGCGGAGCTCGGCCCGGACTCCGCCGCGGTACGCCGGGCGCTGTCGCTGCGGCTGCCCGAGCACCTGGTCCCGGCCGTGCTGCACACCCTGGACGCGCTGCCGCTGACGCCGGCGGGCGACTACGACTGGGACGCGCTGCCCAGCGACACGGAGAGCGCCGCGGAGACGTACGTCGCACCGCGCACCCCGCTGGAAGCGGACCTGGCCGGCATCCTGCAGGAACTGCTCAAGGCCGAGCGCGTCGGCGTCTTCGACACATTCTTCGAGCTCGGCGGGTTCTCGCTGCTCGCCACCCAGCTGGCGACCCGGATCCGGGAGAGCTTCGGCACGGAGGTGTCGCTGCGCGACATCTTCGAGGCACCGACCGTCGACGGCCTGGCTCAGCTCATCGTCCGCCGACAGGTGGAGGGCGCCCACGATCTGGAGGCACTGCTCAATGAGATCGAACGATCCGACTCCGGCCCCGCTTCCGGACCCGGCCCCGGCTGATCCGCACGGCCAGCCGGCGGCGGACCTGACGACGGCGCTGGGCGGCACCGGCTGGGTGCTGTGGCGCGACGCGGCCCTGCGGGGTGCCGGGTTCCCCGCCGACGGGGTGCTGGAGATCTGCGACGACGCGCTGGCCGCCGCGGCGGACCGGGCGGACGACGAGTACCCGCAGGCGTTCGCGGACGCCACCGGGCGGCTGAGCGCGGCGATCCGCCGTACCGCCTCGGACGACCTGTTCCGCGAGGCGGTCACCTGGCAGAACCCCGTTCTGGTGCCGGACTGCCTGGACAAGGCCGCGGCCGGCGAGCCGCGCAACGTCCGCGGCCGCAACCACGAGCTCACCATTGCCAGCTATCTGCAGCGGTACTGCCTCAAGAACGACACGATCGGGTTCTTCGGCCCGGTGTGCTGGGCGCGGCTCGGCACCGGCGCGGGCGGCGTCGACGTACGGCCGGGCCCGCAGCTACTGGGCCGACGGACCACCTACTTCGAGAACTGGGCCGTCGACGCCCTCGCCGACGCGATCGCGGCCCGCCCGGAGGTGTTCCCGTGGCTGCGGCCGCAGCGGGAGCCGTCCGCAAGCGTGGCCGGGGCGGTGGTTCGGCTGCCGTTCCGCAAGCCGGTCAAGCTGTCCCCGCGCGTGCTGCGGGTGCTGCAGCGGTGCGACGGCGAACGGACCGTCCGGGACCTGGCCGGCGATCCGCCCGATCCGGCGGTGCTGGGCGCGCTGCTGGAGCTGCGCCGGCACGGCGTCGTACGGATGGATCTGCGCGGCCCGATCGTCACCTGGCCGGAGCTGGAGCTGGCGCAACGCCTCGACACGATCGGCGACCCGGCGGCGCGGGACCAGGCGCACGCGTCGCTGCGGGAGCTCGTCCAGGCGCGGGACGCGGTCGCCGCGGCGGCCGGTGCGCCCACCCGGCTCGCCGAGGCCGGCCGGGCGCTCGCCACGACGTTCGAGCGCACCACCGGGGTGCCGGCCACCCGTCGCGCCAGCGGCGTGTACGCCGCACGGACGCTGGTCTACGAGGACACCGTACGTGCGGCCGACGTACGCGTCGGACAGGCCGCGCTCGACCGCCTCGCCGAGCCGCTGGGCCTGGTCCTGGACAGCGCCGCGTGGCTGGCCAACGCGATCGCCGACGAGGTGGAGAAGGCGGCCCGGGAGCTGCTCGAACGCGAGCCCGCCGGGCGGGGCGTGCCGCTGCTGAAGATGCTGACGTCATTGCTGCCGGAACTGGGCGGCAACACCGGCGCGGCCCGCTCGCAGCTGGTCGAAGGCGTGGTGGCGGACTTCCAGCGGCGCTGGGCGCGGGTGCTCGGCGTACCGGCCGACGGTGCCCAGCCGGAGCACCGGACGACCGCCGCGGCCATCGCCGGCCTGGTGGCGCAGGAGTTCCCGCGCTCCCGCCCGCGCTGGAGCGGCGCCCGGTACCACTCCCCCGACATCATGGTCGTCGCTGCCGATACCGCGGCGCTCGTCGCCGGCGACGTGGACTTCGTCCTGGGCGAGGTGCACTGCACCACCAACACGCTGGGCTACAAGATGTGGCTGCAGCAGCATCCGGAACCGGAGCGGGTACGTGCGGCGGTCGAGGCGATGGAGTCCGGTGACCGTCTCGTCCTCATCCCCGGCACCGACTCGCCGTTGACCACCACCCGGATGTCCGCGGCCGACGAGACGATGCTGCCCGGCTACACCTACCTGTGCCTGGGTGCCGAGTCGCTGGTCCCGCCGCCCGGTGCCACCGCGATCGGGGTGCTCGACCTCGACGTGGTGCCCGGCGACTCGGCGCTGCTGGTGCGCCATCGCACGACCGGCGCGACGTACTCCTTCCTCGAGGCGCTCGGTGACCCGCTGTCCGCGCTCGCCTCCGACGCCTTCCGGCCGTTCGCGCGCGCCGCACGGCGGCCGCGCGTCAGCATCGACAGCCTGGTTCTCGGCCGCGCCGCGCGGACCTTCGACGCCGGCGAGCAGGCGTGGGCGTTCCTGCGGGACGAGAGCCAGCGGTACGCGGCCGCCCGGCGCTGGCGGGCCACCACCGGGCTGCCGGAGCGCGCCTTCGTCCGGGTGCCCGTCGAGCGCAAGCCGATGGCCGTTGACTTCCGCAGCCTCCCGCTGGTCAACCTGCTCGCCAAGGTGATCCGGCGGACCGCGGAGGCGGGCGCCGGCGAGGTGACCGTCACCGAGATGCTGCCCGACCTGGACATGCTGTGGCTGCGCGACACCGCCGGCAATCGGTACACCGCCGAGCTGCGGCTGATCGCGGTCAGACCCTAGCGGCTACGGCAGCAGCGGCTTGAGCTCGAGCCAGTCGCCGAGGTCGCGGATCTGCTGGTCGACCGCGTCGGCCATTGGCGCGGTGAAGTCGGTGTCACGGTGGACGGCCGACACCCGGAACACGCCCTCCTTACGGTCCGCGTGGGCGTCCAGCTTTCCGATCAGCCGGTCGTCGTACAGGATCGGCAGCGTGTAGTAGCCCCAGCGGCGCTTGGCAGCCGGCCGGTAGATCTCCAGCTGGTAGTCGAAGCCGAACAGCTCCGTCGTGCGCTGCCGGTCGTGCAACAGCCGGTCGAACGGGGACAGCAGTGCCGCGCGCCCGGTGAACGGCCGGCCGAGCGCCTCGACCGCGGCCGGGTCGACGCGCCACTTGCGCCGCAGTCCCGCCACCGTGGCCGGTTCGCCGACGTCGCCCACCTCGATCGGCTCGACCGGGCACTCCGGGCCGCGCGGGCGGCCGATGCCGAGCGCCCGCAGCCGCCGTTCGTTGCGGATACGTGCGGCCTCCCCGGCGGGCACGGCCGGTTCGTCCGGGTAGACCCGGTGTGCCAGGTCCCACAACCGGTCCCGGCCGCGCCGCCCGGCCACTGCCACCTCGCCACGCCGGACCATGAAGTCCAGCAACTGCGCCACGTTGCGGCGGTTCGTCCAGCCCGACGAGCCCCACGGCTGCACGCAACTGTCGGGCAGTTCCCGGGACGGCAGCGGCCCCGACTCCTCCAGCCGGCGCAGGATGTCCCGGCGGCAGGCGTCGTTCGCCGCCACCCAGTCGCGCTGTGCCCGCAGCCAGTAGCTCAGCTCGCCGCGGCCCGGCCAGGCCGCCATGTCCGCGCGGTACAGCTTCATGTCCTCCGCGGGACGCAGCATCGCCCGCAGTTCGATCAGCTCGTGTCGCTCCAGCGCGGCGACCAGGTGGGCCGGCTCGTACGTGTTACCGAGCCGGCTCCACAACACCAGGTCCGCGCTGGGCGCGACGTACGCGGTCGGGTCGAGCTGCAGCAGGGTCAGCTCACGGGTCAGCTCCACCAGCCCGGCCGGCACCCGGCTGTCGAGCAGCTGGGCGCGTACCGCGATCCGCCGCGCGTCGGCTTGGGACAGGTGGTGCACGGTCACGAGGTGACGCCCTGGGCCCTCAACGCGTCGGACAGCGCCCCCAGGGTGGGGTAGTCGAACAGCATCGCGACGTTGAGCTCCACGCCGAACTCCTTCCGTACCAACGTCACCAGGTCGATCGCGGCCAGCGAGTTGCCACCGAGGTCGAAAAAGTCGTCGGAGGTCCGGATCGCGGTCGTGCCCAGTACCGCGCCCCACAACCGCCGGGTGCGCTCGACGACCGGGTCGTCGCCCGTCGGTGTCTCCGCGGCAGGCTGCGGCGCGACCGGAGCCGCCGACGCCTGCGCCGGAGCAGGCACCACCGCGACCGGAGCCGGGAGCGCGGATGCGACAGCGGGCACCAGGGCCGGCCCGGCGAGGGGCACCGGCTGCCCGTCCCGGAACGGCCGGACCGCCACGTGCCGCACCGGGCGGGACCGGAGCAGGCCGACGAGCAGCTCCACCCCCACCTCGGGGTCGATGCCGCTGCCCGGCGCCAGCGCGAGCGGCTCGGCCGGGGCGGCCGGCGCAGCGGTCCCGGGCTGGTCACCGAGGTAGTCACGCTGCACCGTGCGCAGCGTGAAGCCCTCGCACTCGACGACAACCCGGCCGTCCGGGTCGCAGATCGTGATATCCGCGACGATCATCCGGTCCGACGCCGGGCGCCGCACGATGTGGCTGTACACCCGCCGCGGCAGCGGGCCGTGCACGGTGAGGGACCGGTACATGAACGGCAGGCTGAGCCCGTCGCGCCGCGGGTCCCGCGCCGAGGACAGCGCGGTATCCATGATGGACGGGTGCAGCGGGTGGTGGACGAGGTCGTCGGTGAACGCCTCGGGCAGCTCGACCACGGCCACCTTCTCGTCCCCGCCACCGTCGGCCGGGGAGGCGATTTCCACCAGGTTCTGCCAGCGCGGGCCCAGCGTGAACAGCCGGTTCGGCCCGTTCGTTCGCTCCGGGCCCTGCCGGTCGGTGAGCCGGGCGAGC
This sequence comes from Micromonospora sp. RTGN7, assembly GCF_033804645.1. Taxonomy (NCBI): domain Bacteria; kingdom Bacillati; phylum Actinomycetota; class Actinomycetes; order Micromonosporales; family Micromonosporaceae; genus Micromonospora; species Micromonospora sp. RTGN7. Next base: position 44,641 of record NZ_JAPZLF010000019.1, on the reverse strand, counting down.
AGGGCCGTCAGGTCCACCTCGGGCGCCGCCACGGTCACCGTGCCGATCTCGCCGGTGACGTGGGTGACCTCGGTGCCGCCGGCCACCGGCACCGAGCGCACCGTGAAGCTCCAGCCCGGCTCCTGCGGCTCGAACTCCACCGTCACCCGGCGCGGCTGCGCGCATACCAGCGGCGTGCGCAGCACGACGTCGGACAGCCGCACCGAGCCCGGCCGCTCCGGCTCCGGCACCTCCTGCAGGAACGAGCGGTACACGAAGTCGATGATGCCGGTGCCGGGCAGGACCGGGGCACCGTTGATCCGGTGCTCGTCGAGGAACGGCTGCTCCTCGGCGGCCAGGACGGTCTCCGCAGACCGCACGCCGGGACGACGCGGCGGCTGCGGCGGCTCTGCGGCCATGCCGACCCGGGACCACGACGGCCAGCCGACGCTGATGACGCGTCCCCGGGCGAGGGAGCTGGTGGGCGCGTACGCGTCCAGGAAGGCGTTGGCCGCCGCGTAGTCGCCGCTGCCGACGAGGCCGTCCACCGCGGCACGGCTGGAGAACGCGACGACGAAGTCCAGCGCCGGGCGGCCGGCGAACACCTCCGCCAGCACCAGGGTGCCGAGTACCTTGGGCCGCAGCACCTCGGCCATCGCGGCCCGGTCCCGGAACAGCAGCATGCCATCGCCGGGCACGCCGGCGAGGTGGAAGACGCCGTTGACCGGGCCGAACCGCGCCGTCACGGTGTCCGCGACCCGACGCATCGCCCGGGCGTCGGCCACGTCGGCGGGGAAGACGCGGACCTCCGCACCGAGCATGGCCAGCTCACTCAGCGCGGCGCGGACCGTACCGGCCCGGGCGCCCGCTTCGCCGTCGGCGGCCGGGTCGGTGCGACCCACCAGGGCCAGCCGCGGCCGCAGCCCGAGGCGGGCGATCCCCTTGGCCAGCTCCAGGCCGAGCCCGCCCAGGCCACCGGTGATCAGGTACACGCCGTCGCGACGCAGCACCCGCTCCGGGCCAGCCACCGGGGCGTACGGGCGCTCGGCCCGCACCCAGCGCCGGTCGCGGCGCAGCGCGACGACCGGCTCGCCGCCGACGGCACACAGCTCGGCGACGAGCTCGTCCTCGGTGACCCCGGTGCCGACGTCGATCAGCCGGCTGGTCTGTTCCGGCGCCTCGAGGGCCATCGTCCGTACCAGCCCGTGCAGGGTCGCCTTGACCGGGTCGACCGGCTCACCGCCGGAGACGTCCAACGACCGAGAGGTGAGCACGATCAGCCCCGGCGCGGGCCCGGTGCCGGCCGCCCGCGCGCCCCACTGCACCAGGTCGACGAGGCTGTGGCAGGACAGGTCGAGCTGTTCGCCGGTGGTGGCCGGGGACGGAGCCTCCCAGTCCTTCGCGGACCAGGCGTGCACGAGCAGCCGCGGGGACCGGCCGCGGTCGGCGAGCGTACGCAGCAGCCGCTCGAGATCGGCGGTCCGGCCCGGGCGGACGCGGAACTCGACGCCCTCGTCGCGGAACTCGTTGCCCGGGCGTACCGGGACGATCCGCAGGCCGGCCTGCTGCAGGGCCAGTACCAGCGGCAACGCGATCGTGTCGTCCTCGGGCAGCAGCGCGACGGTGGGCACGCCGCCGTACGCCGGTCCGGCGGTGGCGGCCTGCTCGACCCAGCTCAGGGTGGCGAAGGGTGCGGCGGGCGCGGGCGGGAGCTCTTCCACGATGCCGGCCGGAGTCTCCACGACGGCCGGCGCGGCGGTCTCCGGCCGCGCGTCGATCCAGTGCCGGCTGCGCTGGTAGCGGTAGCCGGGCAGCGGGACGCGGCGCAGCGGGACGCCGTCCCGCACCGCCGGCCAGTCCACCGGGTGGCCCTCGGTCCACAGCGCACCCAGCGCCGCCAGCGCGCTGCGCAGGTCGTCCGCCGGCGCCACGCCGCGCCGCGGCAGCGTCGGCACGACCACGTGCCGGCCCTCCCGGACGGCGGGGTGGGCGCCGAGCACCGAGGTGAGCACGCGCTCCGGGCCCACCTCGAGCAGCACGACGTCGCCGTCGGCCAGCAGGGCGTCGGCGGCATCACCGAACCGGACCGGGGCGGTGAGCTGCCCGGCCCAGAAGGCGGGGTCGGCCGCCTCGGCCGCAGTGAGCGGCGCGGCGGTGGCCGCGGAGTACAGCGGGATCTCCGGCGCCCGCGCCTCGATGCCCGCGAACGCCGCAGCGAAGGTCTCCGCGGCCGGAGCCATCGACGGACTGTGGAAGGCATGCGAGGTGCGCACCGGCCGTGCCGACACTCCGGCCGCGGTGAGCCGGCGCAGCGCCTCCCCGACGGCCTCCGGCGGGCCGCTGACGATCGTCTGGCCGGGACCGTTGACCGCCGCGACCACCACACCGTCCGGCAACAGGTCGGCAACCTCGTCGGCGTTCAGGCGCACCGCGAGCATGTCGCCGGGTGGCATCGCGGCCATCGCGGTGCCGCGCGCCACTACCAGCCGCGCCGCGTCGGCCGGCGTGAACACCCCGGCGACGGCGGCGGCGACCAGCTCGCCGATGCTGTGGCCGAGCAACGTCCGCGGCTTGATCCCCCACGACATCCACATCCGGGCCAGCGCGTACTCCACCGCGAACAGCAGGGGCTGGGCGACCTCCGTGGGTTCCAGGGCGGCGTCGTCACCGGACTGCCAGGCGGCCCGCAGGTCGGACCCGGCCGCCGCCAGCGCATCCAGGCACTCGTCGAAGACCTGGGTGAAGGTGGGGTCGGTGCCGTACAGCCCGCGGGCTGTACCGGCGTGCTGCGAGCCCTGCCCGGGGAAGACGAAGACCACCGGCCGCTTCCGGACCGGCGAGCCGGAGCCGATGATGCGTTCCGGCTGCTCGTCGAGCACCGCGCGGGCATCGACCGCGCTGTCCACCACGGCGGCCGCCCGCACCGGGTGCGCGGTCCGCCCCTCCTGCAGGGTGGCGAGCGTGTCGGCGAAGGTCTCCGCGCCCGAGCCGGCGAGGTGGGCCGACAGCGCCGGGCGGTACGCCTCCTCGGCAGCCGCGGTCCGGGCCGACCACACCATCAGCCGGGGCCGGTCGTCCGCCTGCGGGGCGGGCTCGCGCAGCGGCGCCTCCTCGAGGACCGCGTGCACGTTGGTGCCACCGAAGCCGAGCGAGTTGATGCTGGCGATCCGCGGCCGGCCGGGCGTACGCGGCCACGGCCGCGGCTCGGTCACCAGCGAGAACGGCGACGACTCCCAGTCCAGCTTGGGGTTGGGCTGGTCGACGTGCAGGGTGGGCGCGAGGTGCTCGCGTTCCAGGCAGAGCACCATCTTGATCAGCGACGCCACCCCGGCGGCGTGCCCGAGATGCCCGACGCTGCTCTTCACCGAGCCGAGCCCGCAGTAGCCGGCCGGCAGCGTACGGTCCGACGCGAGCCGGCGGAACGCCTCGTTGAGCGCGCTGAACTCGATCGGGTCGCCCAGCGGCGTGCCGGTGCCGTGCGCCTCCACGTAGCCGACGTCCTCGGGCGCCACACCTGCGAGGGCCAACGCCTCCATGGCGACAGCGGTCTGCCCGGACACGCTCGGCGCGCTGAACCCGACCTTGTCCGAGCCGTCGTTGTTGGCCGCGGTGGCGCGTACGACCGCCCGGATGTCGTCGCCGTCGGCGAGCGCGTCGGACAGCCGCTTGACCACCACCACGCCGACCCCGCTGGAGAACACGGTGCCGCTGGCGTTCGCGTCGAACGAGCGGCAGCGCCCGTCGCGGCTGAGCGGGCCGCCCTCGGCGAAGGTGTACCCGTGCCCGAGCATCTCCAGGTCGGTGCCACCGGCCAACGCCATCTCGCACTCGCCGCTGTGCAGGGCCTGGATGGCCAGGTGCAGCGTGAGCAGCGAGCTGGAGCAGGCGGTCAGCACGGTCATGCTGGGCCCGGTGAGGTTCAGCTTGTACGACACCAGCGTCGAGACGTAGTCGGGATAGTTGAAGATGCCGGCCGTCAGGTCGCGGCTGCCCGCCGAGGTGGCCGCCAGGCGCAGGTTGTGGTCCCAGTAGAGGCTGTGCCCGACGCCGGCGTACACCCCCACGTCGGTGATGGCCGTGTTGTCGTAGCCGGCGTTCTCCATCGCCGCGTGCGCGGTCTCCAGGAAGATCCGCAGCTGCGGGTCGCAGACCGCCGCCTCGCGCGGGGTCATGCCGAAGAACGCCGCGTCGAACATGTCGACCTCCGGGGCGTCCCCGTTGACCCGCACGTACCGGTCGTCGGCGAGCTCCTCGGGCAGCACCCCGGCGGCGGCCAGCTCCTCGTCGGTGAGCGTCCGCAGCCCGGTGCGCCCGTCCCGCAGGTTCGACCAGAACTGCTCGACGTCCTGCGCGCCCGGGAACCGGCCGGCCATGCCGACGATCGCGATGGGTTCGATCGGACTGCTCATTCCGGCCTCATTTCCACTCACGCCGGGTCGGGGTGGATCCTGGCGAGTTCTCGAATCGCACGACGGGCGGCACCCGGCGGTCGTCCACGGCCACCACACGCAGCTCGGCGGTGTAGTGCTGGCCGGCCGCGTCGGTGAGCCACAGCTCGTCCGGCCGCGGCAGCATCTCCACGAGGTCGAGCGTGGCTGGCGGGTCACCGGGCGCCGCCTCGGCGACCACCCGGCGTACGGCGCGCATCAGGTTGCCGACCAGCAACGGCGCGTCGAAGTCCACATAGAACGGCTTTTTCTCCAGCGGGGTACGCGCGAAGACGTGCCGCGGCATGCCGAGCGCGGCGGCCCACTCCCGCAGCTCCTGGTAGCCCCGGTCGGCGATCTTGCGGCCGGGCGGCGGCACCGGTAGCTCGGCGATCGGACACGACCAGCTCTCCCGCGCGACGACCACGTCGTCCAGCAACACCCGGTGCAGGTGCGGCCGCCGGGCCCGCAGCTGGAAGAGGTTCACCGCCGTCGCGGTCAGGAACTCGCCGAAGAACTCGAGGACCGGCGCGGACCAGCCGCGCCCGCGGACCTCGCCGACCAGTTCGCCGTCACGCTCGCGGACCAGCACGTCGGTGCCGGCCACCGAGGCGGCGCCGTCGGGATGCCCGTCGTCCGAACCGTACGACCAGTAGTGGTAGAGGCCCGGCGGGTCGAGCGCCAGCGGCGGATAGGTCCGCGCGGTCGCCTCCGGCGCGTCCGGCGGGTACAGCGGGACGACGCGGCCGTCGCTCATGTCCGCGGCGGTGAGCCGGACCAGCTCCTCGGGGTCGTCGCTCTGGGTGCGGAACACCCGGCTCTCCAGCGTGTTCAGCGCCACGTGCAGCTCGCCGAGGACCCACCGCAGCGAGCCGTCGGCGGCCCGGCCCAGCAGCAGGTCGGGACTGTGCTGTCGGGCGGCGGCCCAGCGCGGACCGGCAGCCGGGAACAGCGCACCGGCCAGCGGGCCGACCTCCGCGCTGGTCAACCGGATCTCCCCGGTCGGGTCCGGCGGCAGGATCTCCGCCCAGCGCAGTTGGAAGTCGGTGCGCACGGTGGCCGCGAGCGGGCCGTCCGCGGCGAGCAGGTCGCTGGCGGCGAACTGCAAATCACTGAGGGTCACCTCGGCCCGCCGCCCGCGCAGCCGGTGGTAGCGGTCGAGCAGTCCCTCGTCGACTGCGGCGGCCACCTCGTCGCCGAGCCAGCGGGCGCTGTCGAGCAGGATGCCCAGCGGTGCCCGGAGCGGTTCCAGCAGGTCGCCGCCGATCCGCACGTCGGTGTCGCGGCGCGCGTCCAGGTAGGCGGGCGTCCGGGCGTACGCGGACCGCCGGGTCCCCGCCGCCTCCCAGCCCGCCTTGGCGAAGCGGCCGGTCAGCTCGCCGAGGGCGGCGCGAACCTCTTCCGGGCGGCCGGCGGGCACGCCGTCGTGCGCCTCGCCGATGTCGTCCAGCCGGCGCAGCAGCTCGGCCCGGGTGCGCTCGGCCGGCAGTTGCTCCACCTGCTGGCGCAGGTACTGCTCGGGCTGGTCGCCATACGGCACCCGGAACCCGATCCGGACCACCCCGGCCTCGTCCAGCCGCAGCAGCTCCGCGCGGGCGTCCACCGGGTCGCAGCCGGCCGCGACGGCCGCGACGGCCAGCACCTCGCCGCAGCGGCGGTGCCCGTCGACGGCGGTGAGCAGCCGGGCGGTCAACCCGTCGCAGGGCACCGGGGTGCGGCGGGGCTGCCGCAGCACGTCACCGGACCAACTGGTCGCCGGGTCGAGGCGGACCGGCAGGTCGTCGAGGATGCGGGGGTCGCGCCGCCAGGCATCGGCCAGCGCCTTGACGGCCCAGGTCTCCAGGCTGACCGTGCGGCGGCGGATGCCGCCGCACCCGTCCATCTGCAGGCCGGTCGCGGACGGCGTGAGGCGGGCCCAGCCGACCGGGCCGAAGAAGCCGATCGATTCGTTCTTCGCGCAGTACCGCTGCGCGTACCGGGCGATCACCACCTCGCGGTACGCGCGGTTGGACAGCTGGGCGGAGTCCTCGTCGGCGAGCCGGGTGGCGTAGGCGCCGAGCCAGGTGTCGATCAGCTCGGGGTTCTGCCACACCAGCGCCTCGCGGAACCGGTCGTCGCGGACCACGGCCGCCGCCGCACCGGCCGCAGCCCGGCGGATCGCCGCGTTGCGCTGCTCGCCGGGCGGCTCCGCGAGCAGGTCCGGCACGGCGAACGGGCCGAGCAGCTCGATCGGCAGGCCCGCGCTGCGTAGCGCGGCGGTCGGCCACAGCGACCAGCCGGGGGCCAGCTCGACGAGTTCCGGCGCCCCGGTCATCGTGCACCCTGTTCCCGCAGTGCCGCGGCGAGCGCGGCCAAATTCGGATAGTCGAACAGCGAGCCGATACTCATGTGCACCCCGAACGTGTCGCGGATCCGGCCGGTGAGCGTGACGCCCATCAGGGAGTCGCCGCCGAGCTCGAAGAAGTCGTCCTCCGGCTCGACCTGGGACCGGCCGAGCACCTGCCGCCAGATGTCGGCGAGCCGGTCCTGCACGGAGCCCGCCGGTGCCGCAGCCGTGGGCGTGGTCGTCGCGGGCGGTGACTGTTCCGCCGGCTGGGTACCGGCGGCAGCCGGCACCGGTACCGCTTCGGTGGCGGCGGGCCGGCCGTCGTGGTGCGGTACCACGGCGACCTGCGCCGGCGTGTCGCTGGCCAGCAGGCGCAGCAGCAGCCGCACCCCCTCGTCGGGCGCGAGGCCGGTCTCCGCCGGAGGGTCTCCGGCGGGCTCGTCCCCCTCGCCGAAGCTGTCCGGCCGGGCCGGGCGCATGCGCAGCCCTTCGACGGCCACCACCACCGTGCCGTCGTCCGCGACCAGATCGACGTCGGCGACCAGGTCCTCGCCCTCGGCGGTACGCAGCCGGCTGTACAGCTGCGACGGCAGCGGGGCGTACCAGGTGAGGCTCCGGTAGGTGAACGGCACGATCAGCTCGCCGGGACGGCTGCGGCGCAGCACGCCCGTGCCGGTGTCGAGCAGCGCCGGATGCAGCGGGTACTCAGCCGTCTCGGCGGCGAAGGCGGCCGCCAGGGCCAGCCGGACCACGGTGGTCCGCCCGGCCTCCCACATCCGCGCGATGTTGTGCCAGCGCGGTCCGAACAGGAACGACCCGTCCGGGGTGGGCAGCATGGACGGGGGCGCCACCTCGGCCAGTCCGGCGATCAACTCCGCGACCGGCACGGTACGCGGCGCCGGCCCGCCGGCGGTGAGCATGCCGGAGGCGTGGTCCTGCCAGCCGCCGTCGCCGTCCTCTTCCGCGGGGCGGGACACCACTCGTACCCGCCAGGCGCGGTCCCCGTCGGGTTCGAAGGACACCCGGGTGCACCGGGGCGCGTCGCCGGACAGCGGATGGACGAAGGTGAAGTCGCGCAGGGTCACCGGGCCGCCGTCACCGGGCAGCGCCCGCCGGTACGCCCGCAGCACAAGGTCGAGGATGCCGGTGCCGGGCAGCACAGCCGCACCGCTGATCCGGTGTTCGTCCAGCTCCCAGTGGGTGGCCGCGGACAGCACCGTTTCGTGGTACGGCACGCCGTCCGGCACGGCACCGGACAACCCGGCCCGGCCCGCGCGGGCGTCGCGTACGGCCGCGGCGAGGTTCTCCAGGACGCCGCCGCCGGCCATCCCGACCGTGGTCCATCCCGGCCAGTCGATGCTCAGCCAGCCCGGGCGACCGGCGGCGAAGGCGTCCAGGAACGCGTTCGCCGCCGCGTAGTCGGCCCCGCCGACCATCCCGGTCAGCGCCGCCTGGCTGGAGAAGCACACCACGAAGTCGACCGGCGGCCGGTCGTCCAGGACATCGGCGAGCGCCACGGTGCCGTACGTCTTGGGGCGCAGCACCCGCTCGGCGGCGTCCCGGCCACGGAACTGCAGCATGCCGTCCCCGGCCAGGCCGGCCAGGTGGAACACGCCGTTGACCGGGCCGAAGGCGGCGGCGACCTCGTCCAGCGCCCGCCGCAGCGCGGCCGGGTCGGCCACGTCGCAGGCGACGGTCCGCACCTGGGCACCGAGCGACTCGATCTCGGCGAGGTCGTCGGCGGCGTCCACGGGGGTACGCGACAGCAACGCCAGCGCGGGCCGCAGCCCGGTTCCGGCGAGCCCCTTGGCCACCGCCCGGCCCAGCCCGCCGAGGCCGCCGGTCAGCACGTACACACCGTTGCGCCGCAGCACCGGATGGGTGGCGGGCGGCGGCGACCACGGCCGGTGCACCGGCAGCCAGCGGCGGGTGCCGCGCAGCGCGACGACCGGGTCAGTCGTGGCGCAGCGCAGCTCGGCGACGAGTTCCTCCTCGGTGCGCAGCCGGCCCACGTCGATCACCCGGCAGGCGGTCTCCGGCGACTCCAGCCGGTAGGCACGGGCCGCGGCGATCAGCGCGGCCCGGGCCGGCACGACCGGTTCGGCGCCGGAGACGTCGACCGCGTTGCCGGTCAGGACCACGAGCGCGGGCAGCCGCCCGTCGACCGGCCCGCGTCCGGCCCGCTGCACCAGGTCGAGCAGCGCGAAGTACGTCCGGTCGAGCTCGTCGCGCAGGTCCGTGCGGGCGGGCGGGGTGCCCACCGCCCAGGCGTGCGCGAGCAGGGCCGGGGTGCGGCCGGCCGTGGCGAGCCGGCGCATCACCTCGTCCAGGTGCATGGCGAGGTCGCTGGCAGGGACGGTGAACTCGCCCGCGTGCTCGCCGAAGGTGGTGCCGGGCCGCACCCGGCACACCTCATATCCGGCCTGCTGGAACGCGTTGACGATCGGCAGCGCCGCCTGCCGGCCCTCCGGCACCAGGACGAGCGCCAGGGACGCGGCCGGCGGTACGGGGAGGCTCGCCGCAGGTCGGGCCGTCTCCACCCAGCCCGGAACGGTGAACGGCCCGGCCGGGGCCTCGGCCTTCGCCGTCTCGACCGTCGGGGCGGGTGCCGGCGCCACGGGACCAACCGGCTGCGGTGCCGCCGGTCCGGTCTCCGGCGTCACCCAGTGGCGCCGCCGCTGGAACCGATATCCGGGCAGCGAGATCCGCTGCGGCCGCTCGTCGGGGTACACCGTTGACCAGTCCACCGGGCAACCGGCCACCCACAGCTCTGCGGCCGTACCGAGCAGGTGCCGTTCGTCGTCGCCGAGCTCGCTGGGGCCGGGCTCACTGCGGCCGGGCTCACTGCGGCCGGGCTCGCCGGGGCGGGGCAGGGACGACAGCGCGCGCCAGCGGCCGGCGCGCGCGGCGGGGTGCCGCCGGGCCAACCCGGACAGCACCTGGCCCGGGCCGACCTCCAGCACGATGCGGCCACCGCCGCCCGTACCCGCCGCGTCCACGGCGTCGAGGGCGGCGCCGAACAGGACCGGATCCGCAAGTTGTCCCGCCCAGAACTCGGGCCGGACTGCTTGTTCCGCCGTGAGCAGTGCCCCGGTGGCCGCCGAGTAGACCGGAGTACGGGGCGGCCGCAGGGTCACCCCGGCGAAACCGGTCTCGAACTCGCCGGCCGCGGGACGCATGGCCGGGCTGTGGAAGGCGTGCGAGGTACGCAGCGGGCGGGTCCGGACGCCGGCCGCGGCGAGCTCTGCGGCCACCAGGGCGAGCTCGTCGGCGGGCCCGGCAAGGACGGTCTGGTCAGCGGCGTTCGCCACGGCGGCGACGACCCCGGTGCCGTCGGGCAGCAGCGGGCGCAGCCGCTCCGACCCGGCCGCGACCACCAGCATCCCGCCGCGCGGCCGGCGCTGCATCGCCTGGCCCCTCAGCGCGACCAGGCGCAGCGCGTCGGGCAGCTCCAGCACCCCGGCGACGGTCGCCGCGACCAACTCGCCGACGCTGTGGCCAACCACGGCCGCCGGCGTGACGCCCCAGTGCATCCACTGCCGGGCCAGCGCGTACTCGACGGCGAACAGCAGCGGCTGGGTGTTCGTGGTCTCGTTCAGGGCCTCGCCCGGATCGCCGGCGGTCCACAGGCCGGTGAGGTCGGCGCCGTGCCGGGCCAGCTCGTCCAGGCATTCGTCGATCGTCTCGGTGAACACCCGGTACGTGCCGTACAGGCCGGCGGCCATCCGGGCGTGCTGGGATCCCTGGCCGGGGAAGGCGAAGACGACCTCGGGCGCCTCGGCCGGGACCGGCCCGCCGGTCAGCGCCCGGTCACCGGCCGCCGCCCCGCCGGTCAACAGCCGGGCCGCCTCCCCGGCGCTCGCGCCGAGCACGGCGCCACGCACCGGGTGGGCGGTGCGCCCCTGCTGCAGGGTCGCGGTGGCCTCCGCGTAGCCGGCCTCGCCCGACTCGGCGAACCACCCGGCCAGGGCGGCCCGGTTGGCGGCGGCCGCGGCCTCGTCCCGGCCGGACCAGATCACCACGCGGGGGCGGTCGAGCTGCGGGATGCGGACCGGTGCGGGCCCCTCCTCCACGACCAGGTGCACGTTCGTCCCGCCGATGCCCAGCGAGCTGAGCCCGGCGCGTCGCGGCGCACCGGCCGAGCGCGGCCACGGGCGAAGCGTGTCGTTGAGCACGAACGGGGTCCGGTCCAGCTCCAGCCGGGGGTTGGGCGCGGCGACGTTGACGGTCGGCGGAATCTGCTCGTGCTCCAGCGACAGCAGCAGTTTGAGCAGTCCGGCGATGCCGGCGACCGGAATGGTGTGGCCGATGTTGCCCTTCACCGAACCGATCGGGATCCGGCCCGGTGCGAGCGGGGTGCCGGCCAGCCGGCGGTACGCCCGGGCCAGCGCGTCGACCTCGATCGGGTCGCCCAGCGGCGTACCGGTCGCGTGCATCTCCACGCAGCCGATGTCGTCCGGGCCGAAGCCGGCCATCGCCATCGCGTCGACGATCGCGGCAGACTGCCCGGCCACGCTCGGGGCACTGAAGCTGACCTTGTCGGAGCCGTCGTTGTTGATGCCGATGCCGTGGATGACACCCCGGACGTGGTCGCCGTCGCTGATCGCGTCGCCGAGCCGCTTCAGCAGCACGGCCCCGGCCCCGCTGGTGAAGATGGTGCCGGTGCCGGACGCGTCGAAGGGGCGGCAGTGCCCGTCCGCCGAGCGCACGTCGCCCGGGCTCCACCGGTAGCCCATCCGGTACGGAATTTCCACGTTGGACGCGCCGGCGACGGCGGCGTCGCACTCGCCCAGCTGCAGCGACCGGCAGGCCAGGTGGACGGCGGTCAGGGAGCTGGAGCAGGCGGTCAGCACGGCCATGCTGGGCCCCTGCAGGTTCAGCTTGTACGACGCCAGCGTGGTCAGATAGTCGATGTTGTTGAGCACCATGAAGCCCATGTCCGACCCGTACGCGGGGTTGGCCAACACGTTCAGGTCGCCGTAGCGGCTGGGCCCGCACGCGCCGTACACGGCCACATCCCGGGCCATCCGCACCGGGTCGTACCCGGCGTCCTCGATGGCCTCGTGGGTGACCTCGAGGAAGAGCCGCAGCTGCGGGTCGCAGATCTCCGCCTCGCGCGGTGTCATGGCGAAGAACTCGGCGTCGAACGTGTCCACCCCCGGCACCAGGCCGGCCATCTTGACGTACGCGGGGTCGTCGATCCGGGCCCGTGGTACGCCCGCGGCCAGCAGCTCGTCGTCGCTGAGCGCGGTGATGGACTCCCGCCCGGCGGCCAGGTTGCGCCAGTACTCGCGCACGTCGCGCGCGCCGGGCAGCCGGCCGGCGATACCGACGACGGCGATGGGTTCGAACAGCTCGCTCATGGCCGCTCACTTTCGGATCGGATCCGTTTGCGCAGCTCACGACGGGCGTTGCCGACGCGGCGCACGGCACCGCCGGCCGACCGGACCGGGACGGCCGGTGCCGCCGCCTCGCCGCCGCTGAGGTAGCGGCGCATGGCACGCAGGTTGGGGTAGGCGAACATCGCGGTCACCGGAAGCGCGGTGGCGAGTTCGCGGGTGCTCACCTCGTGCAGCTGCACCAGTGCCAGCGAGGTGAGCCCGGCGTCGAAGAAGTTCTCGTCCGGGCCGATCGGCCGGCCGAGGACGCCGCGGATGGTCTCCTCGATCGCGGTCAGCGCCCGCTCGGCGTCCGTAGCCGCAGCACCGGATGACGCTGCTGGCTCCTCGGGGTCGGCGGGGTCGGCGGAATCGGCGGGGGGCGGCCCGGCCGGCTCGGCCGGCACCGGCTTGCCGTTGCGGCTCACGCCGAGCCGGTCGACGACCTCGACCGACACCGGTACGGCGTACGCCGGCAACAGGCCCCGCAGGAACTCGCGCAGCTCCCCCTCCGCCAGGGTGCCGGCCGTTACCACCTGCAGGGTCAGCACGGGCCCGATGGCGCGGACCGCCGGCGCGGCGAGAGCCTCGCGCACGAGCGGATGCCGCAGCGCGCCCGCCTCGATCTCACCCAGCTCGATGCGGTGGCCGTCGATGGCCACTTGCCGGTCGGCGCGCCCGTCCAGCCACACCGACCCGTCCGGGCCGTACCGGCCCAGGTCGCCGGTGCGGAACGTCCGCACGCCGGGCTCCGGGTCGGTCCCGAACCGGTCCGCCGGCCCGTCGCCTGGGTAGCCGGCGGCGAGGTTGCGGCCACGGACCACCACCTCGCCGCGCTGGCCCACGGCGGCGAGCCGCCCGGACCCGGTGAGCACGAGCAACTGCTGCCCGGCGACCCCGGCACCCACCGGCACCTGCGCGCCGTCGGGGAGGCCGGCACCGTCGTCGCCGGGGGTGATCCGGTGGCACGAAGCGATCTGCGGGGTTTCCGTGGTCCCGTACGCGTTGACGATCTCCGCGCCGGACAGCGCCCGGAAGCGGCGCACCAGCCCCCAGGCCAGCGGTGCCCCACCGGTTACGACCAGCCGCAGGGCGTCCAGCCGGGCCCGGTGCGGTACGTCCCGGCCAACGCGAACGAGCAGCTCCAGCAGCGCCGGGGTGGCGTGCAGCACGGTGATCCGGCGGTCCGCCAGCCAGTCCAGCAGCTGCCCGGCGTCCGCGGTCACGTCCGCCGGCGGCACCTCCAGCCGGGCACCGGAGAGCATCGCGGCGAACATCTCGCGCAGCACCGGGTCATGTCCCGGGCCGGCGAGCAGCGCGAACCGGTCGGCCGGGCCGAGGCGGAAGGTGTCGGTGTACCAGAGCAGGAAGTCGCGCAGTGGCCCGGGCGCGACGGCCACCGCCAGCGGCGTGCCGGTGGTACCGGAGGTGAAGAGCACGTGGCTGAGGCCGGCCGCGGCGACCGCCGGCACCGGGGGCAGGCCGGCGGCGACCAGATCATTGACCGTACGGGTCCCCTCGGCTGCCTCCGCGCCGGTGCCCACGGTGACCCGGGCGGCCACCGCGTCCCGGGCGGCCCGCCGACGGCCGTCCGGCAGGGTGGCGTCGATCAGGGCCACCCCGGCGCCCGCGAGCCAGCCGGCCAGCACCGCGACGGGCAGGTCGGCGTCCCGGGTGGCGTACACCGCGACCATGTCGCCGCTGGAGACACCGGCGGCGGTGAGGGCCGCGGCGGCGCGCCCGGCGCGGTCCCCCAGCTGCCGGTAGGTGAGCTCACCGCGCGGCGAGGCGACCGCAACGGCGTCCGGCGTCGCGGCCACCACCCGGGCCAGGTCGTCGCAGAGCCCGGTACGGGCACCGGCGGGCCGCAGCGCCCGGTCCGGTTGGGGCAGCACCGCGCGGTCGGTGACCAGGTCGAGGTCCACGAGGGCGGCACCGGGTTCGTCGAGGATCCGCTCGGCGATCCGGGCGCACTGCGCGAGGATCTCCCGGGCGACCGCGCGCGGGAACGCGTCCAGCGCGTGCACCAGCTGCACGGCCAGCCCGTCGCCGTCGCGGTGCAGATAGAGACCGAGGTCGAACAGGGCGCCGTGCACCGGTGCGAGCACCGGCTCGGCGCTCACCTCGGCGAACGACGGGACCGGACTGGCTCCGGTGAGATCGTTGAACCACACCTGGAACACCCGGTCGCGCTGCGCCCGGTGCGGCGCCGGCAACGCGGACACCACCGCGTCGAACGGCGGGGTCGAGTGGTCCATCGCCTCGGCGTACCGGCCACGGGTGTGCCGCAGCAGGTCGTCGAAGGTGCGCACTCCGTCCAGGTCCAGCCGGATCGGCAGGGTGTCGACGAGGAACCCGGCCAGGCCGCGCTCGGCGGCCGACCGCCGGTGCGCGCTCGGCAACCCGATCACCACCGTGTCCTGCCCGGACCAGGCGGCGAGCACCGTGCCGAACACGGCGAGGAAGAAGCCGGCCGCGGTGGCGTTGCGCTCCCGCAGGTACGCCCCCAGGCGCTCGCGGAACGGCGCACCCAGCCGCAGGGTCTGCGCGTCGCCGGCGAAGTCGCGCTGCACCGGGTGGGGCAGCCGGAACGGCAGCCGCAGCTCCGGGGGCGCGCCGGCGAGGCGGTCCCGCCAGTACGCCAGGTCGGCGTCCCACCGCTCCCCGCCCTCGCGGGCAAGCGCCGCCGTGGCGTACGCGGCATAGCTGGGCGCCGGGGTGTCCGGCGGCTGCTCGCCGTGCAGCACCGCCGCGTACCCCGTGGCGAGATCCGCGAGGACGATGTCGACCGTCTCCTGGTCGGCCACCAGGTGGTTGAAGACCAGCACCAGCGCCGCTTGCGCACCGGTCGCGTGGCGCAGCAGGTGGGCGCGCATCATCGGCGCGCGCTCCTCGCCGATCACCGCGGTCGCCGCCCGGCGCGCGTAGTCGTCCAGCACCGACTCGAGCGGCTCGGCAGCCGCGTCCACGGCGAGCTCCACGACCGGCCTGGTCTCGTAGCGCAGGAACGGCGCACCCGCGGCGTCCGTGCCGACCGACGCCCGCAGGATGTCGTGGCGGCGTACCGTCGCCTCCAGCGCCTGCCGCAGGGCTGCGGCGTCGATCGCGCCGGCGAACCGCACGACGGCCGTGACGTTGTAGGCGGGTGAGTCCGGGTAGAGGCGGCCCAGCAGCCACAGCCGCCGCTGCTCGGGCGCCAGCGGGGAGGTGCCACGGGGTGCGGCGGTGTCCGGGCCAGGTGCCGCCGGGGCCGTGCCGGCGGAGGCGGTGACGATCTCGCGCAGCCGGGCGAGGGAGACGTCCTCCTCCAGGAACCAGCCGACGCTCAGCTGCACGCCGGTCGCCTCCCGGACGGCGTGGATGAGCCGGATGGCGATCAGCGAGCTGCCGCCGGCGGCGACGAAGCCGGCCCGCTCGTCCACCGGGCCACCCGGGTTCAGCGCGCTCACCCAGGCGGAGAGCAACTCGTCACCGCCGGTGCCGGGCGTGTCGCGGTGCCCCCACCAGGCGCCGACCAGCTCCGCCAGGCGGCGGCGGTCCAGCTTGCCGGTGGTGCCCAACGGGAAGCCCGCCAGCCGGTGGTACGCGACCGGGCGCAGCGCGGCGGGCAGATGCGCAGCCGCGTGAGCGCGCAGTTCGTCGTCGTCCACCGCGGCATCTCCGGAGAGCGCCGCCACGAGCACCGTGCCGGCCGGGTCGGGTACGGCGACGACCGCCACGTCCGGGTGCCGGTCGGCGAGCACGCGTTCCACCTCGAGCGGCTCGGCCCGTACCCCGCCGATCTTCACCTGGTCGTCGATCCGGCCCAGATAGTGCAGTCCCGCCTCGTCCCGCCGCACCCGGTCGCCGGTGCGGTACCAGCGCCGGCCGCCGGCCACCGGGAACGCCGCAGCGGTGAGGTCGAGGCGACCGGCGTAGCCGAGCGCCAGCTGGACGCCGCCGATCCACAGCTCGCCGGGCTCACCCGGCGGCACCGGGCGGCCCTCGTCGCCGACGACCGCCAACACGGTGTTGTCCACCGGCAGCCCGATCGGCACCGGGTCCGAGGCGCGCAGCCCGGCGGGCACCTCCCACCAGGTCACGTCGATGGCCGCCTCGGTCGGGCCGTACAGGTTGTGCAACCGCACCGGCCAGCGGTCGAGTGCCGCGCGGGCCAGCGGTGCCGGCAGCGCCTCGCCGCTGCAGAAGACGTGCCGCAGCGTGGTGATCCGGCCGGCCTGCGGGGTGCGGAGGAACTCGGCGAGCATCGACGGCACGAAGTGGCAGACAGTGATCCCGCGCCGGACCATGAACCCGGCCAGCCGCGCCGGGTCGCGGTGCGCGCCCTCGGGGGCGAACTCGCAGCGCCCGGCGGCGATCAACGGCCAGAACACCTCCCAGCCGGAGGGGTCGAAGGTGTACGGCGTCTTCTGCAGCACCCGGTCGTCGGGGCCGAGCGGGAACCGCCGCTGCATCCACAGCAGACGGTTGCACAGTGCGGCGCTGCCGAGCACGACGCCCTTGGGCTCGCCGGTCGAGCCGGACGTGAACATGACGTACACCGGCTGCTCCGGCGGCACCGACGCGAGCGGCGCCGGCTCACCCCCGTCGGCGGGCAGCTCGGTGAGCTCTGGCACCGCGAGCACCGGCAGCTCGGGCAGTGCGGTGCCGTCGCCGATCACCGCGACCGGCCGGGCCCGGCGCACCATGCTCGCCACCCGGGCGGCCGGTTCGTCGAGCCCGATCGGCAGGTAGGCGCGCCCGGCCTTGAGCACGCCGAGGGCCGCGACCGCGCGGCGCACCGAGCGGGGCAGCCGCAGCACGACCGGGCCGGACTCGTCGGTGACCCGCCGCAGCCGCTCGGCCAGAATGTCGCTGAGCACCTCCAGCTGGTGCAGGGTGAGCGAGTCGGACTCGTCGGCGCAGACCACCACGTCCCGGTCGGCCGGGTACCGGCGGCGGATCAGCCCGGGCACGCCCTCGGCGGCGTCGACCGGCATGGCCTCGCCGGACAACACGGGCCACGTCGGGGCGCCGTCCCGGTCAACTTCGCTGATCACAGCCGTCGCCTCCTGCCGAAACCGTCACGCCGGCACCCCGGCGGCGGGGTGGACGTCGTCGTGGATCCGGGCGGCCAGGCGCGCGGCCACCCCGGCCGGGTCCTCGGCCACCAGCCAGTGACCCGCCTCCAGCTCGCACAGCTCGGGACGCGACGTACTGTGCCGCCGCCAGCCGAGCAGGCCGCCGCGGGTCAGTTGGTCGTCGTCGCGGCCGTACAGCACGGTCACCGGTGTCTCGAGCGGCGCGGTCCGGCGGTGGTAGTACGCCGCGTACAGGGCGAAGTCGGCACGCAGCGCCGCCTCGAAGACCGGGCGCAGGTCCGGGTTCGCCAGCTCGGGCGGCACCCCGCCCTGATCCAGCACGGCATCCCAGAACATGTCCTCGGGCAGCTGGTGCAGGCGCCGCGGCAGCGGCGCCACGTCCGGGGCGGCGAACGAGCCGACGAAGAGCCGGTCCGGCGTGGCGGCCCGTGCGGCGAGGTACGCCAGCAGCGCCCCGCCGCAGTATCCGAAGTACGCCCGGTAGCCGGGGATATCCGCCAGGTCCCCCGCGATGTCGGCGATCAGCCGCTCCACATCGGTGCGCGGCGCCTCGTGCAGCCGTGCCTGCCGGCCGGGCAGGTTCAGCGCCCAGGGTTCGATGTCGTCCGGCAGGTGGGCAGCGAGGTCGGCGAGGGCTCCCGGTCCACCGCCGGCGTGCGGAAACACGACGAGCCGGGCGCGGGCCCGGTCCCGGCGTTCCAGCCGCAGGAACCAGCCGTGCGTCGTGCTGTCCGGCGTCTCCACGGCGCTCATCGCTGCCCGGCCAGGTGCGCCGACAGCCGGCGCGCGGTGGGATGGTCGAAGACCATGCGCAGCGGCACCGGCTGCCCGGTGATGTCCGCGACCCGGATGGCGAGCTGGGCGGCGAGCAGCGAGTGCCCGCCGTTGAGGAAGAAGTGGTCCGCCTCGCCCAGCGCCGGCCGGTGCAGCAGGTCACGCCAGAGCTCGGTGAGCCGGGCGGTGAGCTCCGGATCGGGATCGGGTCCGTCGTCGTCCGGCGCGGGCGGCCCGGCCGGCGCCTCGGACAGGTCGAGCGCCCGCAGCGCCGCGTGGTCGGTCTTGCCGTTCGGGTTCACCGGGAACTCCGCCAGCACCCGCAGCCGTGACGGCAACGCGTACGACGGGAGGCGCTCGCTCAGGTACGGCCACAGCTCGCCGGCGAGCGCCGGCTCGGGGATGGTCGTGCCGGGCGCCACCCGGACGAACGCCCGCAGTTCGGCGTCGGTCTGCGGGTCGCCGGTGATCACCACCGCAGCGTCCAGCACGTCCGGGTGGGCGCGCAGCACCGCCTCCACCTCCGGCAGCTCGATCCGGTGTCCGCGCAGCTTCACCTGCCGGTCGTTGCGGCCGAACAGCTCCAGGGTGCCGTCGGCGTGCCACCGGGCCAGGTCGCCGGTGCGGTAGTACCGCCCGTACGCCGCCGAGGACGGGAAACGCTCGGCGGTCAGTTCCGGCCGGTGCAGGTAGCCGTGGCTCACCCCGGCGCCGCCGATGCACAGCTCGCCCAGCATGCCCGGCGGCAGCGGGGAGCCGTACTCGTCGGTGACGAACACCGTGGTGTTCGCCAGCGGGCCGCCGATCGGCACCGGGTCGGCCGGCGTGCCGTCGATGCGCGCCACGGTCGACCAGATGGTGGTCTCGGTGGGGCCGTAGACGTTGAACAACCGGCAGCCGGTACGCAGCAGGTCGGCCGCCAGGGCTGCGGACATCGGCTCGCCGCCGCACAGGACGGTACGGCCGCGCAGCTCGTCGTCCACCTCGCCGGCCGCGAGCCGCCAGAACGTCGGGGTCGCCTGCACCACCGCGACGTCGTGCTTGACCACGAGCTCCAGCAGCTGCGCGGGACGGGTCTGCGCGTCGGCGCTGGCCACCACCACAGTTCCGCCGGTGGCCAGCGGCATGCACAGCTCCAGCCCGGAGATGTCGAAGGCGGTCGTGGTGGACCAGAGCACCGCCGTCCCCGCGGTGACGCCGAGCCGCTCGGCGAAGTCGAGCACCACGTTCGCGAGGTTGCCGTGTTCGACCACCACGCCCCGCGGCGTCCCGGTGGAGCCGGAGGTGTAGATGACGTATGCAGGGGTTTCCGGTGCGGGCGCGGCCGGCTGCGCGGCGGCCGGTTCCTGCTCGCCTGCGGCCAGGTCTTCCCAGTTCAGCGCGGGTACGTCGACCTCGAGCGGCG
This sequence comes from Micromonospora sp. RTGN7, assembly GCF_033804645.1. NCBI lineage: Bacteria > Bacillati > Actinomycetota > Actinomycetes > Micromonosporales > Micromonosporaceae > Micromonospora > Micromonospora sp. RTGN7. Next base: position 25,271 of record NZ_JAPZLF010000019.1, on the reverse strand, counting down.
TGCCGTCGGTGACCACGAACCGGGCCTGCGCGTCGGCCAGTTGGGTAGCCAGCCGCTGCCCCGGGTGGCTGGCGTCCACCGGCAGGTAGCACGCGCCGGCCGCCCACCCGCCGAGCACGGCGGCGGCCAGGGCGGAGCCACGCGGCAGGGCGAGCGCCACGATGTCGCCGTCGCGTACCCCCTCGGCGCGCAGCCGGGCAGCGGCTCGACGCGCGGTCGCGGCCAGGTCGCCGTACGTGACCGGGCCGGCCTCGTCGATCACGGCGACCGCGGTGGGATCGGTCGCCGCGTGTGCGAAGAAGCGCTCGGCGACCGTACGGCCGGTGAACTCGTCGCGGGCCGTGTGGTTGACCGCGGCCAGCACCGCCCGCTCCGCGTCGGTGAGCATGTCCAGTTCGGACACCGGCCGCCGCGGATCCTCGGCCGCGGCGCGCAGCAGCAGCTCCATGCGGTCCAGCAGCGCCGACACCTCGGCCCGGTCGTGCACCTCGGTGCTGTAGTTCGTGATCATCTGGCCCCGGTCGCCGCCGAGGATGGTGAGCTGGATGTCGAGCCGGCTCTCGTCGCGCTCGATCGTCGGGGAGACCGGCCGCTCCCCTGCGATCGAAATGTCGCTATCGTCCCAGGGGCGGTAGTTGAACAGGTGCCGGAACAGCGGCACCCGCCAGTCCGGGGAGTGATGCCCGAGGCCGGTGAGGATCTCCTCCACCGACACCGAGGCGTGCTGCACGCCGTTGAGGAAGACGTCGCGTACCTGCCGGGCGAGGTCGGCGAAACTGGCCCGGGGATCCACGCAGACCCGCAGCGGCAGCGTGCTGACGTTGAAACCGAGCCCGGTGACGCCGGCGGTCGAGCGGCCCGTGACCGGCACGCCGACCACCAGGTCCGGACCGGCCCCGTGCCGGAACAGAGTGAGGTAGAACGCGGTGAGTAGCAGCAGGTTCTCGGTGCTGCCGAGGACGCGGCGCAGCGAATCGATCGCCGAACGGGTGTCCGGCGCGAGCGGGCTGACCATGGTGCCGCCGGCGAAGGTCGGCCGGGCAGGGCTGGGCCGGGCGCCGGGAAGCGTCAGAAGCGCGGTGTCCACGCCGCGTAGGTGCTCCGCCCAGAACCGTACGTCCTGCGGTGAGCCGGGCGTCTCGGCGGGCTCGTGAACCGGGTCGCGCAGCTCATCCGGGACGGCACCGCCGGCCGCCATCGCGTCGTAAACCCGGGCGAGCTCGTCGGTGAGCATCGCCAGGGACATCGCGTCGCTGACCGCGTGGTGCACGACCAGCAGCAGCGCGCTGCCTCCCCCGGCGATCTGGAACAGGTCCACCCGCACCGGCAGCTCGGCCGTCAGATCGAACGGCCGGCGCGCCGCCGCGTGCAGGCGCTGCGTGAGGTCGTCCTCGGTGGCGGCACCGACCTCCACGGTGAGCGTGACGTCGTCGGCCGCGCTGACGTGCCGCAGCGGCACCCCGGCCGCGGCGGGGAACCGGGTGCGCAGCGACGAGTGCCGGGCGACCAGGTGGTTCATCGCCGCGTGCAGCGGCCACCAGCGCAGCTGTCGGGTGGTGCGCAGCACGATGCTGAGGTTGGAGACGGCGGAGTCCGGCGCGAGCTGCTGCAGGATCCAGAACGCGTGCTGCCGGGCACCGACCGGCCGCAGCGGCTCGGCCGGCGCGGGCAGACCGAGGTCACCGCCGCCGGGGCCCGCTGGCTGCTGGACGAACGTGCTCACTCAACCCTCGCTCTCGCTGTCGGTGGTACGGCGGCTAGCCCCGGCGGGACACGCGCGCGGTGTCGTCATCGCGGCCGGGCACCGGGACGGTCACCGCCTCGGCGGGCACCGGCACCGGCTCGGTCTCGGCGGCCGGGGCAGCGTCGTCCTGGACAGCGTCGTCCTGGACAGCGTCGTCCTGGGCAGCGTCGTCCTGGGCCGGACGGCCGGTCGGCCGGTCGGACAGGCCGCGCAGGCTCGGCTGCACGTACGCGAGCGCTGCGGTGACCAGCATGAGCAGGCCGACCAACAGCATGAGCAGCGCGATGCCACGACCCGGCCCGGTCCCGACGACCGTGCCCACCGAACCCGCCAGCCGGCCGCCGGTACGCAGCATCGGCTCGAAGATGCGGTCGGCCAGCGGCCCGGCCAGCAGGTAGGACACGGACAGCACCGCGCCGCTGACCATGTTGTAGGTGGCGAACACCCGGCCCTGCACCGCCGGCTCGACCTCGAGCTGCAGCACGTTGCGGGTGGTGCCGTCGACGATGGTGAAACAGAAGGTGAAGCCCAGCGCCGCGATGAGGATCAGCGGCACGCTCGGGCGCAGCGCGCCCAGGCAGAGGAAGGCGCCCAACGGCAGGGCGAACCCGGCCAGGCCGTTGATCCGCCGGAGCGGGCCGCCCCACATCGCCAGCGCCATGCTGCCGGCCACCGCCCCGACGCCCATGCACGCCACCACCAGGCCGAGCGAGGCGGCCGAGGCGAACGAGAGCACGAGCGGAGTCAGCAGCGCGTCGGCGTATCCGAGGCTGACGTTGAGCGCCATGCTGAACAGCAGCAGGGTCAGCAGGGCACGCCGGGTGCCCAGCACCCGCCACCCGGTACGGATCTCGGCGAGCAGCCCGTCGGCCGCCCCGGGTTCGGCGGCGGGGCGGGGCGGGCGCGGAATCCGTACGAACGCCAGGATGACGACGTTCAGCAGGAACGTGGCGAAGTCCACCAGCAGTACGCCGTCGAGCCGGATGGCCAGCAGCAGCACGCCGCCGCCGGCGAAGCCGACCGTGCTGCCGAGCGCCTGCGCCAGCATGAGCAGCCCGTTCGCGCGTCCCATCTGCTCCTTCGGGGCGAGCAGCACGACCGCCGAGCTCAGCGCCGGCATCTGCACCGAGCGGACCAGCGACTGGATGCCGACCGCCACGAAGATGTGCCACGGCTGCAGCACACCGGCGTGGAACAGGCCGGCCAGCGCCACCACCGTGACGGCGGAGACCACTTCGCTGACGACCAGGATCGCCCACCGGCTCAACCGGTCCACCAACACACCCGCGAGCGGCGCGAACAGGACACCGGGCAGCAGGTTGATCAGCAGGGTGACGCCGTACTGGGTGGCGGAACCCGTCTGCTGGAAGACCCAGACGCCCAGGGCCAGCCCGGTGAGCGCCGATCCGAGCACAGACGTCAACAGGCCGAGCGCGAGGGCGGTGAACTTACCCATGGAGGTTGCTCCGTTCGCCATGGCGGCCGGGCCCGCGGGGCCGGGACTCGTCGGCCGGAAGAGACGGCGCCCAGCCCGGGCCGTCGCCGCCACATCGAGAAACTAACCACCGGCCGGGTGCCACCGGATGTCCCACAAACAAGGGAACCGCACGTCAGAACCGGAAAGTGCGGGCCACGAACGACTGCCCGGCCAGCGACGGCCAGCGGGCCCAGTGCAGGTCGGAGGGGAGTACCGGCGCGCCTGCGACGTCCGGCAGCCCGGCGCTGATGGCCACCACGCGGACCGGTACGGTACCGCTGCCCCGGATACGCAGGACGACCTCGACCCCGCCGGCCGGGGGTGCGATGTACAGGAAGCCCCAGTGCCAACCGCCGCCAACATCCGGCAAGGTGTCCTCGGTGGGCAGCACGACACCGTCGACCGTGACGTCGACCGGGCGGTGGTTCGTCGTGTCGACGAAGGCCGCCAGCTGGAAGACACCGGCCGGGGCGGACAGTCGGACGCGTACGGTGCGGATGTCGCCGCTCTGCGAGACCTCCGGCGTGGTCGCCTGCGGATCGGCCGCCGCGCCGCTCACCGGCGCTGGGCCGTTGTGCAGCGCGCCGGTGCCGAGCTGGGGCATCTGGTCGTCGAACCGGCGCGGCGACGCGGTCAGCAGCGGGCCCACCGCCGGCTGGCCGGGGCCGCCGTCGCTGACCCAGAAGGCGGCCCCGCGGTCGGCGTCGAGCAGGTAGCCGAGGCTGACCGGGTGCGGCGCGCCCGGGCGGGGCTCGCGGTCGTACACGGTGGCACCGGCGAACGCGGCCACCGCGGCCAGCGCGAGTGCGGCGAGTCCGGCGGTGGTGGCCCGGCGGCGGGGCAGCAGCTCGGCCGCCCCGGCCGCCGCCGCGCCCAACAACGCGGCGAGGACGAGCAGCACGCCGAGCAGGCCGAGCCCGAGCGCCGGCACCAGGAGCACGCCGACCGGGGTGAGCAGCACCGCCGTCGGTACGGCCAGGGCGTAGATGCCGGCGGCGGGTGGCAGCGCGCCGGCCCGGGCGAAGCGCAGCGTGACGGCAAGTCCTGCGACGCCGATGAGCGCCGGCCAGGTCGCCAGGTACGCCGTCCCCGGTGCGAGGACGGCGAGCAGTAGCCCGATCAGCGCGAACCAGCCGGCGACCACGGTGGCGACCTCCACCGGGCGGGCGCGGCGCCGCACCCAGCGGTACCAGGCGATCACCGCCACTGCGACGATGACGAGCTCGGCGAGCGCGTACGGGACCAGGCCGGGCAGCTGGCCATGGGTCAGCCTGATGTCGGGGCGCACCGCGATCAGCCCGGACCAGGCGCCCTGCCACACCAGGACCGGTGCCACGATCAGCACCAGCGGGAACGTCACGGCGGCGCGGAGGAGGCCACGCGGGGACAGGCCACGCCGACGCTGCCACAACCCCAGCGCGAGCACACCCGCCACGGCGAGCACGGCCAGCGGCAGCACCAGCCCGCCGGGGTACGAGACGAGCAGCCCGAAGATGCTGAAGTACGTGGACTCGCCCCCGCGTACGCCGAGGTCGGCCGCCCCCAGCTCCCGGGCCGTCCGCAGGATCACGTCGCCCATGTCCTGCACGGTCCGGGGTTGGATGGCGGAGATCTCGTCCCGGGCGGTGTGGTAGCGCCACGCGTCGCCGAAGAACGAGAAGTTCAGCCCGCGCATGCCGCCGTCGTGCAGCGCCGTCAGGTCGGTGCCGTTGTTCAGGAGCCGGTAGACCTCCGAGGCGGCCGACGTGGTGACGGCCCGGGAAGCCCGGATCGCCGGGTCGAGGCCGGTACCCAGCGCCTCGAACATGACCACCGGCCCGGAGTTGCCGCGGGCCTCCACGTTGACCACCACGACCTGGGTCGGGTCCGGGTAGAGGCCGGACCGCAGTACGACGTCGGCGCCGAGCGAACCCTGTTCCTCCCCATCGGTCAGCAGGATGTCGATGTTGTTGCGCGGCGCAGGCCCGGCACGCAGCACCCGCGCGATCTCGATGAGCGCCGCGATGTTGGCACCGTTGTCGGCGGCGCCCGGCCCGGTCGGCACCGAGTCGTAGTGGGCGACCAGCAGCACCGTGCCGGTCGGCCTGGTGCCGGCGATGCGGGCGTGCACGACGGACATCGTGCCGAGCGTCGTGAGCTCGTTGGGCGCCTGGCCGGTGCGGGTGGTCACCTGTGGCTGGAGGCCGACCGCGCGCAGCCGACCGATGATGTTCTCGCGTACCTGCGGCTGGGCGGCGGACCCGGTGGGGTGCGGGGTCGAGGCGATCCCGTCGAGCAGGTCCATCGCCCGCGCGGCGGAGAACGTGTCCGTGGGCGCCGATGCGGGTCGGGCGGCGGGGGTACGCAGCGGCAGCGTGGCCAGCAGCCCGGCGATCACCAGCACGGCCAGCGCCACCCACGTCGGCCACCGCTTCGCCGCGGCGTCCGCCGGCCGGGCGGGCGGGCCGCCGGGCACGGCGGCAGTATCGGTACGGTCCTCGCGGTAGCGCTGTTGCGTCATCGTCGTCTCCTCCGCGTCGCCCGGTCAGCCGGCCGTCGCCGCGGCGAGGGGCGCGGACAGCAGCCGCAGCAGCTCGCCCGGCGCGTCGATGAACCGGTGGTGCCGGCCCGCGAACAGCACGAAGTCGGTGTCCCCGCACGCGTTCCAGCCGGCCATCCGGTCGGCCGGCACCTCGCTGTCCTCGGTCCAGCCGACCGCGGTGATCGGGCAGTCCAGGCGCAGCGGCTCCGGCACGACGTAGCGGCGGCTCGCCTCCACGTCGGCGCGCAGCACGTCGGTGTAGAGCCGGACAAGCTCGGGATGCGGCTGACCGCCGAGGGCCTGGATCGTCGTGGTGAGCTCCTCGGCCATCTCCGGGTCGGTCATGCCCAGCATCCGGCCCACCGGCCCGTCCTGCGGCGCCACCTGGGAGGAGACGACCAGGTGTGCGGGCCTGGGGCCGCCGGCTCGCTGCAACTGGGCGGTCGCCTCGTACGCGGCCAGCGCCGACCAGCAATGGCCGAAGAAGGCGAACGGAACGTCGAGGTAGGGCCGCAGCCCTTCGATCATCGCCGCGGCCAGCTCCTCGAACGTGGCGGCGACGGGCTCGGCGATCCTCGTCTCCCGGCCGGGCAACTCGACCGGCACCAGGTCAACCGCGGCGTGCCGGGCTGGCCAGTTGCGGTACAGCCCGGCACCGCAGCCGGCGTACGGGATGAGGAAGACGCGCGCGGTGGCGGTGGCCGACGGCTTCGCGGTGAGCCACGGGTTCCGACGGATGAGGGTCGCCATAACGCTGGAGGGTAGGAACGGCCGGGCGTGGCCTGCAGTCGCCAAAAGCAGGGACGACGGCGGTTCACGTGCGACCAGCCACCGAAACCGGCGACAGGACCGGCCGCCCGGCGGCTCCTAGATTCGACAGCGTGGCAGAGTCCGAGGTACTGACGGTCTACGACCCGTTCTCCTACCGGATCCACGAGGACCCGTACCCGACGTACGCCTGGATGCGGGAACACGCCCCGCTGTACCGCAACGACGAGCGGGACTTCTGGGCGCTCTCGCGGTACGACGACGTGCTGGACGCCCTGCGCCGTCCCGGGCTGTACTCCAGCCGCAACGGCATTTCGCTGGAGTCGGACCTGTGGGGCCCGGACTCGGCGAAGACCAGCAGCTTCCTGGCGATGGATCCGCCGGACCACGGCAAGATGCGCCGGCTGATGGGTGCCGTCTTCAAGGGCCGCTGGGTGCAGTCGATGGAGTCCCGCGTGCGGGAGCTCGCCCGCGCCCGGCTGGAACCGCTGGTCGAGCGCGGCGAGTTCGACTTCGCCGGCGAGTTCGCCGCGACGCTGCCCAACGACGTGATGTGCGAGGTGATGGGCATCCCGGCGGCCGACCGCGAGCTCATCCGCGCCGACAACGACCTGCTCAACCACTGTGAAGACGGCAGCGAGACCCGATCCGGGGAGACCGTCGGGGCGGGGCTGCGGCTGGCCGTGCACTACGTCGGTTTGATCAATGACAAGCGGCGCCGGCCTGGCGACGACCTCACGTCCGCGCTCATCGCGGCCCGGATCGACGACGAGCCGCTGACCGACTCGCAACTGGTGGCGTTGCTGTTCCTGCTGGTCAGCGCGACCAACGAGTCGACCGGCAAGCTGATCGGCAACGCCTGGTACCACGCCTGGCGGATGCCGGATGTCCGGCGGGCGGGCCTGGACGGCCGCGCCCGCGAGTGGGGCAATGAGACATTGCGGTACGACTCGCCCAGCCAGATGATGGCCCGGACGCTGACCGCCGACACGGACCTGCACGGCACCCGGTTGCCGGCCGGCGCGCGGATCGCGCTGCTGCCCGCGTCTGCCAACCGGGACGACCGTGCCTTCGACGATCCGGACCGGTTCGTCCTGGACCGTGACGGCGGCAAGCACATCAGCTTCGGGTACGGCCCGCACTTCTGCCTGGGTGCCGCACTCGCCCAGGTGGAGATCACCGTGGCGCTGGCGGAGGCCGGCCGGCTGATCGCCGACTACGACCTGGACATGGCGGCGGCGCGGCGTGTCCACTCCCCGCACCAGCGCGGCTTCTCCTACCTGCCCACCTCGGTGGTGGCCCGCCGCTAAGCGAGCGGACCATCCGCCCGGTGGTGGGGGCCGCCGCCGACCCTCCGAGTTGTACGCGAAGGGGCCGCCCGGACATCGTCCGGGCGGCCCCTTCGCGGTGCGGGCGGTCTCTCGCTCAGCCGTTGCCTCCGCCGCCGATCCGGCCGAGCAGGGTGTCCAGCTGGGACTGGTCGACGCGGGCCAGCGGGAAGTCCGCCGGGGTGGCCGGGGTGGCCGCCGCCGCCGGCTCCTCCGGCGCCGCGGGCTCGGCCTGGGCCGCACCGGCGGTGTCCGGCCGGCCGGCGGCTGCCGCCGGCCCGGCCGGTGCCGAGGCCGGGTCGGCGCTGCCTGGCTTGTCGGCACCCGCGGCGGAACGCTGGGCGAGCAGTGCCACCGTCGGGTGCTCGAACAGGTCGAGCGGAGACAGCGGTAGGCCCTCGTCCTTGGCCCGGGCGGCGACCTGGATCGCCTGGATGGAGTCGCCGCCGAGCTCGAAGAAGTTGTCGTTGGCGCCGACCTGGGTGACCCCCAGGACCGCGGCGACGATGGCGGCGAGCTTGTGCTCCGCCTCGGAGCTCGGTGGCACCATCTCCTCGGGCAGTTCCGGCCGCTCCTCGGTGGGCTCCGGCAGGCGCTCGAAGTCGATCTTGCCGTTGGCGGTGAGCGGCAGCCGCTCCAGGGAGACGAACGCCGCCGGGATCAGGTAGTGCGGCAGTTCCTGGGCCAGGAACCGGCGCAGGTCGGTGAGCAACACCCGGGTACGCGGCTCCGGGACCAGGTAGCCGACCAGCCGGCGCCGCCCCGGCGCCGGCTCGTGCACGGTCACCACCGCCTGGGCCACCTGCGGGTGCCGGCAGATCGCCGACTCGATCTCGGTCGGTTCGACCCGGAAGCCCCGGATCTTGATCTGGGTGTCGCCGCGGGACAGGAACTCCAGGTTGCCGTCGCCGCGCTGCCGCACCAGGTCCCCGGTGCGGTAGATCCGCTCGCCAGGGCACGCCGGGTCGGGGTCGGCGATGAAGCGCTGTGCCGTCCACTCCGGACGCTTGAGGTAGCCACGGCCCACCGAGATGCCGCCGATGTACAGCTCGCCCACGCCACCCACCGGCACCGGCCGCAGGTCGGAGTCGAGGATCTGCAGGCGTACCGACGGCAGTGGGGTGCCGATCGGCAGGCGCTGCAGGTCGGCCTCCGGCGCGTGCCGGCCCAGCCGGAAGAACGTCGAGCTGACCGTCGTCTCGGTGATGCCGTAGACGTTCATCAGCGGGATCTCCAGCCGCTGCCACATCGCCAGCCGCTCCGGCAGCACGCGTTCCGAGCCGACGATGACCAGCCGCAGCGAGGGCGGCAGGGTACGTCCGGTGCGGTGGATGTCGAGCACCCACTCGTGCCAGAACGCGGCGGGCAGCTCCATGACGCTCACCCGGTCACGCTCGGTCACCGCGTCCACGTCGATGTTCAGCCCGGTCATGTCCGCGGGCGGGAACACCACCGCGCCGCCGGCCAACCACACCGGGAACAGCTCCTCGGCGAGCACGTCGAAGCTCGGCGAGGCGAACTGCAGGAAGCGGTCGCCGGCACCCAGCCCGAGCCGCTCGGCGACCTCGGCCGCGAACGTCACCAGCGACCGGTGCTCGATCACCACGCCCTTCGGCTGCCCGGTCGACCCGGAGGTGTACACGACGTACGCCGCCGAGGTGAGCGCCGGCGGGTCGGACAGGTCCGTGCCATCGTCCTCGCCCGGCTCGTCCACCAGCACCGTCGGCACCGTGCCGGCGAGCGAGGCGAGCTTGCCGGTGGTGATCACGACCGGCGCTCCGGCGTCGGCGAGCAGCAGGTCGATGCGCTCGGCCGGGTAGTCCGGGTCGATCGGCACGTACGCGCCGCCGGCCTTGAGCACCCCGAGGACCGCCACGGCCAGCAGCGGCGAGCGGTCCACCAGCACGCCGACCGGCTGCTCCGCGCCGACGCCGAGCGACCGCAGCCGCCGGGCCAGCCGGTTGGCGTCCCGGTTGAGGTCGGCGTAGCTCATCGCCACGCCGTCGCACACCACCGCGGGGTCGTCCGGGGCGAGGGCCGCCCGACGCTGGAAGCGCTCGACCACACCGGTGCCCACCCGGTGCGGTGCCGGCAGCGGTGCCACGGCCTCCGCCGAGACCGGGGCGGCCAGCTCGATGTCGCCGACCCGGCGGTCCGGCTCGCCGACCAACTGGGCCAGGACGTACTCGAAGTGCTCCGCGAGCCGGGCCACGGTGTCGTGGTCGAACAGCTCGCTGCTGTAGTGCCACAGCAGCGACATCGCCTCCGGCCGGGGCTGCACAATGAGGATGAGGTCGATCGGGATGGGCCCGAGCTCCACCGGTTCCGGGCTGATCCGCAGCCGCGGCGTCTCGTGGGTCTGCGTCACCGGGCGGGAGATCTCCCCGGGTGAGGTCAGGACGTTGACCATCATCTGGATCAGCGGGGTCTGCGACGCCTCCCGCGGCGCCAGCTCCTCGATCAGCCGGTCGAACGGGATGTCCTGGTGTGCGAAGGCGGCGGAGACCACGTCGCGGGACTGGTGCAGCACCTCGCGCAGGGTCTGTGACCGGTCCACCCGCAGCCGCAGCGGCAGCGCGTTGGCGAAGCAGCCGATGAGCTGCTCGGTCTCGGTGCGCACCCGGCCGGTGATCGCCGAGCCCAGCACGATGTCGTCCTGGCCGGTGTAACGGTGGAACACGACCGAGGACACAGCCGCCATGATCATGGCGATCGAGATGCTCTCGGCCTCGGCGAACCGGCGTACCGCGACCGCCGTGTCGGCGCTGAGCTCGACCGCGTGCTGGTCGGCCGCGAACGTCCGCCGTACCGGGTGCGGCCGTTCGGTGGGCAGCTCCAGCCGCGGCGGGATGTCGGCCAGCGTCTCCTTCCAGTACGCGAGCGCGGCGGCCATCCGCTCCTCGTCGAGACGCTCGCGCTGCCACGCCGCGAAGTCGCCGTACTGGATCGGCAGCGGCACCAGGCTCGTACCCTCACCGGCCAGGAAGGCCTGGTAGAGCAGGACCGCCTCGCGTACGACGATGGACGCCGACCACCCGTCCGACGCAGCGTGGTGCATGATCAGCAGCCCCACGTACGTCTGGTCGTCCAGCCTCAGCACGGTGGCCCGCAGCTTCGTCGCCTGCTCCTGCGGGAAGGGGCGGGTCACCTCGGTGTCGTAGCACCGCCGTACCTCGTCGGCCTGCTCCTGCGGGCCGAACCCGCGCAGGTCCACCACCGGCAGCGGCACCGGGGTGACCGGCTGCACCACCTGCACCGGCTTGCCGTCGATCAGCTCCACCGTGGAGCGCAGCACCTCGTGCCGGGCGGTGATCTCGGTGATCACCCGGGCCAGCAGGTCGAGGTCGAGGTCACCCTCCAGGCGCAGCGCGCCGATGATGTTGTTGGAGGGACGGAACCGTTCCAGCGCCCACTCCCGCTGCTGGGCAAACGACAGCGGCGTGGGCCGGGAACGGTCCCGCGGGGTGATGCCGCCCTGGTCCATGGTGCCCTGGTCGGCCACCATCCCGGCGGCTCGCGACTCCAACAGCGCCCGCTGCTGCGGGGACAACGCCGCGATTCGGCTCTGCAAATCGGTCATCGGACCACTCCCATCCGTCGGTCACACAGGCTCGAGGCGCGCGAGTGCACAGAGGTCTTCAGCAACCGTGCGGATCAGCCGTGACTCCTCGGCCGCGTCGAAAAAATGCCCGCCCGGCCGTACCACCAGCTCGAACCGGCCGGTGGTCTCCGCGCGCCAGCCACGCATCCGCAGCGGAGAACCCTCCGGGTCGTCGCGGCCGGCGAACGCGAGAATCGGCATGTCCAGCGGCGTACGGGGGCGGAATTGGAACGTGTCGAGCAGGGTGAGATCGGCACGCAGTGTCGGCAGCACGGCCTCCAGCAGCTGCGGCTCGGCGAAGACCTCCGGCGGGGTTCCGCCCATGCTGCGCAGGTAGCCGACCAGGTCCTGCTGCCAGTCGGTGCGCCGGTCCGGCTCTGCTGGTGCGGCGGCACTGGCCGTGTACAACGCGATCGGCGTGGGCATGCCCCGGTCACGCAGCCCGTGGGCCAGCGCCCAGGCGATCCGCGCACCCATGCTGAGCCCGAAGAACGCGAACGGCCGGTCCAGCAGCGGGCCGACGACGCCGGTGAGCCGGTCCACCAGGGGTGCCATCCGCTGCACCGGCGGCTCCCGGAACCGCTCACCACGGCCCGGCAGCTGCACGGCGATCGGCTCGATGACGGCGGGCATGTGCCGCGGCCAGTCCCGGTACAGCCAGGCCGCACCGCCCGCATGATGGAAGCAGAACAACCGTACGGCGGCGGATTCGGCGCCGCGCGGCCGTCGCAGCCAACGCGCCGCGTCGTCCGATGGACTCATGCTGCTTGCCTCCTGCGGGCCAGCGAACGGACGATCTGGCGGACGCGCTCGGCGGCCAGCGTAGGCACCGCCACGGCCGGCCAAGGAGTCACGTGAATGGGCGACTCACGCCCGCCGGGCACCCGCGGCCGCGCCCGGCTGTCGCCGAAATACCCGACGGGAGAACCCGGCACCTCTCGGCTTGACTGGCAGCTGTCCCAGGTCACCGGCGCCCGCCCCCGCGGGCCGGAGGCGCCGGTCCGACCGCATCCCCCGTGGAGGAAAAACCGTGGCCGACCAGGGGTACGCCGCCGGCGCCCGAACCATCGCCGAGCTGCTGCGCTCCCGCGCCCAGCACGATCCGGACCGGCGCGGATACACCTTTCTGGCCGACGGTGACGACGAGCGGCTCGAATTGACCTACGGCGCGGCGGACGTGCGGGCGCGTGCCGTCGCCGCCGCCCTGCGTGCCGGCGGCGCCCGGCCGGGCGACCGGGCAGTGCTGCTGCTGCCGCCCGGACTGGACTACGTCAACGCCTTCTTCGGCTGCCTGTACGCCGGGGTGATCGCCGTGCCGGTCTACCCGCCCGACCCGTTCCAGCTGGAACGCACGCTCCCCCGGCTGCTGGGCATCCTGCGCGACGCCGGTCCGGTGGTGGCGCTGACCGTCTCCCCGGTGCTCGGCCTGCTGGACGAGCTGACCCGGCTGGCGCCGGAACTGGATGCGCTGCGCTGGGTGGCGGTGGACGAGGTGCCCGACGACGCGGCCGGGGACGGGCCGCCACCGGTGGACCCGGATGCCACCGCGATGTTGCAGTACACGTCGGGCTCGACGGCGCAGCCGAAGGGCGTGATGCTGTCGCACCGCAACCTGCTGCACAACTCGGGCGTCATCCAGCGCCTGTTCGGCACCACCCCGGACAGCGTGGGCGCAAGCTGGTTGCCGCCGTACCACGACATGGGCCTGATCGGCGGGCTGCTGCAGCCGTTGTACGCCGGCTGCCCCGTCGTGCTGATGTCGCCGCTGCATTTCCTGCAGGAGCCGGCGAGGTGGCTGCGGGCCGTCGACCGGTTCCGGGTGACCGTCACCGGCGGCCCCGACTTCGCGTACGACCTCTGCGCCCGCAAGGCCGGGCCGGAGCTGCTCGCAACGGTGGACCTGAGTAGCTGGCGGGTCGCGTTCAACGGCGCCGAGCCGGTCCGTCCCGGCACGCTGCGCCGGTTCGCCGGCACGTTCGGGCCGTCGGGCTTCCGGGCCGAGGCGTTCCTGCCCTGTTACGGCCTGGCCGAGGCGACGCTCATCGTCAGCGGCGCCGGCGGTGTGTCCGGCGGTCCGCGGACCGAGCTGACGGTGGACCGTACGGCGCTGAGCCTGCACCGCGCCGAGCCACCCATGGACGGTGTGCCGCCGGTGACGCTGACCGGTTGCGGACGCGGCGCCCCGGACCAGCGGATCGCCGTTGTCGACCCGGTGACGGCGGCCGTCTGCGATGCGGACCGGGTAGGCGAGATCTGGGTGTCCGGCCCGAGCGTGGCCGGGGGCTACTGGCACCAGCCGGCGGAGACCGCGGAGGTCTTCCGGGCCCGCCTCGCCGGCGAGCCGGACGGCCCGACGTTCCTGCGCACCGGCGACCTGGGCTTCCTGCGCGACGGCGAGCTGGTGGTCACCGGCCGGCTCAAGGACCTGATCATCGTGCGCGGGCGCAACCACTACCCGCAGGACATCGAGCACACCGCCACCCGGGCCCATCCGGTGCTGCGGCCGGGCGGCGCGGCCGCGTTCCTGTCCGGGCCCGAGGGCAGCGACCAGGACCTGGTCGTGGTGCTCGAGGTCCGGCGCGGAACGACCGACGCCGACGTGGACGAGGTGGCGTCACACGTCCGGGAGGCGGTGGCCACCGAGCACGGGCTGCAGGTGCACACCGTCGTCCTGGTCCGCAGCGGCGGCATGCCCAAGACGTCCAGCGGCAAGGTGCAGCGTCGGCTGTGCCGGGCCCGGTTCGAGGCGGCCGAACTGCCCGAGGCCGGTCGTTCCCGGCCCGCTCCGGCGGCGGACGGCGGCCCGGCGGCGCCCGACGGCCGGCAGGTGCTGTCCGCCCCGGCGGACCGCCGGACCGCCGTGCTGGAGGACTACCTCCGTGCACAGGTGACGGCCGTCAGCGGCATCGGGCCCGGCGACCTGGACCGGGACCGGCCGTTGACCGCGGCCGGCCTCGACTCGCTCGCCGTGCTGCAGCTGAAGCAGCGGGTCGAGGCGGACCTGGGGCTGACCATGTCGCTCACGCCGCTGCTGACCGGGGCGAGCCTGGCCGAGCTGACCGCCACCGTGTCCGGACAGCTCACCGGCGAGAGCCCGGCCGCACCGGCCGCGGCGGACCGGCCGGCCGAGGACATCCCGACCGGCGAACAGGTGGTGCCGGTCTCGGACGGCCAGCGGTGGATCTGGTTCAGCCAGCAGTTCGAGCCGGGCAGCAGCGCCTACAACGTCTCGGTGGCCCTGCGGTCGCTGGGTCCGGTGGACGGCACCGCGCTGCGCCGCGCCCTGGATGCCCTCGTGGCGCGGCACGCGGTTCTGCGCACCACGTTCCCGGTCCGCGACGACGAGCCGGTGATGCTGATCAGCCCGGACGGGCGTGCGGCACACCGGGACCACGACACCGGCGGGCTGACCGACGACGCCGTGCTGCGGCTGGTGGCGGACGCCGCCCGTACACCGTTCGACCTGGAGTCCGGCCCGCTGCTGCGCACCGCGCTGTACCGGCGGCCCGGTGGCGACATCCTGCTGCTGTCGATGCACCACATCGTCACCGACTTCTGGTCGATGACCGTGCTGGCCCGCGACCTGGGCGAGTACTACACCGCGTACGCCCAGGGCCGCGACGTCACGCCGGCGCCGCCACGGGCAACCTATGTGGACGTCGTCTCGGCGCAGCGCCGGGTGCTGGACGACCCGGTACGCGGCACGGAACTGGCCCGGTACTGGGACGGGCAGGTCGGCGACGGCGTGTCCACGCTGAGCATCCCGGGCGACGGGGACGGCGGTGCCCGATTCTTCACGTTGTCGGCGGAGCTGAGCCGGCGACTGCACGAACGCGCCGCGGCGGAGCGGGTCACGCCGTACATGCTGTTGCTGGCGGCGTTCCAGGTGCTGCTGCACCACCGCACCGGCGCGACGGACCTCGCCATCGGCACCAGTGTCGCGGCGCGCGGCCGGCCGGAGTTCGCCGACGTCGTCGGCTGCTGCATGAACCCGGTGCTGATCCGTGGGGTGGTCACCGACGGCGCCACCTTCCGCGACCTACTGCACCGGACCCGGGAACGGGTCGCCGGTGCCGTGGAACACCAGGATTACCCGATGGCTCTACTGGCCCGGCGGCACCGCACCCGCCGGCGCGGCGGCTCCCTGTACGACGTGCTGTTCACGTTCAACCGGTCCCCGGAGCACGCCGACGAACTGGCCGCGCTGGCCGCCGTCGGCCCGGCCGGGATGCCGGGGTCGCTCGGCACGTTACGGGTGGAGAACGTCCCGCTCCCGCAGGGTGCCGGTGCCCTGCCGCTGGAGCTGATGATGGCCCAGGTGGGACCCGGGCTGCACGGGCTGCTGCGCTACCGCGACCTGGACGAGCCGTCGGCCGCGCTGCTCGTCGAGGACTTCGTGGCGGTGCTGGAGGCGGTGGCCGGTGACCCGGGGCGGCCGGTCGGGGAGCTGGCGCCGCGGACGGCCGCGAACACCCACGGATGACGGTGACCGGGCCGGCCCGCGCGGCCGGCCCGGTCCCGGCGGATCAGGCCGGGCGGGTGACGCCCAGCACCGCGGGAATCTCCCGGGCAAGCACCTGGGAACCGGCCTCGGTCAGCGCCCAGTGCCCGGACCCCAGCTCGACGGTGGAGAACTCGGCCTCGGTCTGCTCACCCCACCGCGCGACGTCGGCCGCCGAGATGTCCGGGTCGTCGACGCCCCGGGTGGCCAGGATCGGGGTCCGCAGCTTCGGCCCGGGACGGTACTGGTATCCGTCGAACAGCACCCAGTCGGCGCGCAACGGCCGCTCGATCATGTCGAGGAAATCGGGATCGGACAGCAGCGCGTCCGGCGTGCCGCCCATCGCACTGGTGCGGCGGAACAGTTCGGCGGTGGGCAGCGAGCTCATGCCGGTGTCCCGGATCAGCGGCGGCGGCAGGCAGCTGCAGACGACCAGCAGCTTCGGGTCGCGGCAGGGTGAGCGCTCGAGGATGCGGGCGATCTCGAAGGCGACCAGCGCACCGGAGCAGTGCCCCAGCAGCGCGTAGTCGCCCTGGAACGCGGCGAATCCGTCCTGCGCCGCCATGTCCTCGAACTCGGCGAGCAGGGCCGTCATGTCCCGGTGCGGTCGGTCGCGCAACCGGCGTTCCCGCCCGGCCAGCACACCCGGGATCAGCGCCACGCCGGTGCCGGCCAGCGCCGAGCGCAGCACGCTGAAGACGGTCGAGCCGGCACCCGCGTGCGGGAAGGCGAAGACCTCGAAGTCGTTCGCTGCCTTGCGGTACGGGAACCACGCCTGGGTGGTTGACATCGCTGTCCTCCCGAAGTCGGTCGTCGGCCCGGAGGGGCACCGTAGCCCAGTCAACCGCACCGGGCCGTACTCCTCCTGTCAGGTTTTCCCGCGACATCCCCGCGGGCGCGCCCGCCCGTAGCGTTCCGGTATGACAGACCTCCCCCAGGTTCAGCAGCCCCCGGCCGCCGATGACGGTACGGGTCCGGTTCCCCCGCGTACACCGTACGAGGAGGCGGTCGCCGCGATCTGGCACGAGGTGCTCGGCCGCTCCGACATCGGCGTCCTGGACGACTTCTTCGACCTCGACGGCACGTCCCTGCAGGCGATCGGCGTGGTGAGCCGGATCCGCAAGACCTGGCAGGTGGACGTGCGAGCCCGGGACTTCTTCGAGTCGCCGACCATCGCCACGCTGGCCGCGGCGGTCGCCGCCAGGGCACCGTCCGGGCGCCCGCCGATCGAGCGGCGGCCGGCGGAGGCCGAGCCGGTGCTCTCCTACGACCAGCAGCGGCTGTGGCTCGAGGACCAGCTGCGGCCGGGCGCCGCGTACAACGTGCACGGTCGGCGGCTGCTGACCGGGCCGCTCGACGTGGCGGTCCTGGAGCGCAGCGTACGCGTGATCGTCAGCCGGCACGAGTCGCTGCGCACCCGTTTCACCATGGCGGACGGCCGCCCGGTCCAGGTGGTGGACGACGAGCCCGGCCCGGACTGGAACATCGACGTCGCCGACCTCGCGGGCGTGGCCGGCGACCCGGTCGAGGCAGCCACCCGTCTGGCCGACGAGCAGGCCGCCGCGCCGTTCGACCTTGCCGTCGGGCCGCTGTTCCGGTGCCTGCTGATCAGGGTGCGGGACGACACGTACGTCCTGAGCATCACCGCCCACCACATCGTCTGCGACAACTGGTCCATCGGCCTGTTCGTGCAGGAGTTCGCGGCGTTGTACGCGGCTGGCGGTGACCCGGCGCGGGCCGGGCTGACCCCGCTCCCGATCCAGTACCGGGACTACGCCGTCTGGCAGCGGCGGTGGTTGACCGGTGAGGCGCTCGAGGAACACGTGGACTACTGGCGGCAGCACCTCGCCGGCGCGCCGGCCGCTCTTACCCTGCCGGCCGGCCGGCGGCGCTCGTCGGGCGGCGGCCGTGGCGGCCGCGCCGTCACCATGCTGACCGAGCCGGACACCAAGGCGGTGACGGAGCTGTGCCGCGCCCATGGTGCCACGCCGTTCATGGGTGTCCTGGCCGCCCTCGCCACCGTGTTGGGCCGCTGGTCCGGGCAGTCCGACGTGGTGGTCGGGGTGCCGATCACCGGCCGTACCGACCCGGCCACCGGCGGGCTCATCGGGTTCTTCGTCAACACTCTGCCGCTGCGGATCGGTCTGGCCGGGGACCGGACGTTCACGGAGCTGCTGGGCGCCGTACGGGGGGCGGCGCTCGGCGGGTACGCGCACGCGGACGCCCCGCTCGATCTGCTCGTCAGCCGGCTGCAGGTGCCGCGCGATCCGGCGCGCACGCCACTGTTCCAGGTGATTCTCAACGCGATCGACATGCCCCGGTCGGACTCCATCAGCGGGGTGACGGCCGAGGCGATGGAGACGCCGGTGCCCCCGACGAAGCTCGACGTGGCCGTGTCGATGCGGGAGACCGGCTCCGCTCTCGAGCTGACGCTGGAGTTCGACGCCGACCGCTACGACCCGGCCACGATGCAGCTGCTGGCCGAGCAGTTGGCGGCACTGCTGCGCGCCGCCGCCGAGGACCCGGACCAGGACATCCGGGACTACCCGCTGTAGAACGGACGAGGAAGCGGGTGCCGCCGATCAGGCGGCGCCCGCGAAGTCGGCCTTCTCGGTCTCCACCGTGCCCGCCCGGCGGCCGGGCGCGCTGTGGTACTCCCAGTACAGGTTGGTGTGGGCGATGACATCCGCCGGCTTCGGCGCGCCCCATTCGGTGTGGTCCTCGGTGGTGTGCGCGTCGGCGACCAGGGTCGCGTCGTACCCCCGCACGACGGCCCCGTGCAGGGTCGCACGGATGCATTCGTCGGTCTCGGCCCCGGCCACGAACAGCTGCCCGGCCCTCAGCCGCGCCAGCGTGCTCTCCAGCGCCGAGTCCTCGAACGCATCGCTGTAGCTCTTGTCGACGCGTGGCTCGGATTCGGCCGGCGTGAGCTCAGGTGCGATCTGCCAGTCGTCGCTGTTCTTCGCCAACTTCTCGTCGGAGTGCTGGATCCAGACGACCGGCACGGCGGCCTCGCGTGCCCTCTCGACCAGCCTGCCGATCCTGGCCACGACGGCGTCCCGGTCGTGGGCACCGGCCACGACGCCGGCCTGGGTGTCCACGACGAGAAGCGCCGTGTTGGGCCGATCCTCGAGAGTCGTCATGGCGGCCACCTTACCCAGGCACCCGTCGATTGTCAGGGCGGAAGAGGGTCACCGTCGGCTGGGCGCCCGCTCCTGGTAGCAGCCTCCGGTCGGCCCGCCGTCGGGCAGCGTGGCCAGCCACACGGGAGTCTCCACCGGTGCCGAGAACAGCGACGGGTCGTCGTCCTGCGGCACCACCTCGGGGCAGTAGGAGTTGACCAGGACGCCGTCGCCCGCCAGCTCGTCGGCGAGCATGCGGGTCAGGGAGTTCACCGTGTCCTTCGAGATGCGGTAGGCCGGCAGCCCGTGCCCGACCGTACCCGGCCTGCCCAGGTCACCGGCGATGTTGACGATCCGGCCGTACCGCTGGGCGCGCATCATCGGCACGACTGCCTGCGCCATCCGCCACGTGCCCAGCACGTTGGTCTCCAGCGTGCGGTGGGCCACATCGAGGTCGACCGAGACAACGCTGTCGGAATCCTCCTCGAGCAGCACGGCGGCGTTGTTGACCAACACGTCGCACCGGCCGAGCAGCACACGGACGGCGAGGAGCATCCGGTCGACGCTCGCCGGGTCGGTGATGTCGAGCTGCCGGACCGCCACCCGGTCGGCCAGGTCACCGAGCAGGTCGATGGCGGCCCGCCCGCCCGCGGCCGACCGGCTGGCCATGACCACCCGCATCCCGCGCGCGGCGAGCGCCTTGACGATACGCAGGCCGAGGCCACGGTTGCCGCCGGTCACCAGCGCCACCCGTCCGTCGGCAGGGACCGGCGGGCACACCCCAAGGCGTGGCGGCCGGTACGGATCCGAGGGCCAGCCGCCGCCGGCTTGCCAGTTCGTCATGGATGCGGCGGATTGTCAGCAGTCGGATTCGTCATGCTCCCCTCCCGTTCGCGGCGGACCCCTCGCCGCTGCTTCCCGGGGCACCCCCGTCGTTCTGCACGGGGCTGCCTCCGTGCCGGTCACCCGCACGGGTCATCGCGGGGCCCGGGTCTTCTCTCCGTGTGCACGAGACGTCACTCGAACACCGCCTCAGCATAATTGCAGATTGTAGTCAGTCTTACACGAATCTGAACTATGGTGAGGAAAGGCTCAGCAAAGTAGCCGGCCGCGAAAGTAACGTTTTTATGTCGTCGGGAAGCATGAAATATATTCGCGATGCCGGTTTTCTCACGCCCCACCCGACGGACATGCCGCCGCATATGCCCAGGTCAGCGCCCTACTTACCACCGGCGTCGGGTCTCGCCCGAACCCTGGGTCGACCGCGCCTCGGCGAGGGACAACCACCGAACAGCCACCCACGCAAGTCTTTTCTGTCGGCTTTAGCGCGGGCATCATGTTGTCGTGTCACCGGAAGCAGGGACTGGTCTACGGCTTAAACCGCACTACCATGATCGACAGTCGCCGATATTGCTTCGTCCGGCCGACGTGGTGGCGGAGCGACCCTCGGCAGTTAATGCACGTCCGGAGGCTCTCCTCAAGACAACGAAACCCGACACCAATTTGCTCGGGGGGGCTTTGTGATTCGCCTCGATGTCCTAATAAATGCGCCCATCTACCTAATCGGCCTTACCCAGATTTTCGCCGGTACGGACATAAAAGTCGTCAGTGACCGGACCTCCTCGGCGGAGGAGGTGTCCTGGCTGGCCGACGCGGCCCTCATCGACGTCGAGGCGATCCCACCCGAAGAACGCCTGAACCACATCGCCACGATCGCCAGGTGCACCACGGTGCTGGTACTGACCGCCGACGGTGAGACCGATGCCTACCTGAACGCCGGTGCCAGCGGCGTGATCGACCGGTGCACGACCGCCGCGGACCTGGTGACGGCCGTCCGGGATGTCACCGAGCGCATCCCGGTGTCGCCACGTTCCCGTCCCCATGCCCATTCCCGGCCGAGCGACACGGGCAACAGGCCGGCCGACCAGCAGGAGACACCCGGCCACCACCTGTCCGAGCGGGAGGAGCAGGTGCTCCGCCAGATCTCGCGCGGGCTCACCCACGGACAGATCGCCACCCGGCTCGGGATCAGCCCGCACACTGTCGACACGTACGTCAAACGCATCCGCGCCAAGCTCGGCGTCGGCAACAAGGCCGAGCTCACCCGCGCGGCGCTGCTCGGCCGGCTGGCTGTCGACCACCCGCCCTCGGGCGGAGCTGTCACCGCGGCGTGACCGCGGACGGGGCCGGACACGCCGGATCGAGGACCTCATCGAGCTGGTTCCCGGCCCGGCCGGTCAGCCGACGTTCGGCGCAAGACCTGCTGCCTGCGCTTCACCCTGCCCGAGTCCAAGGTCCGCGCCGGCTGCCGCATCAGATCCTGACCGCCGTACCGGTGCGGGCGCGTCCGTGAAAGGTCAACCGCCGTGCGACTGAACCCCGCGACGACCCGTGCCGTCGACTCGCCGATCGGCACCACCTACGCCCTGCTCGACGGCCGGGCGGGGCGGCGGGAGTTGCTCGACTTCGCCCAGGCTGCGCCGCAGTACCCGGCCGCACCGGAGGTACTGGAGCACGTCACGGCGGTGGCGCGTGACCCGCACGGCGGCGACTACGTCGAGATCGCCGGCCTGCCCCGGCTGCGGGCCGCCTTCGCGGCTGAGCTCGCTGCGGCCTACGACGGCGCCGTACGCGCCGAGAACGTCGTCGTCACGGCCGGCTGCAACCAGGCGTTCTGCCTCGTGGCGTCGGCACTTGCCGGGCCGGGCGACGAGATCGTCCTCGCCCTGCCGTACTACTTCAACCACGACATGTGGCTACGGATGAACAACATCATCCCGGTTTACCTCAATCCCGGCCCCGACCTGTTGCCCACTCCGGAGGCCGCCGCGGCGCTGATCGGCGAGCGCACCCGCGCGATCGTGGTGGTGTCGCCGGGCAATCCCAGCGGGGTCACGGTGCCGCCGGCGGGCCTCGCCGCGCTCGCCGAGGTGGCCCGCCGGCACGACGTCGCGCTCATCCTCGACGAGACGTACCGGTCGTTCCGTGGCACCGACGAGCCGGCCCACCGGCTGTTCGCCGATCCGCGGTGGACCGACACGGTGGTGAGCCTGCACAGCTTCTCGAAGGATCTGGCCATCCCCGGCTACCGGGTAGGTGCCGTGGTCACCTCGCCCGAGCTCGGCCGCGCGGTGCTCAAACTGCTGGACTGTGTGGCGATCTGCGCCCCGCGGATCGGCCAGGAGGCCGCCTGGGCCGGCCTGACCGCAGCCGGATCCTGGCGCCGGGAGCGGTCCCGGGAGCTGGTCGCCAAGCGGGACCGGTTCACCGCCGTGATGGCGGACCGCCCGGGCGGCTTCGAACTCGTCTCCGCCGGCGGCTTCTTCGGGTGGGTCCGGCACCCGTTCTCCGGGCGCCCCACCGAGGACGTCGTCCGCGAGCTCGCCCAGGAGTACGACACGCTCGTCATCCCCGGCACCGCCTTCCAGCCGGACGATCACGGGGAACTGCGGGTGAGCTTCAGCAACGCCGGCCTCGAGGCGATCGACGACTTCGCCGGCCGCCTCATGGCGGCCGGCGTCGCGACTCCGCAGCGTCAGTAGATGATGAGGTCGTCGGCCGCGCGCCGCCAGGCGCGCGAGCCGCGCAGGTTACGCGTGACGTTCAGCCTCTTGAGCCACCGGTCCGATCCGTCGTAGCGGGGGCGGAACGACTTGCGCCCGTGGACGGCGCGGAAGTTGTCGATGAACACGCAGTCGCCCGGGTGCAGCGGCACGTCCCGCATGTGCGCCTCGATCTCGTCGCACAGCCCCTGGAAGGCGAGCCGGGAGCGCTCGGACCAGCCGTCGGTCTTCATGTGGTACGGATCCAGCGCCGTGTACGGCTGATCCCGGTCGCCGAACAACACCGGCCCCTTGACCGGGTCCTCGTTCCACGACTGGATCAGCGCGAAGCTCCGTGCCCGCAGCTTGTCCACCAGCGGGTCACCGGTGGCGTGACTGGCGTCCGGCCGGTGCGAGTTGTCCGGCATCTGGGTGAACACCGGCTCGAACAGGGCGTCGATGTCCAGCCGCGACCAGTCCAGGTCGCCGACGTCGCACACCTGCGTCTCCACCGCGTCGGGGTTCTTCAGACACATCAACGCCACGTAGTCGCCCCGGCACGGATGGAACGCATCCTCGGTGTGCCAGGAGAGGTGCTGCAGGCTGTTCGACCCGAGCTCGTAGTGCTCGTGGCCCTGGATCGGCAGGACGTCGTGCATGATGCGGCCGTCCTGCTGGGTGGCCCAGCCGAAGACGTCACCGAGCACGGCCGCACACAGCAGGAAGAAGATCTCCTGCTGCAGGGCCGGCGAATCGTACTGGCTGTCGCGCCAGTGTTGCGGCGTCGGTCCCAGCCAGGCCTCGTCGACCGCCAGGCCGGACACCATGCACAGCGCCGACGGCTCCCCGATGCGGTATTCCTCCAGGAACTCCAGCAGGCGCACCGGTAGCGACCGGGCCAGCACCGGCGCCCGCCGGATCAGCTCCCGGTTCTCGATCGTGGCATAGGTCTTGGCCAGCTCTTCGAGCATCGGGGACAGTTCCGCGTTGTCCTCCGCGGTCAGCGTCAGGTGATGCACTCCGTCTCCCTCCCGCTGACCGCGGGCCGCGCCAGCCACGGCTGACCACGGTCGCGCTGCGCCAGCGACTGCGCGCACCGACTCCATCGCCGAGTCTATGAGCAACCGAGGCCCTCGCATCGGTCCCCGTTAGAAGGGACAGGTAGGCCGCTCAGCTGGCCCTTACTGTTCGGGAACACGCCGAGACTCTGCTGTTCCGGTCCGCGCCGCCGTCGGCGGTTCATACCGCGCGGCGCCGTTGTTCAGCCGCGATCGATCAGCGACTCAACGAGACGTTCGAGGGATCGAGAGATGAGCGAGCTAGCTAATCTGACCACAATGGAGGTCAGCGCGCTGACCGACGTGGACCGTGGCCTCAACCTGACCGATGGACATGCCCGGCTCTTTCTCTCGCCGGAGCAGGCAACCATCGTGGACGGTATCCCGGACATGTTCGCCGAGGCGTCGCGCCGGCCGTTCCCAGAGATCGAGCTGGAGGCGCACACCGCCTTCCTACACGCGATCGGCCAACACAGCGCGCCGATCGGCACCGGCCGGATCCTCAGCTGTTATTCGTCGACTCTGGCCACCGACATCCTGGCGCGGGCCCTGCCGTCCGGCGCGACGATCGCCGTACTGCACCCCACCTTCGACAACATCGCCGACCTGTTCGTGACCCGCGGCCTGAAGCTGGTGCCGCTGTCGGAGGAGGCGCTGCTGGCGCAGGAGTGGCCGGCCCCGCCGGTACGCGCGATCGTGGTCACCCACCCGAACAACCCGACCGGCCTGATCACGCCCGAGGGGCACCTTCGGTCACTGGCCGAGCACGCCGCCCGCCACGGGCAGATCGTCATCATCGACGCCAGCTTCCGGGGCCAGGTACGCGACGCGCAGTACGACACGTACGCCGTCCTGGACGCCGCCGGCGCCGACTGGGTCGTCATCGAGGACACCGGCAAGCTGTGGCCGGTGCACGAGCTGAAGATCGGGCTCCTGGCGTACAGCGAGGGCCTCGACCTGCCCATCGAGCGGGCGTTCTCGGAGTCGCTGCTGGCCGCCTCGCCGGTTGTGCTGCAGCTCGTGCGGGCGCTGGCCGAGGACTGGGGCAAGGGCGGCTACGAGCGCGCCAGGGACCTCGTGGAGGGCAACCGCGCCGCGGTCCGGGCAGCCATCGAGCCGGCCGGGCTGCGGCTGGCCGACCCGCACTCCCAGATCAGCGTGGCCCGTATCGAGCTGCCACCGGACGGCCCGGACTCCTCACTGCTGTACAAGGATCTGGTCGGCCGGGGCGTGCACGTGCTGCCGTGCGCGCCGTTCCACTGGGCCGACCCGGCGACCGGGCTGCGCCTGATCCGCGTCTCGCTGGCACGGCCGCACGAGACGGTGGAGACCGGGGCGCGCACGCTCGCCAAGGCGTACCTGGAACTGTCCGCCAGCTGACCGCGACGACAACCGAGGCCGGGCCGGACCGCTGCACAGAGCGGTCCGGTCCGGTCCTTCTGTGCGTGTCTCCTTCCGTGCGCATCGGTATGCGGCACCCAGCGCCGGGTGGAGGCACAGCGAAGCGGGGGGCCGCGGGGCCCGGCCCGCGGGGGGGGGGGGCGGAGCGGGGAGGGTGGGGGCCGCCGGGGGAGCGGCCCCCGGGGGGAGACCCACCCACCCGCCGGCC
>NZ_JAPZLF010000018.1:0-123964 GCF_033804645.1 Micromonospora sp. RTGN7 | reverse complement strand
GTGGGGTCGTGGTGGCGGGGTCCAGGTGTAACGACCGGTGGCCGGCCCGCATTCCACCCGCCGGGTTCGCGGGTTCGCTGGCTCGCTGCGCAGGCGGGGGTGGGGTGTCCTGCTCGATCGTCTGCCAGGTGTAACCACCCCGGGCCGGCCGATGTTCCGCCCCCACGATGCCGGCGGTCACCCCCCGACCCGCCAACCACCCGGGAACGGACAGAAAACCCCAGACCACCCCATCGGCTTCACCATGTCCCTGCCATCGTGCCGGTCAAGCGCGAAACGGCCCTCGGCCGACCCCGCCAGGGGCCGGCCGAGGGCCGGATCAGGAAACTGTCACCACAGCTGCTGGACGACGTCCGCAGCCTGCTCCTCCCACTGCGCGTACGCGTACGGGTACGCCGACACCTGGACCGTCTGCGCGGCGGCGGTCAGCGGAAGCTGGTGCCAACCGCCCACGTTCTTCAGCGCGTTGAAGAACGCCTTGGAGGCGTAGTCGGGGTCGGTGATCTCGTCGGGCGAGCCCCAACCCGACGAGGGGCGCTGCTGGAACAGGCCCTGCGAGTCATGGTCGTTGTACGTGCCCAGATGGCCGAGGTTGTACAGCTTCGACTCCTGCAGGGAGGTGGCCACACCGATCACCGCTCCCCGCTCGCCGACGTCGGTCTCCTTGGCGGCCTTGATGATCGCCTTGGCGTTGGCGAGCTGCGCGTCGTCGAGGGGGATGCGCGACTGGGCGCCCTCGATGCCGTGCGGGATCAGTTCGTCGCGGTCCGGTTCATCGGCCACCGACGTGATGCCGGCAGCCTCGCCGGTCGTCAGCGCCGACTCGGTGGTGGCACCCGCGCGGGCCTTGCCGGTGGCCAGGCCGATCGCCGCCACGGCGCCGGCGTGCGGGCTGCTGGTGATCGGGGCAGCGCCGGCCGTGGGGCCGAAGGCCAGGCCGCCGAGTGCGGCGACGCCGGCGATGCTCAGGACGGTTTTGCGGTTGGGGGTCTTGATGACGGCCGGGATCCGGTCGGTGGTCTTCGCGATGACCGGGAGCCATCGAGTGAAGTAAGCCTTCACGATGGTTGCCCTTTCGATCGTTGCGACGCGCTCCGGGTTGAGCGCCCCTCGGGGGAACCGCGCCGCGTCGGGGTTTACCGGCGGGCGGTACGGGGGACACAACCAGCCCGACGTGTCCGTCATTCCGGATACATCGGGCAAGGCCGAGGCTTGGGATCTGGCTCACCGGGCAGAACCGGACAAGGTGCGTCAGCAAAGCCGAGTGCGGCAGGAAACGTGCCCGCCTGCTCCACGGGGGAAGTCGTCGCGGTGCAGCGGGTGGAATAGGCCGCCGATCGGGTAAGTTGTAGCCAGTGTCGGTGTGTCCAGTGTCCCCGGGCCTCACCTAAATTGCCGTCGCGGAATACCGTTCGGCTGGAGCCGCGTCGCGCCACTCGCCGAGAGGCGACCTGCACACCGACACCGGACCGCCCCCGGCCACCCGGCCGGGGGCGGCTTCGTCTCCCACCCGGCAACGCCGGCTCGTCTCCCACCCGGCAACGCCGGCACGTCTCCCACCCGGCAACGCCGGCCGAAGCCCTCACCGGCCGCGTGCGACCCATGGCGACGTCGGGTGCCGATGACGATGGCACCTCGCGCTTCCCGGTGACCGACTGGCCGGCTCCTGGCCGTCGTCGTTCCGCTCAAACCGCCCGGACCGGTGATTTCCGAAGCCCCCGAGGCGGGAAAAGAACGGTCCGGGGTCGCAGCCCGGCGGAGCCTGGCCTATGTTCAGAAGGTCAGCTTCCAGCGCCGGGAGGGGGTGTCCGGATGGGCCTGCGGTCTTTCATCGCGGGCTGGCCGGTCTACCGGCAGCTCACCGGCACCGACCCGCTCGGCCGGGGCGCGGCGGCCCAGTCGGCCGGCTCGGCGGCGCTGACCGCGCGCACCGAGACCGCCGACAGCGTGGCGCGGTCGGTCTGCCCGTACTGTGCGGTCGGCTGCGGGCAGCGGGTCTTCGTCGCCGACGGCCGGGTCACCCAGATCGAGGGAGATCCGGACAGCCCGATCTCCCGGGGCCGGCTCTGCCCGAAGGGGTCAGCCAGCAAGAGCCTGGTCACCAGCCCGCTGCGGCAGACCACGGTCCGCTACCGCCGGCCGTACGGCACGGAGTGGGAGGACCTGGACCTCGAGACGGCCGTCGACATGATCACCGACCGGATCCTTGCCGCCCGCGAGGAGACCTGGGAGGACGTCGACGACGCCGGCCGGCCGCTGCACCGCACGCTGGGCATCTCCAGCCTGGGCGGGGCAACGCTGGACAACGAGGAGAACTACCTCATCAAGAAGCTGTTCACGGCGATGGGGGCGATCCAGATCGAGAACCAGGCTCGCATTTGACACTCCGCCACCGTCCCCGGTCTGGGGACCAGCTTCGGTCGCGGTGGCGCGACGGACTTCCAGCAGGACCTGGTCAACGCTGACGTCATCGTCATCCAGGGCTCCAACATGGCCGAGGCCCACCCGGTGGGCTTCCAGTGGGTGATGGAGGCCAAGAAGCGTGGTGCCAAGGTCTTCCACGTCGACCCCCGGTTCACCCGGACCAGCGCGGTCGCCGACACGTACCTGCCGATTCGGGCGGGCACCGACATCGCGCTGCTCGGCGGCGTGGTGCGCTACATCCTGGAGAACGAGCTGGACTTCCGGGAGTACGTGTTGGCGTACACCAACGCGACGATGATCGTCAGCGAGCAGTTCGTCGACACCGAGGACCTGGACGGGCTCTTCTCCGGCTACAACCCCGAGACCGGCTCGTACGACCAGGCCAGTTGGCAGTACGAGGGCCACGAGGACGACGCCGACAACCGGGGCACCGGCAAGGAGCGCGACAGCGCGGCCGGCCTGGAGCACGAGTCGCACGGCATGCCCACGGCGGGGCAGGCCCGGCGGGACGAGACGCTCCAGCACCCGCGCTGCGTCTACCAGATCCTCAGGCGACACTTCGCCCGCTACACCCCGGAGATGGTGGAGCGGGTCTGCGGCATCCCGCAGGAGAAGTTCCTGGAGCTGGCCCGCGCCTGGACGGAGAACTCCGGCCGGGAGCGTACCGGCGCGCTGGTCTACTCGGTGGGCTGGACGCAGCACAGCGTCGGTGTGCAGTACATCCGCACCGGTGCGATCATCCAGACCCTGCTGGGCAACATGGGTCGCCCGGGCGGGGGCATCATGGCGCTGCGCGGGCACGCCAGCATCCAGGGCTCGACCGACATTCCGACGCTGTTCAATCTGCTCCCCGGCTACCTGCCGATGCCACACCACGCCGACCACGAGACCTTCGACGACTGGGTGAACGGCATCCGCCGCCCCGGCCAGAAGGGCTTCTGGGGCAACGCCCGGTCGTACGCGGCGAGCCTGCTCAAGGCGTACTGGGGCGACGCGGCGACCCCGGAGAACGACTTCTGCTACGACTACCTGCCCCGGATGACCGGCGACCACGGCACCTACCAGCAGGTGCTCAACATGATCGACGGAAAGATCAAGGGATACTTCCTGCTCGGCCAGAACCCGGCGGTCGGCTCCGCACACGGCAAGGCCCAGCGCCTCGGCATGGCCAACCTCGACTGGCTGGTCGTCCGGGACCTCTTCCTGATCGAGAGCGCCACGTTCTGGAAGAACAGCCCCGAGGTGGCCACGGGGGAGATCGTCCCGCAGGAGTGCCGCACCGAGGTGTTCTTCCTGCCCGCCGCGTCGTACGTGGAGAAGGAGGGCACCTTCACCCAGACCCAGCGGATGCTGCAGTGGCGGGAGAAGGCCGTCGAACCGCCGGGCGACGCCCGCTCCGAGCTGTGGTTCTTCTACCACCTCGGCCGCAAACTGCGGGAGAAACTGGCCGCCTCACCGCACCCGCGCGACCGGGCACTGCTCGACCTGAACTGGGACTACCCGACGCACGGCCCGCTCGCCGAGCCGAGCGCCGAGGCGGTGCTGCGCGAGATCAACGGCTACGACACCGTCAACGGCCGCCCGCTGTCCGGGTTCAGCGAGGCCCGCGACGACGGTTCCACCGCCATCGGCTGCTGGATCTACAGCGGTGTGTACGCCGACGGCGTCAACCAGGCCGCCCGGCGCAAGTCCCGCCACGAGCAGGACTGGGTGGCCGCCGAGTGGGGCTGGGCGTGGCCGGCGAACCGCCGCACCCTCTACAACCGCGCCTCCGCCGACCCGCAGGGCCGGCCGTGGAGCGAGCGGAAGAAGTACGTGTGGTGGGACCCGGAGGCCGGCGAGTGGACCGGCTACGACGTGCCGGACTTCGAGAAGACCAAGCCGCCGACGTACCGGCCACCGAAGGGCGCCTCCGGAACGGAGGGCCTCGCCGGCGACGACCCTTTCGTCATGCAGGGCGACGGGAAGGCCTGGCTGTACGCGCCGAGCGGGGTGCTCGACGGCCCGCTGCCGACGCACTACGAGCCGGCCGAGTCGCCGATGCGCAACCCGATGTACGGCCAGCAGGCCAACCCCACCCGCAAGGTCTACGAGCACCCGATCAACCCGATCAACCCGAGCCCGCCGGAGGCGCACAGCGGCGTCTTCCCGTACGTGTTCACGGTCAGCCGGCTCACCGAGCACCACACCGCCGGCGGGATGAGCCGCACCGTACGCCCCCTGGCGGAGTTGCAGCCGGAGATGTTCGTCGAGGTCTCCCCGGAGTTGGCCGTCGAGGCGGGCCTAGCCCACCTGGGCTGGGCGCACCTGGTCAGCGGCCGGGCGGTGATCGAGGCGAAGGTGCTGGTCACCGACCGGCTCACCCCGCTGCGGGTGGACGGGCGGATCATCCACCAGCTCTGGCTGCCGTACCACTTCGGCACCGAAGGGCTGGTCACCGGCGACTCGGCCAACGATCTCTTCGGTATCACCCTGGACCCGAACGTGCTGATCCAGGAGAGCAAGGTCGGCACCTGTGACGTGCGGCCCGGCCGGCGTCCCACCGGGCCGGCGCTGCTGGACCTGGTCGCCGACTACCGGCGGCGGGCCGGGATGACCGTGGACCGGCAGATCCCGCTGGTCACCACCGACGCGGCGGGCGGCGACGACGCGGCCGGCAGCAGCGAAGAACGCTCGCCGGAGGCATCGGCGCGCGACAGGAGGGGCAAGGATGCGTGACCCCAACAGCCTCTACGGGCCGCTGGACCCGGCCCCGGACGCCGGCTGGACCGACGCCGGACCCCGGATGGGTTTCTTCACCGACACCAGCGTCTGCATCGGCTGCAAGGCCTGCGAGGTGGCCTGCAAGGAGTGGAACGACGTGCCGGGCTCCGGGATGGACCTGCTCGGCATGTCGTACGACAACACCGGCGCGTTGACCGCGAACTCGTGGCGGCACGTGGCGTTCGTCGAGCAACCTCGCCCGGCCGGGCACCGCACCCCGCCGTTCGCCGGCAACCCCACCGGCGCCCCGGCCAGCGCAGCCTCGGCGGCGGTGGCGGCTGCCATGCCCGGCGACTCCGGCACGACCCCCGGGGTTCCGCCGGGCGAGCCGGCCGCCGCCGCCCGGATGGCGGCCGGCCCCGAGTTCCTCGGCATGCCCGGTGCAGCCCCGCCCGGCCGGGCCACCGGCGCGGCCGAACGCACCGACTTCCGCTGGCTGATGATGTCGGACGTGTGCAAGCACTGCACCCACGCGGCCTGCCTGGACGTCTGCCCCACCGGGTCGCTGTTTCGCACCGAGTTCGGCACGGTCGTGGTGCAGGAGGACATCTGCAACGGCTGCGGCTACTGCATCTCCGCCTGCCCGTACGGGGTGATCGACCAGCGTAAGGGGGACGGCCGGGCGTGGAAGTGCACACTGTGCTACGACCGGCTCGGCGCCGGGATGACCCCGGCCTGCGCGCAGGCCTGCCCCACCGAGTCCATCCAGTACGGCCCCCTCGACGAACTGCGGGAGCGGGCCGCCGAGCGGGTGGCCACCCTGCACGAGCGGGGGGTGCCGGAGGCCCAGTTGTACGGCCACGACCCCACCGACGGCGTCGGCGGCGACGGCGCGTTCTTCCTGCTCCTGGACGCCCCGGAGGTGTACGGGCTGCCCCCGGACCCGGTGGTCACCACCCGCGATCTGCCCGGGATGTGGAAGCGCGCCGGGCTGGCCGCCCTGGTCATGGCGGCGGCGACCGTCGCCGCGTTCGTCGGAGGGTCCTCGTGAGTTCGCACCGTCCCCCGGTCGGTGACCGGTTCCGCCGTTTCCTCGAGGACCCGCCCCGCGAGTCGGCCCCGGTGAAGCGGCGGCGCGGCGGAGCAAAGCGCGGGGGCGGCGGCGGGGAGCAGCTCAACGTCCCGCCGGCCGAGTTCACCTCCTACTACGGCCGCCCGGTGCTCAAGCCGCCGGTGTGGAAGTGGGACATCGCGGCATACCTGTTCACCGGAGGGTTGGCCGCCGGGTCGTCGCTGCTGGCCGCCGGCGGGCAGCTCACCGGCCGGCCGGAGCTGCGCCGCGCCGGCCGGGTCGCCTCCCTGGTCGCGGTGAGCGCCAGCGCGTACTTCCTGGTCAACGACCTGGGCCGGCCGGCCCGGTTCCACCACATGCTGCGGGTGGCGAAGCTGACCTCACCGATGTCGGTGGGCACCTGGGTCCTCACCGTGTTCGGGCCGGCCGCTGGCGTGGCCGCCATCGCCGAGGCGGCGCCGTGGCTGCCCGAGCGGGGCGTGCTCGGCCTGGGCCGCCGGCTGCTGCCCCCGGTCGGCCACGCCGCCGGGCTGGTCGCCGCCGCCACCGCGCCGGCCCTGGCCACGTACACCGGGGTGTTGCTGGCCGACACGGCGGTGCCGTCGTGGCACGAGGCGTACCCGGAACTGCCGGCGATCTTCGCGGGCAGCGCCCTGGTCAGCGGTGCCGGCGTGGGCCTGCTCGCCGCGCCCTGCGACCAGGCCGGTCCGGCCCGGCGGATGGCGGTGGGCGGCGCGGCCCTGGAACTGTGGGGTTCGCACCGGGTGGAGACCCGTCTCGGCCTGCTCAGCGAGCCCTACCGCATCGGCACGCCCGGCCGGCTGCTGCGTGCCGGCCGGGCGCTGACCGCCGCCGGGGTGCTCGGCGCGCTCGTCGGCCGGCGCAGCCGCGTGCTGTCGGGGCTCTCCGGCGTCGCCCTGCTCGCCGCGTCGGTGGCCACCCGGTTCGGGATCTTCCACGGCGGCGTCGTCTCCGCCCGCGACCCGAAGTACACGGTTATCCCGCAACGCGAGCGGGTCGAGCGCCGCGCCACCGGGGGGCCCACGATCGAGGACTGATCGACACCTCCGCGTACCGCCCGGCGATCACTGTGGTCAAATGGCCCTGGAGGCGTTCAGGTGGCTGGTGCCCCTCCCGGTCTTCAAAACCGGAGTGGTCCGGGACCCGGGCCAGGCGGGTTCGATTCCCGTCCGCCTCCGCCACGCACCCCTCGGAGAGGACGCGATGCGCGACGCCGACCCACGACGGCGGGTGCCGCGCACCGACACCCTGCTGGCCGACCCACGGCTCGCCGTCGCCGCCGACACCCTCGGCCGCCGTCGGGTCAAGGCCGCGATCCTCGCCGCGCAGGCCCGCGCCCGCCGCGGTGAGATCACCCCCGAGGGGGTACGCGACGCAGCCCTCGCCGACCTGCCCGCCCCCGCACCCCAGGCGGTGCTCAACGCCACCGGGGTGGTGCTGCACACCAACCTCGGCCGGGCCGCGCTCTCCGCCGCCACCGTGGATGCCCTGGTCGCCGCTGCCGGGCACACCGACGTGGAGCTGGACCTGACCACCGGGCTGCGGGCCCGACGTGGCCGCGCCGCCCTCGACGCGTTGGCCGCCGCCGTGCCCGACGCGGGCGCCGTGCACGTGGTGAACAACGGCGCCGCCGCCCTGGTGCTCGCCGCCACCGCGCTGGCCGCCGGCCGCCAGATCGTGGTCAGTCGCGGCGAACTGGTGGAGATCGGCGACGGTTTCCGCCTGCCCGACCTGCTCGCCAGCACCGGCGCCCGGCTGCGCGAGGTGGGCACCACCAACCGGACCACCCTCGCCGACTACGCCGCCGCGATCGGCCCCGACACCGGTTTCGTGCTGAAGGTCCACCCGTCGAATTTCGTGGTCACCGGCTTCACCTCCGCCGTCGGCGTCAACCGGCTGGCCACCCTCGGCGTGCCGGTGGTCGTCGACATCGGCTCCGGGCTGCTCGCCGCCGACCCGCTGCTGCCCGCCGAGCCGGACGCGGCCAGCGCCCTACGCGCCGGCGCGCATCTGGTCACCGCCAGCGGCGACAAGCTCCTCGGCGGGCCGCAGGCCGGCCTGCTGCTCGGCGACGCCGAGCTGGTCGACCGGCTGCGCAGGCACCCCCTGGCCCGCGCCCTGCGGGTCGACAAGCTCACCCTGGCCGCGCTCGCGGCAACCCTGCACGACCAGGACACCCCCACCCGAGCCGCCCTGCACGCCGACCCGGCCGCCCTGCGGGAGCGCACCGAGCGGCTGCGCGACCGGCTGGCCGCCGACGGCGGCAAGGCCGAGGTGGTACCCACCGCCGCCGTGGTCGGCGGCGGCGGCGCCCCCGGCGTCGAGCTGGACTCGTGGGCCCTCACCCTGCCGCAGCGGTACGCGCAGCCGCTGCGCACCGGCGAGCCGCCGGTGCTCGGCCGGGTGGCCCAGGGGCGGCTGCTGCTGGACCTGCGCTGCGTCCCCGCCGACGCCGACGACGCGCTGCACGCGGCGATCCTGGCCGTGCCCGGGGACGGCTGAGGTGTGGGTGGTGGCCACCGCCGGGCACGTCGACCACGGCAAGTCGACCCTGGTGCGGGCGCTGACCGGGATGGAACCCGACCGGTGGGCCGAGGAACGCCGCCGGGGCATGACAATCGACCTCGGTTTCGCCTGGGCCACGCTGCCCTCCGGCGGCACCGTCGCCTTCGTCGACGTCCCCGGCCACGAACGGTTCGTGCCGAACATGCTCGCCGGCGTCGGCCCCGCCCCGGCCGCCCTGCTGGTGGTCGCCGCCGATGAGGGGTGGATGCCCCAGTCGGCCGAGCACCTTGCCGCGCTGCACGCGCTCGGGGTGTCGTACGGGCTGCTGGTGGTGACTCGCGCGGACCTGACCGACCCGGGCCCGGCGCTGGCGCAGGCCCGCGCGGAGATCACCGCGACGTCCCTCGGCGCGGTGGAGGCCGTCGCGGTCTCCGCGGTCACCGGGGCGGGCCTGCCCGAGCTGCGCGCCGCCCTGGACCGCCTGGCCGCCCGGCTGCCCGCCCCGGCGGCCGACGCCCCGGTGCGGCTGTGGGTGGACCGGGCGTTCACCATCCGGGGTAGCGGCACCGTGGTCACCGGCACCCTCGGCGGCGGCCGGTTGACCGTCGGGGACCACCTCGAACTGGCCGACACCGGTGAGCCGGTCCGGGTCCGCGGTCTGCACTGTCTGGGCGCCCCCCACGACCGGGTCGACGCGGTCGCCCGGGTGGCGGTGAACCTGCGCAACGTCGCCCGGGACCGGTTGGGCCGCGGCGATGCCCTGCTCACGCCCGGCCGGTTCCGGCGCACCGACCTGCTCGACGTGCGGGTCGCAGGTGACCCGGCGGCAGACCTGCCGGCCACCCTCACCCTGCACGTCGGCTCCGCCGCCGTCGCCGCCCGAGTGCGCCCGCTCGGCCCGGACACCGTCCGGCTGCGGCTGGCCTGCCCGTTGCCGCTACTCATCGGCGACCGGGCGTTGCTGCGTGACCCCGGTCGCCACCACGTCGCCGGCGGGGTGACCGTCCTCGACGTGGCTCCGCCGCCGCTGACCCGGCGCGGGGCCGCCGCCGCCCGCGGCGAGGTCCTCGCCGGCCTGGACGGCCGACCGGACCTGGCCGGTGAGCTACGCCGCCGCGCCCTGGCCCGCCGTGACGACCTGACCCGGATGGGGGTGCCGGTCACCGCCGCCCCGGTCGCCGGCCAGTGGTTGGCCGACCCCGCCCACTGGCGTGCCCTCGTGGCCCGGCTGGCCGCCGAGACCGCCCGGTACGCCCGCGAGTACCCCCTGGAGCCGGGCGCCCCGGTCGACGTGCTGCGGCAGCGCCTCGACCTGCCCGACCGTGCCCTGGTCGAGGCCCTGGTCCGCCCACCGTTGCGGGTGCACGCCGGCCGGGTCACCGCCGAGGCCCCCGACGCCCTGCCCGACCCGGTGGCCCGCGCCGTGGCCCGGGTCCGGGCCGAGTACGGTGACCGCCCGTTCCGGGCCCCGGAGGCGTACCGCCTCGCCGAGCTCGGTCTCGGGCCCCGGGAGATCGGCGCGGCCGTGCGAGTGGGGGCGCTGCTGCGGCTGGCGGAGAACGTGGTGCTGCTGCCCAGCGCGGTGGACGACGCCGCCCGCGTGCTGGCCCGACTGCCGCAGCCGTTCACGCTCAGCGCCGCCCGGCAGGCCCTGGACACCACCCGCCGGGTCGCCGTGCCGCTGCTGGAGCTGCTGGATCGGCGGGGCGTCACCCGCCGCCTGCCCGACGACGCGCGCACAGTCCTCGCCGGGCCCTCGCCGGCCGGCGCTCACGCTCAGATCCGGCCGGAGGACCCGGCTGCCGTCTGGCGCGACGCAGCCCCGGCGGGTGGAAGCGTGGCCTAGCGTGGCGGCATGGACCCTTCGGCCGTCTGGCGCGACCGCAGCCATCGGTGGCGGATCGAGGCGTATCGGGCTCCTGACCTGCGCTTCGCCGTTTTCGCCACCAACGGCACCACGGAGTCGGCGCCGCTGTGGTTGTTCGGGATGGCCGCCCTGGCCCGCTGGCTGATGACCCACGCCATCTCCCTGGACGACCTGGAGACCGACTGACCGCGGGCCACCCGGACGGGGGAACCCGCACGCTTCCCGGGTGCACCCCCGGACCGCCTCCGTACCGTGCGGGACGTGAAGGACCGAGGAATGCGCACGGCCGTGGCGGTGCTCGCCGGCCTCGCGGTCATCTACTTCGGCAGCAAGGGACGCAGCCCCGACGAGGGCGGCGGGGTGTCCGGCGGAGTGGTGGTGCTCGCGGTGCTGGCCGCCGCCCTGGCCTGGCACCTGACCAAGCCAGGAAACACCCCAACAAAATAACCCCCACCCCCACCCCCACCCCCACCCCCACCCCCACCCCCACCCCCACCCCCACCCCCACCCCCACCCCCACCCCCACCCCCGTCCTCGGCCGAACACCGGCCCGGTGATCATGAAGTTATTGCCTGCCCGGCCGGCGTGCCGTGACAATAACTCCATGATCACCGGGTCGGTGTTCGGTGGGTGGGTGGGTGGGTGGGTGGGTGGGTGGGGGTGGGGGTGGGGGTGGGGGTGGGGGGTCAGTGGGTGGTGGGGGTTTTCTTTGGGGCGGGTTCCTCGCCGAGGGCGACTCGGACCAGCGCCGAGGCGAGGCGGCCGAAATCGCTGTCGCCGACGAGCCCGGCCAGAGCGTCCGGGTTCGCCGGCAGGCCTAGTTGTTTCGCCCCGGCCAGGGCCCGCCGGTCGGCGTACGGACGCAGGTCGGGCCAGACCGTCTGCGCCTCGCGCAGGAAGATGTCCGCGCCGGTGGGGCCGATCCCGGGGAACTCGGTGAGCAGCCGGCGCAGCATGGCCGGGTTCCCGTCGGCCTCCCGGTGCAGCCGGCGCAGGTCACCGTGCCACCGGTCCAGGCACAGCCGTGCGCCGGTGCCGAGCATGGTGGCGGTCCGCTCGTCGTATCGGCGGTAGTGTCCCCGGCCCAGCGCGTCGACACGGTCCTGCCAGCCGGCGGCCTCCATGGCCTGCGGGGTGCGGTATCCGGCCGCGAAGAGCTCCCGGGCGGCGGCCACCGCGACCGAGGCGCGAATTCGGGTGCTCAGCAGTGTCGTCAGCACCAGCAGCTGGTACAGCGGGGCGGGCCGGTCGGCGAGGCCGATGCCCGCCTCCTCTGCGTACGTGCGGCCCTGCCGGTCCAGCAGGACTTGCGCCGTCCTCCGAGTGTCTGTCACCCCCTCCCGGTACCCGGATCGGCATCGCCCACCCGTGCGGTGGCCGGGAGAACGCGGCCGTCGTGCCAGGGGCCCCGAATGGTGGCCACGGCGGCGGGTAAGCCGCGGTGGGTGCGGCCGACGCCGCGCCGTCCACCGGAAGGAGACTCCCGTGTCGAACCCGCAACAGCCGGAGCTGCGCCGCAACGGGCGCAACGACGCCGTGCAGGACGCCAAGGGGCCCGGCCCGTCCGGGCACCCGAGTAACCGCGGCACGTCCCAGGGCGACCGGGGCCGCACCGTGCCGCGCGGCCAGGTGTCGCCGTACGGCCCGGCCGCCGGCAAGGTGGCCGACGACGACAGCGCCTAGCACCGCCGGGACGACGACGGTGGCCGCAGCCGGTTCCAGGTGGCTGCGGCCACCATCCCGTACGCCAGGTGCGGCACGATGTCCGACATCCAGTCGGTGCGGCTCCACCGGCGCGGGTCGGTCACGCCCAGCGCGGTCATCGAGCCGTCCGACATCGCCATGACGCCCCCGCCGAGCAGCCCCACCGCCACCGGCAGCGAGGCGCGGCGGCCCCCCACCAGCACGGCGAAGGCGGCGCCGGCGGCGACGCCGATGCCGTACCCCAGCAGGGGCCCGCGGCCCCCGGGGGGGGGGGGGCGGCGGGGCGGGGGGGCCCCGGGGGCCGGGGGGGGGGGGGGGCCCCCCCCCCCCGGGGGGGGGGGGCGGCGGGCGGCCCCCCCCGCCCCCCCCCCCCCCCGGGCGCCGGCGCCGGGGGGGGGGGGGCCCCGCGCGGCCCGCGGGCCCCAGGTCGACGTGGGCGAGTCGGGCCACCCGCCCGGCGGTCTCCTCGGGGGTGCTGCTGGCCGGTCGGGCGCGCAGCACCATGTCGAGGTAGCTGACCATGTTCAGCGCGGCGCTGCCCACCGCTCCGGCGATGGCCCCGTCGACCAGTTTCGCCCCGCTCACCGGGGATCGCCCGGTTCGCGTTCGCCCTTGGGGCCGTAGGTTCGTTCGCCCCGTACGACGCCGCGCTGTCCCCGGTCGTCGCGCAGGATCCGGTTGGCGACCTGGTTGGCCTCCTGGTCTGCCGCCCGGCCGGAGTTCTCGATCAGATCGCGTAGCCGTGCCCGCTGCTTGTCGTATGCGTTGCTGCCCGGTCGTGGTCCTGGCATCGCCGCCTCCTTCAGGTCGCTGGGCCCGTTGGCGTACGCCGTCTACCCGCCCCCGGCGTGGCCAATCGTCGTCCCGGTCCGCACCCGGGGGAACGGACCGCACGATCCGGGTCGGTCTCAGGCGGGGGCGCGGACCACGGCGACCGGGCAGTCGGCGCGGTGCAGCATGGCGTGACTGACCGAGCCGAGGACGAGGCCGGTGAACTCGCCGCGGCCCCGGCCGCCGACCACCAGCAGCTGCGCCGACCGGGACGCCTCGGCGAGCGCCGCGGCGGGCCGCTGCCGGGTCGCCACCCGCTCGACGGCCACCTGCGGCCAGCGCTTCTCGAGGCCGGTGAGGGACTCGTCGAGCACCCGATGCTCCTCGCGGCGCAGCTGGCCCTCGTCGTACACCAGGGGTTGCATGTCGCCCGGTCCCTCGGCGCCCGGGTGCCGGTAGGCGTGCACGGCCCGCAGGGCGACGCCGCGCGTCGCCGCCTCCTCGGCGGCGAACTCCACGGCGGCGCGGGACAGCGCGGAACCGTCCACCCCGACCACGACGGGCCCGTCGGCCCGTGCGGTGCCACGGACGACCAGCACCGGGCAGTCGGCGTACGCGGCGACCTGGACCGCCACGGAGCCGATCAGCAGCGTGGCGAAGCCGCCCAGCCCTCGGCCGCCGAGGACGATCAGCGCGGCGGTGGGGGACTCGCCGACCAGCACGGCTGACGCCGCCCCGTCGATGACCTCCCCGGTGACCCGTAGGCCCGGTTCGGCCGTCTCTGCCTCGGCCACCGCCTCGGCGACCAGGCGGTTGGCCTGCTCGCGCAGCCCGGCACCGGGTGGGCTGCCGGGTGCCGGGCCGAGGGGCACGCGCATCAGCGGCCAGATGAAGCCGTGCACCACCCGCAGGGCCCGGCCCCGGCGGGCTGCCTCCCCGGCGGCGAGCCGGACGGCCCGCAGTGCCTGCTCCGAGCCGTCCACCCCGACCACCACCGCCGCGCCGTTGGCCGCGTTCACCGCCGTACCTCCCTCGCCGTTGCCCCGCGGTCAGTATCGCGGCCATCCGAGGGCCGCCGAGGCGATACCGCGCAGGCCAGGGGGTCGCCTCGGCGCTCCGACACCTCCCCGGAGGCGAGCATGTCGACGGGAGAGGCCGACCGCGCCCGCCGGCCGGCACCGGCCCTCCGTATGATGCTTGCCCTACAGCAAGAGTTGCCGGAGGGGGATCATGTCGGACACGTCCGGAGCGGTGGCCCGCGCCCTGCGTGAGGCACCGCCCGACCTGTTGGCCGAGGCTGCGGACCGGGCCCTGCGTGGCACCCTGGACGCGTCGCGGACCGACGTGTTCGTCGCCGACTACCGGATCAGCGGCCTGTGGCCCGTGCTCGACCCCGACCTGCCCGATGCCGGATTCCTCGCCTGCCACGGCGTGGCCCAGCGGTGCTTCAGCAGCCAGCAGCCGGTGTTCGACTCCGGCGACGACGGCCGGTGCCGGGTCTACCTTCCGCTGACGGTCTGGGGCGAACGACTCGGCGTGCTCCTGGTCGAACTGCCTGCCAGCCCTTCGGCGGCCACGGTCGACACGGCCCGGGACATCGCCGGCGAGTTGGCGCTCGCGCTGCGCGCGGCCGACCGGCAGACCGACCGGTACCGCCGGGCCCGCCGCCGGGAGCGACTGAGCATGGCCGCCGAGATGCAGTGGGACCTGTTGCCGGGCCGCAGCGTGACGCACGGCGCGTTCCTGCTGGCCGGGCAGCTGGAACCGGCGTACACGGTCAACGGTGACCACTTCGACTGGTCGGTGGACGGTGAGCGGCTCACCGTGACGGTGCTCAACGGCGCCGGCACGGGCCTGTCGGCGGCGCTGCTGACGGCGGTGACGGTCAACGCGATGCGCAACGCCCGCCGCTCCGGTGGCGGTTTGGTCGAACAGGCCGAGTTGGCCTCGGACACCATCTTCTTCCAGCACCGGGGCGAGCGGCACGTGGCGACGCTGCTGCTGGAGCTGGACACCACCACCGGCCGGGTGCGGGCGGTGGACGCCGGTTCCCCGCACCTGCTGCGGCTGCGCGGTCGCGCGGTCGCCCGGGTGCCGCTGGAGCAGCAACTGCCGCTGGGCATGTTCGCCGAGACCCGCTACGAGCTGCAGGAGTTCACCGTGGAGCCGGGGGACCGGCTCTTCGTCATCAGCGACGGTGTGTACGCCGCGGCGCCCGGTGGCCGCGAGCCGTACGGGGAACGGGCCATGGCGCGGTCCATGCGCGCGACGCGGCTGCAGCCGGCTACCGAGGCAGTTGGTACGGTGATGCGCGGGCTGCAGGCCTACCACGCCGACGCCGATCTTCGTGACGACGCCGTGGTCGTCTGCCTCGACTGGCGGGGCCGGGGCGGGCAAGCGGTCGGCTGGGCGCGGTGACGGGGCGGTAGGCGGAACACGACCGGACATTCGCAGGGGACGTCGGTGGAGCAACCTCTGAATCTCGCCGCGGCAATCGCCGCGGCTGCCGAGGCGCTCGTCGGCGTCCTGGACCCTGCGGGTTCCCGGCACCAGATGACGGTGTCGCCCACGCAGCTGCGTGTGCTATCGCTGATCAGCGCCCGTCCGCGCACCAATGTGAACCGGCTCGCGGAGTTGCTCGACGTGGTGCCGTCGTCGGCGAGCCGGCTCTGCGACCGGCTGGAGGCGATCGGGCTGTTGCGACGGGTCGCCGACCCGCGGGACCGCCGCGAGGTCCGACTGGTGCCGACGACGGCCGCCGAGGCCCTGCTGGGGGAGTTGGCGCAGCGCCGGCACCGGGCGGTGGGCGCGGTGCTGGACCGGATGCCGCCCCGAGCCCAGCATGAGCTGCTGCTGGCGCTGCGGGCGTTCGGTCAGGCCGCCGTGCCGGCCCCGGCGGATGCCCAGTCAGACATCCCGGCTCGTACCGCCTGAGCGGGGACGGGCGCGCTCCTGTAGATCCTGCCCCTCTCCGCCAGTGTCCTAGGACGCTCTACGCAACGTGAACTCCGCCACAAGCCCAGCAACGCGCACCCGAACGACAACCTGCCGGACCGGAAGCCGAAAGCCAGCCGGATATAGTGACAGCGCAATTCACCGGCCGGTGGTCCCAGCGACCACGGCCGACCAGGGGAGGTCCCGACCCGGGGCCCACACAGGCGCCGGCGTCGCCGGCCCGGCAACGCGCACGTCCTTCCGCAGCGCCCGCACGCGGGCGTCGGATCGTGCTGCTGAGGGAGGTTCGGTGTCGCGTCGGCCGACGGGGGCGTTGCCCGCACAGACCCCCGACGGCCCGGGGGCAGCGCCGAGCGGGGACCGGATCCTCACCCTGCCCAACCTGATCAGCTTCGTCCGGTTGCTCGGCGTCCCGCTCTTCCTCTACCTGCTGCTGGTGTCGCACGACGACGTCGCCGCGGTGGTGGTGCTGGCAATCGGGGGCACCACGGACTGGGTCGACGGCTGGGTCGCCCGCCGGCTGCATCAGGTCAGCCGTCTCGGTGAGCTGCTGGACCCGCTGGCCGACCGGTTGTACATCCTGGCCACCCTGCTGGCGTTCACGGCGCGCGAGGTGGTGCCGTGGCAGTTCACCGCCGCGCTGCTCGCTCGGGAGTTGCTGCTGCTGGGTTCGCTCGGGGTGCTGCGCCGGCACGGGTACGGTCCGCCGCCGGTGCACTACGTCGGCAAGACCGCCACCTTCCTGCTGCTGGCCGCCTTTCCGGTCCTGCTGGGGGGACACGCGGCGTCGGCGGTCACGGCGACGACCGCGAGTGCGATCGGCTGGGGTCTGGCGTGGTGGGGGCTGGTGCTGTACTGGGCGGCGGGCGCGCTGTACGTGGTTCAGGCGGCCCGGCTGGTCCGGGCGGTGCGGGCCGGTACACCCGGGGTGGTGGCATGACGGTTGGTCCGA
Source organism: Micromonospora sp. RTGN7 (assembly GCF_033804645.1). Classification (NCBI taxonomy): domain Bacteria; kingdom Bacillati; phylum Actinomycetota; class Actinomycetes; order Micromonosporales; family Micromonosporaceae; genus Micromonospora; species Micromonospora sp. RTGN7. The sequence continues at coordinate 106,990 of NZ_JAPZLF010000018.1, read as the reverse complement.
CGCGCGGCGGGGCGGAGCAGCGGCCTGACGGCGAGGAGCGAGGTCCTGCGGGTCGGGTGTACACGGCGGATTTTCTGACCGAGTTGTTCGGCAATCCGCTGGATCCGGGGTACGCGGACGCGGCGGCCCGGCGCCGGTCGTCGCCGTCGCCGTCGGGGCGGCCTGGGTGGTCGTCGCGGACGGTCAGCCTGGTGGTGGTCGTGGCGTTGGGTTTCCTCTTCGCGGTGGCGTACCGGCAGACGGTGGCCGAGGAGCCGGGGCGCAGCCAGGCGCGGGCCGGGTTGGTGGCGCAGATCAAGGAGCGCGAGGCGGAGACCGACGGGTTGGCTGCGCGGGCGGACCGGTTGCGTGAGGAGGTCGGTCGGCAGCGGGATGCGGCGTTGAGTGGTTCGCAGGCGTCGCGGCTGCGCCGGTTGGAGGCGGGTACCGGGCTGGGGCGGGTCCGTGGTGATGGTGTGGTGGTGCGGTTGGCCGATGCGCCGGTGGCTGACAAGGACGGGTTGACCGGTTCGGGGGGTGGTCCGCCGCGGGTGTTGTACACGGATCTGCAGAAGGTGGCGAATGATTTGTGGGCGGCGGGTGCGGAGGCGGTGGCGATCAATGGTCAGCGGTTGACGGCGACGTCGACGATCAGGTCGGCGGGTGAGGCGATCCTGGTGGATTTTCGGCCGGTGACGGGTCCGTATGAGGTGTCGGCGATCGGGCCGGGGGCGCTGCGGGACCGGTTCGAGGACTCTCGGGCGGCGTATCTGATGCGGGACCTGGTGGAGTCGGTGGGGTTGTCGTTCCAGGTGCGGGAGGTGGAGGACGTCACCTTGCCGGCGGCGCCGGAGCCACGGTTACGCTACGCCGAGCCGTCGGTCAGTCCGAGTCCGTCCGTGTCGGGGTCGGGTGTCGAGGGTTCGTCCAGGCCTGAGCCTTCCGGCTCTGGTTCGTCTCCCAGCCCTTCCCGAGGTGGCCGATGATCGCGGTGTTGGCGTTGCTCGCCGGTGTGGTGCTCGGGGTGTATCTCGATCCCACTGTTCCGGCGGCGTTGCAGCCGTACCTGCCGATCGCGGTGGTGGCCGCGTTGGACGCGGTGTTCGGTGGGGTGCGGGCGAAGCTCGACCGGATTTTCGACGATAAGCAGTTCGTGGTGTCGTTCATCTCGAATGTGCTGGTGGCGGGCTTGATTGTGTATCTGGGTGACCAGTTGGGGGTGGGTGGGCAGTTGTCCACCGGGGTGGTGGTCGTGCTGGGGGTACGGATCTTCGGGAATGTGGCGGCGATTCGTCGGCACCTGTTCCGGGCGTAGGTTTGTGGGGATGAGCGGGGAGCAGAGCGAGACGGGTGCCGGGCGACCGGTGGGTTCGGCGCGTCCGGGTGCGGCGGCGGGGCAGTCGGAGCCGTCGGATGTGGGTGGCCCGTTGGCGCCGGAGGGTGAAGGGGCGTTGGCGCCGGACGGTGCGCCGACGGTGCGGCTGTCGGCTGCGGTGGGGGACGCTCCGGCTTGGTTCGGGTTGGGGCGGCGGTTCACCTCGGCGGGGGCGATGATCGCGTTGTTGCTGGGGTTGTTGGGGTTCACCCTGGTGGTGCAGTTGCGGACGACGTCGACGGATCCGACGTCGGCGGCGACGCGGCAGGAGGACCTGGTGCGGATCTTCTCGGATCTGGATTCGCGGGACAAGCGGCTGCGGCAGGACATCGAGGCGTTGGAGGAGAGTCAGCGGCAGTTGCGCTCGGGTGAGCAGGGTCGGCAGGCGGCGTTGAAAGAGGCGACGCGGCGGGCGGACGAGTTGGGGATCCTGGCGGGGACGTTGCCGGCGCGGGGGCCGGGGTTGAGTGTGCGGTTCGAGGCGGGGCCGAAGCCGATCTCGGCGTACCGGATCCTGGACGCGGTGCAGGAGTTGCGGGGTGCGGGTGCGGAGGCGATGCAGATCTCCGGTGGGGGTGGGGCGGTGCGGGTGATCGCGTCGACGTTCTTCCTGGATGGCGGGGATGGTGCTTTGGTGGTGGACGGTCGTTCGTTGACGGGTCCGTTCACGATCACGGTGATCGGTGATCCGACGACGATGGCGACGGCGTTACGGATTCCGGGCGGGGTGGCCGCGTCGGTTGCTGGTGACGGCGGTAACGTGATCGTCGAGGATCGTGAGGTCGCCGAGGTTTCGGCGTTGCACGAGCCTGTGAAGTTGGAACACGCCCGTCCGGTTTCGTGACCGGCGCGGCGCGCCGGTTCTCCGGTGCAGCGATGGTCGTACGACGGTGAAGGGCGCGTCTGGTGATTCCTGAGGATCTGCGGTACACCGCCGAGCACGAGTGGGTGGCGGGTGACGGTTCGGGTGTTGTCCGGGTCGGCATCACGCACTTCGCGCAGGACGCGCTGGGTGACATCGTGTACGTCCAGTTGCCGGAGGTGGGCGCGGAGGTCGCTGCGGGTGACTCGTTGGGTGAGATCGAGTCGACCAAGAGCGTGTCCGAGCTCTACGCCCCGTTGAGTGGGGTCGTGGCGGCGTGGAACGAGTCGTTGGTGGATACTCCGGAGGTGATCAACTCTGATCCGTACGGTGTGGGTTGGTTGTTGGAGATCACGCCGAATGATCCGGCGGCGGTGGACGGGCTGCTGACCGCCGGGGCGTATCGCGAGCTCACCGAGAGCTGAGTGTCCGTGGGGCGTGTGGTGTTGTTGTCCGCGCGTCCGGTTGCCCTGCATTTCGGCGCTGGCTAGGCTCGTCCAGTTGACCGAGAACCCAATGAGTTGAGCGTTGCGGGATTGCCTTTCCGGGCACGGGGAGCCAGCCGCCGGGTGGACTGCCCGGCGGCCAGACCCGCCATCACCCGACGCCGACGCGAAACAGATCCGTGAGGTGGTCCCATGACGCGGCCAGACGACGAGTTCCCCCCGCTCGACGTCACTTCGACGCTCAATCTCGGTTCGCTCGACGAAGTGCTGGAGGGGCCGGACACCGATGTGGTGCCGAGCCGGATGTCCGGTTCGTTGCCGCCGGGTATGGCGCTGCTGGTGGTTCGTCGGGGTCCGAATGCGGGCGCCCGGTTCTTGTTGGATCATGATGTGACGACGAGTGGCCGGCATCCGGACAGTGACATCTTCCTGGATGATGTGACGGTGTCCCGGCGGCATGCCGAGTTCCACCGCGACGGTGGAACGTTCACGGTGCGTGACGTCGGGAGTTTGAACGGGACGTACGTGAATCGGGAGCGGGTCGAGGCGGCCACGTTGAGCAATGGTGACGAGGTGCAGATCGGCAAGTTCCGTGTGGTGTTCATCGCCGGTCCGCGCCCGGAGGAGGAGGCCGGCCGGGGGTGAACGAGCCTGCGGCTTCGACGCCGCCCGGGGCGGCCCGTGCGCATCCGCTGATGAGTATCGGCGAGGTGTTGGGGCAGCTTCGGGTGGAGTTTCCTGACGTCACGATTTCGAAGTTGCGGTTCCTGGAGGCCGAAGGGCTGGTGGAGCCGCAGCGGACGGCTTCGGGGTACCGGAAGTATTCCTGGGACGATGTGGCGCGGTTGCGGTTCGTGTTGACCGCGCAGCGGGACCAGTATCTGCCGTTGCGGGTGATCCGTGAGCAGCTGGCGCAGTGGGACGGGTCGGTGGATGGTCCGGCGCCGTCGCGTCCGACGTTGGTGGCGGTGGGCCCGGATGGTGAGGTGCCGGGTCGTCCGGCGGCTGAGCAGCCGGTGGATTCGGCGCAGGTGCGGTTGGGTCGGGTTGATCTGGTCGCGCGGAGTGGGATCGACGTCTCGACGTTGGGTGAGTTGGAGCGGCTCGGGATCCTGGTGTCCGATCCGCCGGGTTGGTACGACGGGGATGCGTTGATCATCGCGCGGGCGGTGGCGGGTCTGGCGGCGTACGGGTTGGAGCCTCGGCATCTGCGGGGTTACCGGACGGCGGCGGATCGGGAGGTGGGTCTGTTCGCGCAGTTGGTGGCGCCGTTGGCGCGGCAGAGTGATCCGGCGGCGCGGGCGCGGGCGGCGGAGACGGCGCGTGAGTTGGTGGCGTTGTCGCAGCAGTTGCACGCGGCGTTGGTGCGGGTGGGGTTGCGGTCGACGTTGGGTCGTTGATCGTGGGGTGTGCTGCGCGGCCCGGGGCGGTGGTCCCGGGCCGTGTGGTGTTGGTGGGGGCGGTGGGAAAGATCTGCCGCGGGGTGCGTGTCGTAGGCTTGCCGGGGTAACCCTTTCCGGCTCGGGCGGTGGGCGGAGCGTACGGGATGTGCGTGTCGCGGTCCGTGTACCGTGCAGGGAAGGGCGGGGTGCGGGCGTAGGTGACAACGACACGGAGGCGGCGGTGCGCGAGCTGAGCGTGGTCGGGGTTCGGGTGGAGTTGCCCAGCAATCAGCCGATCGTTCTGCTGCGGGAGGTCGAGGGGGATCGCTATCTGCCGATTTGGATCGGTGCGGTGGAGGCGACGGCGATCGCTTATGAGCAGCAGGGAGTCAAGCCGGCTCGGCCGTTGACGCATGATCTTCTGCGGGACGTGTTGGCGGCGTTGCAGGCGCCGTTGCGGGCGGTGGAGATCACCGAGTTGAAGGAGAACGTCTTCTACGCGGATCTGTTGATCGGTGACGGGGTGCGGGTGTCGGCGCGGCCGAGTGACTCGATCGCGTTGGCGTTGCGGGTCGGTGCGCCGATTCGTTGTGCGGAGCAGGTCCTCAGTGAGGCGGGGATCGTGATTCCGGACGAGCAGGAGGACGAGGTGGAGAAGTTCCGGGAGTTCCTGGATCAGGTGCGTCCGGAGGATTTCGCGGGCTGAACGTCGCTGCTGGTGTGGTTCCGTGTCTTCCCCGCCCCGGCGTGGTCACTGTGGGTGATCCGCCGAGTGGGTGGGTGATCTTTGTGGTCGCCGCGCGGCGTGTCGTGTCCTCTTCTGCACGGTAACCCTTCGAGCGCGCTATAGGGTTGCCGTGTCGAGGGGTGCACGTTCCGGATGCGGCGTGTCACCGTACTGGCGGGGAGGTTGTCCGGATGCACGAGCCGCGAGATCCCGAGCCTGGTACGCAAACGCAGGGGACGGGTGTGGTGCCGGCGGGGCCGGCGACTGAGGGTGACGGTGCGGTGGGCTACCGGGGTGTGACGGCCTGCCACGCGGTGGGCATCACGTACCGGCAGTTGGATTACTGGGCGCGGACTTCGTTGGTGCTGCCGAGCGTGCGGGACGCGTCGGGTTCGGGGACGTCCCGGCTGTATTCGTTCCGCGACCTGGTGGTGTTGAAGGTCGTGAAGCGGTTGTTGGACGCCGGGGTGTCGTTGCAGAACATCCGGAAGGCGATCGAGGCTTTGCGGTCGCGTGGGGTGGCCGATCTGGCGGGGATCACGTTGATCTCGGACGGCACGACGGTGTATGAGTGCCGGTCGCCGGAGGAGGTGGTCGACCTGTTGCAGGGTGGCCAGGGCGTGTTCGGCATCGCGATCGGCGGTGCGTTCAAGGAGATCGAGGGTTCGTTGTCGCATCTGCCGGCGGAGTCGGTGGGCGTGGTGGCGCAGGAGCCGGCGGTGGAGTCGGTGGGCGACGAGTTGGCGGCGCGGCGGGCGCGACGCCGGGCGGGCTGAGCCGCCTGCGCGACGCGGTGGGCGATCCGGTCAGCGGCGCCCTGGCTGTCGGTCGTGACCTGCGGGCGGTGACCCCGGCGCGGGGGTGGTGTCCGCTGTGGTCCGCGGGAGCCGTCGGGTGTGGACATTCCCGGTTTGAGTCGTCTTGTTGACAGTTTTTGTGTCGACGGTAATCCTGTGTGCGGCGTTCGCCCCCATCTAGGGAGGCCACCTTGGGTGGCGGCCGGTGGTGGGAGTTGGTGGACCGTGTGCCGGGACGACGCAGGGAGCGGCGAGGTCGCCTGCCCGACGATCGGATTTGAACAGCAGTGCAGACTGACAGTCACGCCGCCATTGCCGTGGTGGACGTCGACGGAATTGCCGTGGGCGGAGGCGGATCGGGTTGCCCGGTGGCGCCTGGTGCCCGGGTCGGGTCCCCGCCGGTCGCGGACGTCCTCGCGGAGGCGGAGGAGTTCCTCCGCCTGTTCCACGCCGAGCGGCGGCTGCCGGGGGTGGCCGCGCGGGTCGGGCAGGCGCGGGAGGAAATCGCGCTGACCGGCACGTACCGACACACCTCCGAGGAGCTGGTGTACGGGGCGAAGGTCGCGTGGCGGCAGTCGGCGCGTTGCGTGGGTCGGGTGCGGTGGTCGGGTCTACGGGTCCGGGACCAGCGTGACGTGACGACGGTGGCGGGGATCGCCCGGGAGTTGGCGCAGCACCTGGCGGTGGCGGACAACAGCGGCCGGATCCAGTCGGTGATGACGGTGTTCGCGCCGGACCTCCCGGGGGTGGGTCCGCGGGCGCGGGTCTGGAACGACCAGTTGATCCGCTACTGCGGGCACCGGTGCGCTGACGGGTCGGTGCTGGGTGACCCGGCTCAGGTGGCGATGACGGACGCGGCGTTGCGGTGTGGGTGGCGCATCCCGCCGGTGCCGGGCCGGTTCGACGTGCTGCCGTGGGTGGTGGAGACGGCGTACGAGGATCCGACGCTGGTGGAGGTGCCGCGGGACCTGGTGCGGGAGGTCGCGTTGGCGCATCCGGCGTATCCGTGGTTCGAGGAGTTGAAACTGCGGTGGCACGCCGTGCCGGTGATCAGCAACATGCGGTTGCGGGTGGGTGGGGTGGACTACAGCTGCGCCCCGTTCAACGGCCACTACCTGAGCGACGAGATCGGCACCCGGAACCTTGTTGACCCGGACCGTTACGACCAGTTGCTGCCGGTGGCGCGGGGTTTGGGGTTGGACACGTCGCGGGAGGACACGTTGTGGCGGGAACACGCGGCGTTGGTGATCAACCAGGCGGTGTTGCACTCGTTCCGGCAGGCGGGGGTGCGGATGTCGGATCCGCACACCGAGTCGGAGCTGTTCATGAGGTTCTGCGCGCAGGAGGAGCGGGCGGGGCGGCCGGTGCACGGTGACTGGTCGTGGCTCAACGGCAGTGTGGGATGGGCGGCGTTGCACGCCGTGCATCACCGTTACTACGACACCCGGGTGCCGAACCCGAACCTGTGGCCGCCGGAGGGCGGCCGGGGCTCGGACGGTGTGGCGGAGCTGACCCTGCGGCAGCGGCACGACGCCGCCCGCGGGCGGGAGGACTGAGGCATGGACGTCGCGGCGTTACGGCAGAGTTGGGCGCAGTTCAGCGCGGCGGGTCCGGAGGCGGCGAAGTACTTCTACGCCACCCTGTTCGTGATCGCCCCGGAGGCGCGGTCGATGTTTCCGACGAACATGCGGTACCAGGAGGACAAGCTGCTGGCGGCGTTGGGGCACATCGTGTCCCACGTCGACGACGAGCGGGAGTTGGCGGCGTTCGCGCAGCGGTTGGGCGCCGACCACCGCCGGTTCCGGGGCGCGGATCGGCAGGGCCGGGAGGTGCCGCTGGGGGAGTGGCACTACGTGTGGGTGGGGCAGGCGTTGCTGGCGACGTTGGAGCGGTTCCTCGGGCCGCGGTGGACGCCGCAGTTGCGGGCGCAGTGGGCGGCGGCGTACGAGGTGGTGACCCGGTTGATGCTGACGGGCGCGGCGCGGGCGGAGCGGTCCTCGCCGCCGTACTGGGAGGCGGAGGTCCTGGCGGTGCAGCGGCGCCGCGCGGACGTGTGCGTGTTCACGGTGCGCCCGAACTACCTGTGCGAGTACCGGCCGGGGCAGTCGTTGCCGGTGCAGGTGCCGCACCTTCGCCTGTGGCGGTACCTGTCGCCGGCGAACGCGCCACGTCCGGACGGCACGATCGAGTTCCACGTCCGCGCGGCGGGCCGGTTCTCCACGCACCTGGTTCGTCGGTTGAAGGTGGGTGAGCAGGTGTTGTTGGGTTCTCCGTTGGGGGCGGCGTTGTCGTCGTACGACCGGTCGCCGCAGCTGCCGTTGCTGTTGGTGGCCGGGGGGACCGGGCTGGCGCCCTTGCGGGCGGTGGTGGAGGCGTTGCGGCAGGGCCCGGGGCGGGAGACGACCCTGGTGGTGGGCGGGAACGCCCCGGACGACCTGTACGACGACCGGGCGGTGCGGGAGTTGGCCGCCGGGTGGCCCGCTGGTGGGCGGTTGCGGTACGTGCCGACGGTGGAGGTGGGCTGGCAGTGGTCGGGGGCGGTGGGCACGGCCGCTGACACGGCGGTGCGGTTGGGGCCGTGGCACGACACCGAGGTGTTGGTGTGCGGCAGCCCGCAGATGACCCGGGAGTCGATCGCCGCCCTGGTGGCTTCGGGGGTGCCGGAGGGGCGGATCTTGGCCGAGAGTTACGACCATTCCCTGTATCCGCCTCTCGCGGGCGCGGTGGCCGCCGGGGTGCCGGACTTCACCGGGACGGGTGCGCGATGAGCGTCGACCGGGGCGACGCCCGCCACGATGACACGGTTCGGGCGTTGGGCGCGGTGGAGGCGCGGCGGTTCCGGGGCAGCGAGTGGATGTCGGTGGAGGAGATCGCCGATGTGGCGCGGTCGGCCGACGAGCGGATCGCGTTGCTCGACGGCGAGGTGGGGCGGTTGCGGCGGGAGAACGAGGGCCTGGTGCAGCAGGTGGAGATGTTGCGGCACGGGGCGTTGCCCAGCGTCGCCCCGCCGGGCCCGGACCCGATGGTGGTCGAGTTGGCGGTGCGCGCGCAGGACGAGGCGAACCGGACGATCGGTGAGGCCAGCGAGGAGGGCGCGGAGATCATCGCCGACGCGCGGCGGCAAGCCGAGGAGATCCTCGCCGAGGCGCATCGGCGGGCCGACTCGGTGCCGGCACAGGCGGTGGGGTCGCGGTCGGAGGACCTGCAGCGGCAGGTGCGGGAGTGGGAGGCGCGGCACGAGACGCTGTTGGCGGTGGTGGCCACGGCGCAGCAGCATCTGAGCCAGTGGCAGGGGTACCTGTCGGCGCAGGGGGAACAGTTGCGCGCCGACGCGGCGGCGGCGGGGGCGGCCAGTCAGCAGTTGCGGCGGGCCGTGGGCGGCTGAGGGCCGGTCAGGGGTGGTCGACGGCGGCGACAGCGTCGGCGATCGGGGTGTTGCCGCCGACGAGTTCCAGGACCGCGCCGGCGCTGCCCGGGTGGTAGAGCAGGGCGACGAGGACCCGGGCGACGTCGGTGCGGGTGACGGCCCCGGGGTCGGTGTGCCGGGCCAGGGTGATCCGTCCGGTGGGTGGGTCGTCGGTGAGTCGCCCGGGTCGCAGGATCGTCCAGTCGAGGTCGCGGCCGGTGAGGTCGTCCTCGGCGGCTTTCTTGGCCCGCAGGTAGGCGGCGAACACCTCGTCGGCGGGCGGCGGGGTGTCCACCCCCATGGAGGAGATCAGCAGGTAGCGGCGGGTGCCGGTCCGCTCGGCGGCGTCGGCGAGTAGCGCGGCGGCACCCCGGTCGACGGTGTCCTTGCGGGCGGCGCCACTGCCGGGGCCGGCGCCGGCGGCGAAGACGACCGCGTCGGCGCCGCTGAGGTGGGCGGCGACCTGGTCGACGTCGGCGTGTTCGAGGTCGACCACGGCCGGGTGGGCGCCGGCGGCGCGTAGCGCCGGGGCGTGCTCGGGGTTGCGGATCAACCCGACGGCGGTGTCGCCGCGGCCGGTGAGTTCCCGGTGCAGCAGTTGGGCGATCTTGCCGTGTCCTCCGGCGATGACGACGCGCATACCCGTCACCGTAGCTTCCGCGGCGGGCCGGCACCTGGTTGTCGGCGAGGAGCGTCACGCCGCGGGGCGGTCGCCGGCGTGGTGGCCGCTGAGGCAGCATGGACGCCGTGACCGAGACGTTCGAAGCGCTGGTGGGGCTGCTCGCCGAGGGCGGTGTGGTGGTGCTGAGCGGGGCGGGGCTCTCCACCGACTCGGGGATCCCCGACTACCGGGGGCCCAGCGGGGTGGCCCGCCGGCACACTCCGATGACGTATCAGGCGTTCACCGGGGATCCGCTGGCGCGGCGGCGTTACTGGGCGCGTAGTCACCTGGGGTGGCGCATGATCGCCCGGGCGGCTCCGAACGACGGGCACCGGGCGGTGGCCCGCCTGCAGCGCGGCGGGCTGGTCGATTCGGTGATCACCCAGAACGTCGACGGGTTGCATACCGCGGCCGGGTCGGCGCCGGTGGTGGAGCTGCACGGGCGCCTCGACGAGGTGGTGTGCCTGGGCTGCGGTGACCGCAGCTCCCGCGGGGAGTTGGACGGGCGGTTGCGCGAGGCCAACCTGGGGTTCGACGCGGCGGTCGCGGCGGTCAACCCCGATGGTGATGTCGATCTCGCCGACGGGGAGGTGGCCCGGTTCCGGACCGTGGACTGCCGGTGGTGCCGCACCGGTGTGTTGAAACCGGACGTGGTGTTCTTCGGGGAGACGGTCCCCCGGGAGCGGGTGGCCCGCTGCTTCGACCTGGTCGAGCGGGCCCGGGCGGTGCTGGTGCTGGGGTCGTCGTTGACGGTGATGTCGGGGCGCAGGTTCGTGATCCGGGCGGCGAAACGGGGCATCCCGGTGGGGATCGTCAACCAGGGGGTGACGCGGGGCGACGGGTATGCCGCCGTGCGGGTCGACGGGCCGCTGGGTGCGTTGCTGCCGGCCCTGGCCGACCGGCTGACCGCGGCGCCGGCGCCGGCGGTGGGGGCTGCCGGCGCGGCGCCGGTGCCGGGTTGATCCACGTCCGGGGGACGACATCCGCCGGTGACGGCGGCGCTGGTAGCGTGGATGGTGCCGATCACCCACGGGGGAGAGACCACCCGGTGTGCAGCCGGGCCGGCGCCGAAGGGGCAGCTTCCTCCCCGGAACCTCTCAGGCAGAAGGACCCCGTGGGCAGGCACTGTGGAGCACCCTTCCCGGGGTGTGACTCAGGGGGAGGCCGACCTGTCGACCTCACCCTTTCCGGGAGCGCCACCCATGACCGTAGAGCAGTTCGCCGCCCGTCACATCGGCCCCGACCCGGCCGACGAGCGCCGCATGCTGGAGGCCGTCGGCTACGGCTCGGTCGACGAGCTGATGGACGCCGCGATCCCCGAGGTGATCCGCTGGCACGGCACCCTGGACCTGCCGGAGCCGGCCAGCGAGCACGACGCCCTGGCCGAGCTGCGGGCCCTGGCGGGGCGTAACACCGTCGCCGTGTCCATGATCGGCCTGGGGTACCACGGCACGCACACCCCGGCGGTGATCCGCCGTAACGTGTGGGAGAACCCGGCCTGGTACACCGCGTACACCCCGTATCAGCCGGAGATCAGTCAGGGCCGGTTGGAGGCGCTGCTGAACTTCCAGACGATGGTGACCGACCTGACGGGGTTGGCCACCGCGAACGCCTCCATGCTCGATGAGGGCACCGCCGCGGCGGAGGCGATGACCCTGGCCCGCCGGGCGTCGAAGAGCCGCAGCAACGTGTACGTCGTCGACGCCGACGCGCTGCCGCAGACCATCGCGGTGATCAGCAGCCGGGCGGAGCCGTTGGGCATCGACGTGCGGGTGGTCGACGTCGACGCCGGGCAGTTGCCGGCGGAGTTCTTCGGCCTGCACCTGCAGTACCCGGGGGCGTCCGGGGCGGTGCGGGAACACGCCGCGCTGGTCGCGGCGGCGCACGGGGTCGGGGCGTTGGTGTGCGTGGCGGCGGACCTGTTGGCGTTGACGTTGCTGCGTCCGCCAGGGGAGATCGGCGTGGACGTGGCCGCGGGCACCACCCAACGGTTCGGGGTGCCGATGGGCTTCGGTGGCCCGCACGCCGGGTACCTGGCGGTGCGTTCGGGGTTGGAGCGGATGCTGCCGGGGCGCCTGGTGGGGGTGTCGCGCGACGCCGACGGCAACCCGGCGTACCGGTTGGCGTTGCAGACCCGTGAGCAGCACATCCGGCGGGAGAAGGCGACCAGTAACATCTGCACCGCGCAGGTGCTGCTGGCGGTGATGGCCGGCATGTACGCCGTGTATCACGGCCCGGACGGGTTGCGGGGCATCGCGGCGCGTACCCACGCCATGGCGGCGCGGCTCGCGGCCGGGTTGCGCGCCGGTGGGGTGGCCGTCGCGGACGTCGCGTTCTTCGACACCGTCACCGCGTGTGTGCCGGGGCGGGCGGAGCGGGTGGTCACCGACGCGGCGGGGCGCGGGGTGAACCTGCGGTTCGTCGACGCCGACCGGGTGGGGGTCACCTGCGACGAGACGACCACGGTGGCGCATCTGGCGGCGGTCTGGGCGGCGTTCGGGGTCGACGGCGTCGACGGTGACGTCGACGTGGCGCTGCCGGCGTCGTTGGTGCGCACGTCGGACTTCCTCACCCACCCGGTGTTTCGCAGCCACCACTCGGAGACGGCGATGCTGCGGTACCTGCGGCGGTTGGCGGACTTCGACTACGCCCTGGACCGGGGGATGATCCCGCTGGGGTCGTGCACGATGAAGCTGAACGCGACCACCGAGATGGAGCCGGTGAGCTGGGCGCAGTTCGCGCACCTGCACCCGTTCGCGCCGGCGGACCAGACCGCCGGGTATCGGGAGATGATCGCCCAGGTGGAGGGTTGGCTGGCGGAGGTGACCGGCTACGACGCGGTCAGCGTGCAGCCCAACGCCGGGTCGCAGGGGGAGTTGGCGGGGCTGCTGGCGATCCGCGCGTATCACCGGGGTGGCGGTGAGGGGCACCGGGACGTGTGTCTGATCCCGTCGTCGGCGCACGGCACGAACGCGGCGAGCGCGGTGATGGCGGGGATGCGGGTGGTCGTGGTGGGTTGCGACGGCGACGGCAACATCGACCTGGTCGACCTCGACGCGAAGATCGACAAGCATCGGGGGGCCCTCGCGGCGATCATGGTGACGTACCCGTCGACGCACGGGGTGTACGAGACGGGCATCGCGCAGTTGTGCGCGAAGGTCCACGACGCCGGCGGGCAGGTGTACGTCGACGGGGCGAACCTCAACGCGTTGGTCGGGTTCGCCAAGCCGGGGAAGTTCGGGGCGGATGTGTCGCACCTGAACCTGCACAAGACGTTCTGCATTCCGCACGGCGGGGGTGGGCCGGGGGTGGGTCCGGTGGCCGTGCGGGCGCACCTGGCGCCGTTCCTGCCGGGTGACCCGCTGCGGCGGCCGGAGGTGGGCCGTCCGGTGATCTCCGCGGCGGCGTACGGGTCGGCGGGGATCCTGCCGATCCCGTGGGCGTACCTGCGGATGATGGGCGCGGCGGGACTGACCCGGGCGACCGGGGTGGCGGTGCTGGCGGCGAACTACGTGGCGGCGCGGCTGCGACACCACTTCCCGGTGCTGTACGCCGGCAACAAGGGCCTGGTGGCGCACGAGTGCATCCTGGACCTGCGGCCGTTGACGAAGGCGACCGGGGTGAGCGTGGACGACGTGGCGAAGCGGCTGATCGACTATGGGTTCCACGCGCCGACGATGTCGTTCCCGGTGGCGGGGACCCTGATGGTGGAGCCGACCGAGAGTGAGGACCTGGCCGAGCTGGACCGGTTCTGCGCGGCGATGATCGCGATCCGGGCGGAGATCGACAAGGTGGGTTCCGGTCAGTGGCCGGCGGGGGACAATCCCCTGTCCAACGCCCCGCACACCGCGGCGATGGCGGCCGGTGACCAGTGGTCGCACCCGTATCCGCGGTCGGTGGGGGCGTATCCGGTGGGGGTGGACCGGGCCGGGAAGTACTGGCCGCCGGTGCGGCGGGTCGACGGCGCGTACGGCGACCGGAACCTGGTCTGCTCGTGCCCGTCGCCGGAGGCGTTCGAGGACTGACGTGGCGCGCCGGGGCGGTGGTTCGCGCCGCCCCGGCGGGTGCGTCGACCTGGGAGGGGGTCCCGACCGGGGGGTCAGCCGGTGGTCGACCTGCGTGGATCGGGTTGACGCTGGGTGAACTGCTCAGGCGGCGAGGGCGTGTCGGGCCGGGCCGCGGCGGGGGGCGATGGTGCTGCCGTCGGGGAGCAGCTCGCCGGTGTCCTCGAAGGCGATGACGCCGTTGCAGAGCAGGCTCCAGCCCTGCTCAGGGAAGCAGGCCAGGACCCGGGCGGCTTCCCTGTCGGTCGCTTCGGCGGAGGGGCAGGTGGGTAGGTGCTGGCACATCGGATTCTCCGGACTGTGGGGGCACTGTGTCATGGTTCACATGACCAGTGACGCACAGTACCAAGCGAACGGGAGTCGCATCGAGCAGGCTCACGACATGTCGGGGGGAAATCCACTGAACGGACGAGGCGCAGTGGCCCGGACGGTGTGGAAGCGCTCCCAGTGAGGGGGGGTCCGACGTCCCCGCCCCCAGCCCCCTGCCGCGCACCCCGCGCCGGCAGCGGGCCACGCACCGACTAACCTGCTGCCATGACGATGCGGCCAATCCGGATCATCGGCGACCCCGTGCTGCGCACCACCTGCGAACCGGTGACCAGCTTCGACGCCGACCTGCGCGCCCTGGTCGGCGACCTGATGGACACCCTGCTCGGCGCCCCCGGCCGCGCCGGCGTCGCCGCCCCGCAGATCGGCGTGAGCGCCCAGGTGTTCGTCTACGACGCCGACGGCCACCGCGGCCACCTGATCAACCCGACGCTGGAACTGTCCGACGAACCCCAGGACGACGACGAGGGCTGCCTGTCCATCCCCGGGCTGTACTTTCCCACCCACCGTGCGCTGCACGCCACCGCCCACGGCTTCGACCAGCACGGCGAGCCGCTGACCATCTCCGGCAGCGGATTCCTCGCCCGCGCCCTGCAACACGAGACCGACCACCTCGCCGGGCGCCTCTACGTCGACACCCTCACCGGGGACATTCGACGGCAAGCGCTGCGCCAGATCCGCGCCGGCCGATTCGACTCACCCACCCGGCACCGCTGAACGCGCGGTCAACGCGTACTCGCCGTATTCGGCCACCGCGGTGAACCCCAGCCCCCGATACAGCCGCACCGCCGCCACGTTGTCCGCCCTGACGTTCAACGTCACCTGGTCGACCCGCCCGACCAGTCGGCGGCACAGCGCCGCCACGGCCGCACGGGCCAGCCCCCGACCCCGGTAGCCGACCCGGGTGGTCACATTGCCCAGCGCAGCCACCCGCCACGTCGGGGAATACACGTGCACCCCGGCCACCGCCACCAGCAGCCCGGCGCGGCGCACCCCCACGTACTGGCCGGTGTCGAGCATCCTCGGATCGAACCAGTTACCGGGGTACGCCGCCGCGTACAGCTCGGTCAGCTCCGGCAGGTCGGCCGCCCCCAGCGGCTGCCCCTCACCGACCGCGGCCGCCAGCCGCCCCCGGTCGGTCAACGCCATCTTGACGTGCCGGCCACCGTCGACCACCTCGAACCAGCCATCCAGCACCGGCGCCAGGCCGGGGGACAGGTGCGCGTACAGCCGGGCCGGCAGCACCGGCGCCAACTCGGCCAGCAGCGCCGCCAACTCCCGCCGGCCAGCGGCGTCGGCGAACGCCAGCAACGTCGGCGGCACCACGGCGTGGTACAGCAGCGCCACCTGCTCGCCGCGACGAAACCACGACGTGTACGGCCAGAAGAAGTCGTCCAGGTCACCCAACTGGTACGCGTGCAGCGCCGGATCGCGGCCCAACAGCCGCCCCAACAGCACCCGGTCGTGTTCGGCGCGCAACGGCATCCGCCGATGATCACACGCTCAGCCGGAGGAGCATCTCTCGGCAGGCAGGTTCTCGTCCGCCCACCGGGCCAGGGCGTCCAACGCCGGCAACACCGCCGCGCCCCGCTCCGTCAGCTCGTAGCTCACCCCCAACGGGGGGCCCTCCCGCACCGTGCGGCAGACCAACCCCACCCGGCCCAGCTCGCCGAGGCGGTCCGACAACACCGACTCGCTGATCCCCGGCAACGCGCGGGCCAACTCGGCGAACCCCGCAGGCCCGTGCGCCAGGGTCCCCAGCAGCACCCCGTTCCACCGCTTTCCCAGGAATGCGAACGCCTGCGTCAGGCCCCCGTCGCACGACCGTGGGGTCTGGCCGTTGGGGGAGCGCAGCGTCATGAAACCCAGGATACGGGCGCCCCCACCGCGAATCAACTTCGAAATAACTAGCTGCTACCGTCGAAGAAGTCATCCAGTCCTGGAGTGAAGGAAACACCACTTATGACCGACACCGTCACGCCCGACCTGATCGCCCTCCACCCCACCGCCCAGGCCCAACTGTTCACCGACGCCCGCACCGCCAACACCTTCACCGACGAACCCGTCACCGACGCCCAACTGCGCGCCATCTTCGACCTCGCCAAGTACCCACCCACCGCCGCAAACACCCAACCCCTGCGGGTGCTCTACATCCGCCCCGGCGAAACCCGCGAACGCCTCCTCACCCACATGGCCGACGGCAACCGCGCCAAGACCGCCACCGCCCCCGTCGTGGCCGTCCTCGCCGCCGACACCCACTTCCACGAATTCACCCACCGCACCTTCCCCATCCGACCCGAGATGCGCGACGACTTCGCCGCCGACCCCGCCCGCGAAACCATGGCCCGCTTCAACGCCGCCCTCCAGATCGGCTACTGGCTCCTCGCCGTCCGCGCCGCAGGCCTCGCCGCCGGACCCATGGCCGGCTTCGACACCGACGGCGTCGACCGCGAGTTCTTCACCGACACCACCTGGCGCTCCCTGCTCGTGGTCAACCTCGGCAAGCCCGGCCCCGACGCCTTCCCTCGACTGCCCCGACTCGACTACGACGACGTCGTCCGCCACGCCTGACCCCCCGCCCTGACCCCCCGAGGCCCTCGGGGGGTCAGGAGGACAACCACTGGTCGTAGCCCAACTTCGCCACCAAAGCCAGCACCACCACCAACAACACCACCCGCACGAAGCCCGACCCCCGCCGCAACGCCATCCGCGCACCCACCACCGCCCCCAGCACGTTGCACACCGCCATCGCCGCGCCCAACAACCACCACACATGCCCCGTCGCCGCGAACACCACCAACGCCCCCAGGTTCGTGCCCGCGTTCACCACCTTCGCCATCGCCGACCCCTGCACGAAATCCGCACCCACCAACACCGTGAACGCCACCACCAGGAACGTCCCCGTACCCGGACCGATCAACCCGTCGTACGCCGCGACACCCAACCCCGCCACCGCCACCACCGCCACCACCCGCCCCCGAGTGCGCCGCTGCGGCTGCGCCACCACCCCCAACCGAGGCCGCGCCACCACGAACACCGCCACCGCCACCAACACCCCCAACACCACCGGCCGGTACGCCGACGCCGGCACCAGCCCCGCCAACGCCGCACCCACCCCCGCCGTCACCACCGCCAACGCAGCCGACGGCCCCGCCACCGCCCAATCGACCTTCGTCCGCCGCGCATACGTCACCGCCGCCGTCGATGTCCCCGCGATCGCCGCCAGCTTGTTCGTCCCCAACGCCGTCGCCACCGGCAACCCCGGCGCCACCACCAACAACGCCGGCAGCAACAACAACCCACCACCACCCACCACCGCGTCGACCCAACCAGCCATGGCGGCCGCGGCGAGCAGCGTGGTCAGCGACAAGAAATCCACGGGCGGTAATTCTGCCCACCCGACCGCAGGCCGGCCCACCTACCGAGAACCCCTGTGTCCCGCCTCACCCACCGCTGCATCCCGTCCGGCTCGCGTTCCTCGCGTTCCTCGCGTTCCTCGCGTTCCTCGAAGACGAAACCAGCGCGCTCGGCCAAACGGATCACCCCCCGGGCCCACCCTTACCGCCCCCGCCGACGCCGCAACCACAACCCCGCCCACCCCACCACCACAAACACGACCATCGAACACACCAACACCCTCAACATCCGGCAACCCTCCCACGACCCACGTAAGGTGCAAAGAGTGCGCCTGGCCACCTTCAACCTGCTCCACGGCCGATCCCTCACCGATGGGCTCGTCGACCCAGACCGGCTCACCACCGCCGTCACCGCCCTCGACGCCGACGTCCTCGCCCTACAGGAAGTCGACCGCGACCAGACCCGCAGCGGGAACCTCGACCTCACCGCCATCGCCGCCCGCGCCCTCCACGCACCCGAACACCGCTTCGCCGCCGCCATCGTCGGCACCCCCGGCGAACAGTTCCGCCCCCTACGCCACGACGACGACGGACACGGCGAACCCTGCTACGGCATCGGCCTGATCAGCCGCCACCCCGTCCGCACCTGGCAGATCACCCGCCTCGAACCCGCACCCCTCCGCTCACCCGCCTACATCCCCGGCCGGGGCCTCACCCTCCTGCGCGACGAACCCCGCGTCGTCCTCGCCGCCGTCCTCGACACCCCCCACGGCGACATCACCGTCGCCGCCACCCACCTGTCCTTCGTCCCCGGCTGGAACGCACACCAACTCCGCCACACCATCCGCGCCCTCCGCGCCCTACCCGCCCCCCGCATCCTCCTCGGCGACCTCAACCTCCCCGCCGGCCTCAGCAGGCTCGTCTCGGGCTGGACCCCACTCGGCCGCCGCCCCACCTACCCCGCAGCCCACCCCCGCGTCCAACTCGACCACATCCTCGCCGACCGCGACCACCGCCACCGCCTCCCACCGGTCACCGCCGTCACCACCCCCGCCACCACCATCTCCGACCACCGCCCCCTCGTGGTCGACCTCGGCTGAAACCGCACGAACACCGGGACAGCCCCCTCAGGCCGCGGCACGACCGGCCACCGGCCGCCGCCGCACCACAACGGTCAGCGAACTCGGAGGGAAAAGAACATTCGGGTGGTACAGGCACCACCACCCCGCCACCCGATCACACCGCAGGCCCCCGGTGACTACGTCAACCCCGCGCCGCCGCCCCCCGCGCCGCCGCCACCGCATTGCGGAACAACATCGCCACCGTCGTCGGCCCCACCCCACCGACCCGCGGCGTGATCGCCCCCGCCACCCGCGCACACGACTCATCCACATCCGGCAACAACCGCCGACCCTCATACCGCACCCCACCACCCACCACCACCGCACCCACCCGCACATGCTCCGGCCGCACGATCCCCGGCACCCCCGCCGCCGCCACCAGGATCTCCGCCCGCCGCGTGTACCGCGGCCAGTCCGCCACCCCCGTGTGCACCACCGTCACCGCCGCGTTCGCCGTCGGCCGCTTCTGCGCCAACAACATCGCCAACGGCCGCCCCAACGTCGCACCCCGCCCCAACACCACCACCTCACGACCCGCCACCGGCACCCCATGGAACGCCAACAACGCCTCGATCCCCGCCGGCGTACACGGCAACGGCCCCGGCAACCCCAACGCCAACCGCCCCATGTTCACCGGATGCATACCGTCGACGTCCTTGTCCGGATCAAGCACCTGCAACGCCCGGTCATAGTCCAGATGCCCCGGAACCGGATGCTGCACCAACACCCCGTGCACCCCACCATCGGCATTGAAGTCCTCGATCACCCGATGCAGATCGGCCTGCGACGCCGACGCCGACAGATGCACATGCGGCGACGCGAAACCCAACTCCGCGGCCTGCCGCTGCTTGATTCGGATGTAACCGGCGCTCGCGTCGTCGTCACCCACCAACACCGTCGCCAACGACGGCGTCACCCCCGCCGCCCGCAACCGGATGACCTCCGCCGCCACCTCACCCAACACCTGCCGCGCCACCGGAGCACCCGGCAACAACCGCGCCGCACCCGCAGAAACCGAAGAAGAAGAGGAAGAAGACATGACACCACCTCGTCCGCGGGAGCCCAGGCGGACGACCCCCGCGACGAGCTCCCCGATGGTCAAACCCATCCCCGGTGCCGCCAGTCGCGTACCCACCCTGCCACACCCACACCCACCGGTCACCCCACCGACCGCGCCACACCCTCCACCGACACCAAACCCACCAACGCCCGGTTGGTCCGGTTCGACCGCACCGCCGCCCGCTGCTGACCCGCCGTCACCTCGATGTACGTCTGCGACGACGCCAACGACGCATGCCCCAACAACCGCATGATCTCCGCCGCGCTCGCCCCGTCCTCCGCCAACCGCGTCGCGAACGTGTGGCGCAACGCGTGCAACTGCGCCCCACGCGGCACCCGGTCGACCACCCCCGCCCGCCGATAACAGGACTCCACCAGGTACTGCAACCCACCCCGCCGCAGCGGCTCACCCCGCCGGTCCATCAGCAACGGCGAATCCGGCCGCACCGACCGCGACCCGAACCGCCGCACCCGGCTGTCCACGTACGCCACCAGCACCCGGTCCAGCTCCGGCTCGATCGGCACCACCCGCGGCCGGCCCCCCTTGCCCGTCACGTCGACCCGACGCTCACCCGGCCGCCCCACCAGCGAAGCGACCCGCAACGCCAGCAGCTCCGACAGGCGCAGCCCCGCGCACAGCGCCAACGCCAACACCGCCACGTCCCGCTCCGGCCACGGGTCCCGCTGCCGACCGTCCTCCCGCGACACCGCCGCCAGCAACCGCTCCGGGGTGTCCTCGCCGAGTAACGGCTTGGGCTGGGGGAGCGGAGCGCGCGGCCGGTCCACCGCCGGCATCGGGTTACCCGCCACCACCCCCTCGGCGACCAGGAACGAGAAGAAGCTGTTCCACGTCGACCAGGCCCGGTGCACCGACGCCACGGCGCGGGGAGCGGCGAACCGGGCGAACGCCGCCCGCATGACCCTGGGGGAGAGGGCGGTCACCGCCAGGGCCTCCGTCGGCAGGGGAGGGGCGGCACCCTCGGCGGCCAGGGCCGCCACCGTGCGCAGGTCCCGGCGGTAGGCCTCCAGCGTGTGCGGGGACGGCTTGCGAGTGGCGCGGGCGGTCAGGAACTCCTCGATCAGCCCTATTGCCGATTCGTCCTGCTTGTCATGCATAAGGGATATTATGCATGATTTTCGGGTTGTCGGCGAGTCCTGCGAAGGGGGAGCGGAGTCGGTCCCGTCCGTTGGGGGCGGCCGGGGCTCGGCGATGGAGCGCCACTGGGATGGACCTGCCGAAGGCGGGTGGCGGGACGACCGGCGTCCCCGGAGAGGCATCTGGCGTCAGCGCCGCCGAGCGGGCCGGTGGAAGGCCGCCGGACCTGCTCGGCCGGCTTCAGGTGGTCAGTCGACCGGAAGCGCTCGTCGCCGCGCCGTCCGTACGGGCCGAGACCGCCCGGGGGCGCCCGTGGCGTCGGTGTCGGGCGTTCCGGCCGTCGGGTGCGGCACGGGCGCCGCCGAGGGCGAACCGCTTCCGGAGGAGGCCCCGGAAAGTTCTACTTTACATAATGTGGATTATCGAATCGGATACTGGAGCTGCTTCGGACGCCGGGACTGCCGTCCGAACGCGTCACCCCTCGAAGGGCACTGTCCAGTTCGTCGAAGAGTCCGCTGGGTCTGCGTGCGGCCGACGACCACAGGCGGCGGCATCCGCCGTACGAGCAGCCGCGCCGCCAGGTAGTGCGTGTTCGATCGCCGTCGCCGACGCGCCTGTCGCCGCCGTGCGTCGACTCACCCGCCTTGTGCCCCGTACACGGCTGGTCCGAGGGCGTGCGGAACAAAACGTGAGGCGGAGAGTTCTTCGCCAACTTTCGGGAAGAAGGCAACATGCTCTCCGCACTCGATCGTCGATTCACCGTCGCGCCACCGGGGTACAGCCGTTGGCTGATTCCGCCGGCGGCGTTGGCGATCCATCTCTGCATCGGGCAGGTCTACGCGACCAGCGTGTACAAAAACTCCCTGATCGCCCACTTCGACGCGAGCCAGACGGCGATCGGGGTGATCTTCAGCATCGCGATCGTGATGCTGGGGTTGTCGGCGGCCGTCGCCGGCACGTGGGTGGAACGCAACGGGCCGCGTAAGGCGATGTTCGTCTCGGCGTGCTTCTGGGCGATGGGGTTCCTGGTGGGTGCGGTGGGGATCGCGGCGGGTCAGTTGTGGCTGTTGTACCTGGGGTACGGGGTGCTGGGCGGGATCGGGTTGGGAATCGGCTACATCTCCCCCGTGTCGACGTTGATCAAGTGGTTTCCGGACCGGCCGGGACTGGCGACCGGGTTGGCGATCATGGGGTTCGGGGGTGGCGCGATGGTGGCCTCTCCCCTGTCCCGGCAGCTGCTGTCGCTCTTCGACCCTGGTTACAACCCGGGGAACGCGGGCTCGACGGCGTCGGGGTCGGCGCTGGTGTGGCTGTTCGTGACGCTGGGGATCGGCTACTTCGTGATCATGATGTTCGGGGTGGCGAACGTGCGGGTGCCGGCGGCGGACTGGCGGCCGGCGGGGTTCGACCCGGCGCGGGCGACGGCGAAGCCGATGGTGACCACGGCGAGCGTGTCGGCGGCGAACGCGGTGCGTACGCGGCAGTTCTGGCTGTTGTGGGTGGTGCTGTTCTGCAACGTGACCGCCGGGATCGGCATCCTGGAGCAGGCCAGCCCGATGATCCAGGACTTCTTCCGCGAGGGGGGCGTGTCGGCGGTGTCGGTGGCCGCGGCGGGTGGTTTCGTGGGGCTGCTGTCGCTGTTCAACATGGGCGGCCGGTTCGTGTGGTCGTCGGCGTCGGACCTGATCGGCCGCAAGCCGGTGTACATGGTGTACCTGGGCGTGGGGATGGTGTTGTACCTGCTGCTGGCGTTGTTCGGGCAGGTGGCGACGGCGCTGTTCGTGTTGTTGGCGTGCGTGATCCTGTCGTTCTACGGGGGTGGGTTCGCCACGATGCCGGCGTACCTGCGGGACCTGTTCGGCACGTTCCAGGTGGGAGCGATTCACGGCCGGTTGTTGACGGCGTGGTCGGCGGCGGGGGTCGCCGGGCCGTTGATCGTCAACGGGTTCCTGGACGCGAAGGGTGAGCCGGGGACGCTGACGGCGGCGGGATACCGGCCGGCGTTGTTGACGATGGTCGTGGTGCTGGCGGTGGGGTTCGTGGCGAACTTGCTGGTGCGGCCGGTGCCGGAGCGGTTCCACGAGCCGGCGTCCGTCGCCCCGGAAGGGGTGGAAGGAGGGATGGCGCGATGAGGAAGGGTCCGTCCGGGCAGGTGGGTCGGTTGTGGATCTCGTGGTTGGTGGTGGCTGCGCTGCTGGGGTACGGGGTGGTGCAGACGGTGCTGACGGCGGCGAAGTTGTTCACGGGCTGACGGAGCGGCCCAGGGTCCGAGCGGCTGGCGGCCCGCGTTGACCGCAGCGGGCACCATGATGAGCAGATGGCCCGGGGCTAGAAGGCGGCGGTCGAGCAGTTGGCTGTGCCGATCGGCGGACACGGTAAGCCGGCGGACGTCGGCGAGTGGGTGGCGTTCGTGCTGTCGCCGGCCGCCGACTTCCTCTGCGGCTCGGTGGTTTTTTGGACGGTGGGGCCGACGCCTACTTCCGTACCGACAACTGGCCTGCCTCGACGGGCCCGGTCGGGGTGCTGCGCTACCTGCTGCGCGCCAAGCGGTGGCGGGCCCGCCGCTGAAAGGGTGCCTGGTCAGAGGCCGCCGGAGACGCGGAGGACGGTGCCGGTGGTGTAGCTGGCGTCGGGGCTGAGTAGCCAGGTGATGGCGGCGGCGATCTCGTCGGGTTCGCCGGCGCGGCCGAGGGGGATGCGGCCGGCGGCGGTGTCGGGGCGGTCGGGTTCGCCGGAGTGGGCGTGCAGGTCGGTGCGGATGATGCCGGGAGCGACGGCGTTGACGCGGATGCCGTGGGGGGCGAGTTCCTTGGCCAGGCCGATGGTGAGGGTGTCGGTGGCGGCTTTGACGGCGGCGTAGTGGATGTACTCCCCTGGGCTGCCGAGGGTGGCCGCGGCGGAGGAGACGTTGACGATGGCCCCGCCGTGGGTGAGGCGGCGGGCGGCCTGTTGGGCGCAGAGGACGTATCCGATGAGGTTGACGTCGACGACGTGGCGCAGGTCGTCGGGGTGCAGGTCGGTGAACGGGCCGATGGGGCTGGTGACGCCGGCGTTGTTGACCAGCCCGGTGAGGGGGCCGAGGTCGGCTGCGGCGTCGAAGAGGCGGGTGATGGCGTCGGGGTCGCGGGTGTCGGCGGCGACGGCGACGGCGTGGCGGCCGGTGGCGCGGATGTCGGCGGCGACGGCGTTGGCGGCGTCGTGGTCGTGGCGGTAGCCGATGGCGATGTGGTGGCCGTCGTGGGCGAGGCGGCGGGCGGTGGCGGCGCCGATGCCTCGGCTTGCGCCGGTGATGATGGTG
Source organism: Micromonospora sp. RTGN7 (assembly GCF_033804645.1). Classification (NCBI taxonomy): domain Bacteria; kingdom Bacillati; phylum Actinomycetota; class Actinomycetes; order Micromonosporales; family Micromonosporaceae; genus Micromonospora; species Micromonospora sp. RTGN7. Next base: position 83,034 of record NZ_JAPZLF010000018.1, on the reverse strand, counting down.
ACCGGGTTCAATGGGTTACTCCTTCCCCGTGGTGGTGGTGAGGTTACCGGTGGGGGCGGGCGGTGGTGGGCAGCGCGGTGGCACCGGTGATCGCTTACGCTGCCGGCGTCGGGACGCGGGCTGTGTGGAGGGTGGTCGAGGTGGCAGATGTGCGGGTCGGTGACGTGGTGGAGGATTTCGAGTTGCCCGACGAGTCGGGGGTGCCGCGGCGGTTGTCGGAGTTTCTGGTGTCGGGGCCGGTGGTGTTGTTCTTCTATCCGGCGGCGATGACGCGGGGGTGTACGGCGGAGAGCTGTCACTTCCGGGATCTGGCGGCGGAGTTCGCGGCGGTGGGGGCTTCGCGGGTGGGGATCAGTCGGGATTCGGTGGAGAAGCAGGCGGAGTTCTCCCGGTTGCACGGGTTCGACTATCCGTTGTTGTCGGACTCCGAGGGTGTGGTGGCGCGGCAGTTAGGGGTGTTGCGGCGGCTGCCGTTGGGGCCGTTGAGCACGCGGCGGATGACGTTTGTGATCGGTGCCGACCGGCGGGTGGTGGAGGTGGTGCACAGCGAGTTGGGGATGAACGAGCACGCGGACCGGGCGTTGCGGGCGTTGGGGGGTTGATCTTCCGGGTGTCGGAGCGTGCTGGTATCAAGGCAGGAATCAGACAGGTGTACGGAAGAGGGTTGTGATGGGCGCGGGCCAGGGTTTGTCCAGTGATGAGGTGCAGAACATCCGGGAGGCATTGGCTGCCGGACGTAAGCCGAGGGTGGTGTTCACCTCGTCGGCGGGGCAGGTCGCCGGTCAGGTGGGTCAGGTGGTGGAGTTGACTGATCCGTCGGTGTCCGACGAGTTCGTGGTGGTGCGGTTCGGTCGTGACGAGTTGCCGTTCTCCCCCGCCGATGTGGCGGTGGCGCCGCGGGGTGCGGGTCGGAAGGTGGCGGAGGTGAAGCCGGAGCCGGAGTCGGAGTCGGAGCCGCCGGTGGTGGCGCCGGAGCCGGAGTTCGTGCTGGACACGCCGCGGGTGCCAGCGGCGCGGCGGGAGGAGCCGAGGGTGGAGCAGCAGGTGGAGTCGAAGCCGGTGCGGCGGCCGGTGAAGGCGGTGAAGGCGAAGGGGCCGGCGGGGTTGACGGTGACGTTGGCGTACGCCGATGGTGAGTGGACGGTGGCGGCGCAGCAGGGCGCGAAGTCGTTGGCGAAGCCGTATGTGGTGAAGCCGGCGGAGGCGTTGCGGATGGTGGCGTTGGTGGATGTTCCGGGGGTGCAGGAGGCGGTGGAGCAGATCATGGGTGCGGAGCGGGCGGAGGCGGAGCAGCAGGCGGGGAGGTTGCGGGCGGAGTTGGCGGAGATTGAGGCGCGGTTGGCGGAGTTGCGGGAGGCTGGCTGATCCGTCGGCAGGTGTGCCTGTCCCCCACCGCGCCCCCGTCGCAACAGCGGCGGGGGCGCGGTGGTGTGTGGGGGTCAGAAGTAGTCGTGCAGGTGGGCGGGGCCGGCGGCGGCGAGCAGGTCGAGGGGGCGGGGGTCAGCGGTGGCGTCGGTGTGTAGCAGGCCGGCGTGCTGGAGGGTTTCGGCGTTGCTGGCGCCGGTGTAGAGCTGGGCGAAGCCGCGGACGGTCAGGTGTAGGGGTGTGTCGGTGGTGGTGCGGTGCAGTTCGGCGGTGCCGTCGGCGATGTCGAGGCGCCAGGTGCCGGTGTTCCAGTCGGCGAGGTCGTCGTGGAGGGTGAAGGTGGTGGTGCCGTGGGTGTGGGTGGGCCAGCCGCGTTGGGTGATGGCGCGGGTGATGTCGACGGGTCGGTGCATCCAGGTGTCGCGGTGGTGTTCCCGGGCGATTTCGATGGGTAGGTGGGCGGTGATGGGGTCGCCGTCGAGCAGGCTCAGGCGCAGGGTGGGGGTGACGCTGGCCCAGGTGGCGAGGAGGCCGACGAGGGTGCGGGCGGCGTCGGTGGTGGTGGCGTGGATGTTGTCGACGGTGAGGACGGCGTCGGGGCCGTAGCCGCGGCCGCGGTTCCAGGTGGCGTAGCCGACGAGGTGGCCGTCTTGTTCGACGAGGGTGAGGCCGTCGGTGGGCAGGGCGTCGGTGGGGTGGTCGTAGAGGGGGCCGCGGCGGGTGAGGAGGCCGCGGCGGTGGCGGGCGACGTGTTCGTAGAGGTCGGTGACGGCGGGTAGGTCGGCGGGGCCGCCGTCGCGGACGGTCAGGTGGGGTGGGGGTCGGTGGGGTGGTAGGGCTGCGGTGGGTATGTCGAGGGTGCGTAGGGCGCCGGCGACGTCCCAGCCGCAGGCGCGGTAGGCGGCGGTGGTGGTGGGGAAGAGTGCGCTGACGGCGGCGCCGCGGTCGTGGGCGCCGCGGAGGAGGCCGGTGAGTAGGGCGCGGGCGACGCCGCGGCGGCGGGCTGCGGGGGCGACGGCGACGCCGCCGACGTCGGCGGCGGTGACGGGGCGGCCGTTCCACCATTGGTCGTGGTGCAGGTCGACGGCTTTGCCGAGGAGTTGTCCGGTGGTGTCGAAGGCGCCGTAGCGGGTCAGGCCGGGCTGGTCGGTGGTGGCGTGCGGTGGGGGTTGGGGGTCGGATCCGAAGGCGTGGCGGCCGAGTGTCCAGGCTGCGGTGAGGTCGTCGGGAGTGAGTTCCCGGACGTCGACGGCGGGGTGCATCGGGCGACCATAGCGGTGGGTGGGCTGCTGGTGGCCGGTTTTCGGCCCGGGGTGTCTGCCGATGCCGGTGGGGGCCGGCGCGCGAAATCCGCGCCGGCCCCCGTTTCCGGGTGTTGTGTGTTGTGGTGTCAGTGCTCGGGGATGTGGGCGACGCCGATGCGCTTGCGGAACACCCAGTAGGTCCAGCCCTGGTAGGCCAGGACGATGGGGGTGAAGATGACCGCCACCCAGGTCATGATCTTGAGGGTGTAGGGGGTGGAGGCGGCGTTGGTGGCGGTCAGGGTGCCGGCCGGGTCGCCGGTGGAGGGCAGCACGTTCGGGAACAGTGCGGCGAAGAGGGTGGCCACGGCGAGGGCGATGGCCACGGCGGTGCCGGTGAACGCCCAGCCCTCTCGGTGGGCGCGGGCGGCGGCGAGGCCGGCGAGCAGGGCGAGGGCGGCGCCGACGGCGAGGACGACGGCGGCGGTGCTGGAGCGGATGGTGAGGGTCCAGGAGAGGAACGCCACGGCGAGGACGGCGGTGCCGATGCCGAGGCGTACGGCGAGGGTGCGGGCGCGGTGGCGGATGTCGCCGACGGTCTTGAGGGCGATGAACACGGCGCCGTGGGTGAGGAACAGGGCGGCGGTGGTGGCGCCGCCGAGCAGGGCGTAGGGGTTGAGCAGGTTGAGTAGGCCGCCGACGTATTCGTGGTCGACGTCCAGTGGTACGCCGCGCAGGATGTTGGCGAAGGCGACGCCCCAGAGGATGGCGGGGATGAGGGAGCCGAAGAAGATGGCGGCGTCCCAGCGGCGTTTCCAGGTGGGTTCGGGGCGCTTGTGGCGGTATTCGAAGGCGACGCCGCGGATGATCAGGGCCAGCAGGATCAGCAGCAGCGGCAGGTAGAAGCCGGAGAAGAGGGTGGCGTACCACTCGGGGAAGGCGGCGAACATGGCGCCGCCGGCGGTGATGAGCCAGACCTCGTTGCCGTCCCAGACGGGGCCGATGGTGTTGATCAGGACGCGGCGTTCCTTGTCGTTGCGGCCGAGTACGGGCAGCAGCATGCCGACGCCGAAGTCGAAGCCCTCGAGGATGAAGTACCCGGTGAACAGGACCGCGACGAGCAGGAACCAGATGGTGGTGAGTTCCACGGTTGTCTCCGGTGATCAGTAGGCGAACGCGAGCGGGCGCTCGGCGTCGTCGTGGGTGTCGTCGATGTCGGGGTTGTCGGTGAGGTCGGGTACGCCGGCCTTGGCGTAGCGCAGCAGCAGTTTGACCTCGATCACCGCGAGGACGGCGTAGATGAGGGTGAAGGCGGCGAACGAGGTGAGTACTTCGGTCATGGAGACGCTGCGGGACACGCCGTCGCGGGTGAGCATCTCGCCGAAGACGATCCACGGCTGGCGGCCCATCTCGGTGAAGATCCAGCCGAAGGAGTTCGCCGCGAGGGGCAGCAGCGGCATGACCAGCCCGGCGCGCAGCAGCCACTTGCTGGTGGGGGTGCGGCCCTTGCGTTGGCTCCAGAGCACCAGCAGGGCGATTGCGGCGGCGGCCAGCCCGAAGGCGATCATGAAGCGGAAGCTCCAGTAGGTCACCGGGATGATCGGGGTGTAGCTGCCGGCGCCGTACTGGGCGGTGTACTGGGCCTGGAGGTCGTCGATGCCCTGCACGGTGCCGTTCGGGTCGCCGGTGCCCAGCCAGGACAGCAGGTACGGGATTTTGAGGGCGAACACCTCGCGGCTGCCGTCGAGGCTGCCGACGGTGAGTACGGAGAACGAGGCGGGCGACTCGGTGGTGTAGAGGCCCTCGGCGGCGGCCATCTTCATCGGCTGCACCTGGGTCATGATCTTGCCCTGGATGTCGCCGGTGATGACGACGGCGGCGGCGGAGACGAGGGTTACCCAGGAGCCGAACTTCGCGGCGAAGCGGTAGGCGGGGGTGTCGGCGGAGTCGCGGTTGCGCACCAGGTGCCACACGGCGACGGCGACCAGCAGCGAGCCGGCGACCAGGAACGCGCCGGCGATGGTGTGCGGGAAGGTGATCATGGCGACCTTGTTGGTCAGCACGGCCACGAAGTCGGTGAGTTCGGCCCGGCCGCTTTCGGGGTTGATCCGGTAGCCGACCGGGTTCTGCATGAACGAGTTCGCGGCGAGGATGAAGTACGCGCTGAGGTTGCTGCCGATAGCGGCGGCCCAGATGGCGGCCAGGTGCAGCCGCTTGGGCAGCCGGTCCCAACCGAAGATCCACAGGCCGATGAAGGTCGATTCCAGGAAGAACGCGACCAGTGCCTCGATGGCCAGGGGGGCGCCGAAGATGTCGCCGACGAAGCGGGAGTAGTCGCTCCAGTTCATGCCGAACTGGAACTCCTGCACGATGCCGGTCACCACGCCCATGGCGAAGTTGATCAGGAAGAGCTTGCCGTAGAACTTGGTGAGCTTCAGGTATTTCTCGTTGCCGGTGCGGTGCCACAGGGTCTGGAGGATCGCCACCAGCACCGACAGGCCGATGGTCAGCGGTACGAAGAGAAAGTGGTAGACGGTGGTGACACCGAACTGCCAGCGGGCGACGTCCAACGCGTCCACCAGTTACCCCCAGGATTTTTGCATACTACGAGACGTAGTAGATACTACTGCTCGTCGTAGACGATGCGGCAGGGGCGGTAGTCCCGAAGAGGCCCGGGACCAATGACCCTGATCACCACCGCCGTACGGCCCGCTCCCGCTCCCCCGTGCCGCGTGACCGGGTCCGCGCGTGCGACCATGCGCGCTGATGGACACCACCTGCCCGGCCTGGCGGCCACCGCTGATCTGGCGCGCCGCGCTGCTGCTCGCCCACGTCGTCGTCGCCCTCGTGGCCCGCCTGCGGGTCAGCGGCGACGTGCCCGAGGCGCTGCGCCGCGGCCCGCTGATCCTGGCCGCCAACCACATCAGCCCCTTCGACCCCGTGGTGCTCGCCGCCGCGTGCCGGGCCCGCGGGGTGGCTCCCCGGATCATGGCCACCGCCGGGCTGTTCCGCGCCCCGCTGCTCGGCTCGGCTATGCGCCACGCGGGGCACATCCGCGTGGACCGGGGCACCGCCGCCGTGCACCGGGCCCTCGATGACGCCGCCACCGCCGTGGCCGACGGGTCGGTCGTCCTGGTGTACCCGGAGGGCCGCATCGGTCTGGACCCCGGCATGTGGCCCGAACGCGGCAAGACCGGCGCCGCCCGGCTCGCCCTCACCAGCGGGGCCACCGTGGTCCCCGTCGCCCAGTGGGGCTCCCACGAGGTGCTGCCCTACCAGGCCCCGAAGGGGATGCTGCGCGCCGTCGCGCGGGCGGTGCGCCGCCGCCCGGTGCTGAGGGTGCACTTCGGCGCGCCCGTCGACCTCAGCGGCGTCGACCCGGCCGCCCCGGGTTCGGCCCGCCTGGCCACCGACGCGATCATCGACGCGGTCACCGACGCCCTCGTCCCGCTGCGCCCCGACGAACCCGACCGGCCCCGGCACGTCGACCCGGGCCGCCCGAGCGACATCAGCCGCGCGCACCGCCGCCGACTGCCCTGACGGGCGCCTACGGCGGTTCCGACATGGCTCCCCCTCGCCGACCCGATGGCGGGCCCGTCAGGGCGGGGGTCGGTGTGACACAGGGCCCGGGCGCCGCAGGACGCGCCGCCGAAGACGGGAACGCCCGACACCCGGTCGCCCGGCCGGGGACCCCCCCGGGCGGCCCCGGCCGCGGGCGGGGGGCGGCGCCCCCCGGGCGGGCGTGGGCGGGGGGGCGGTGGGGGGCGGCCCGCCCGCCGGCCGGCCCCCGCCAGGTCGACGTCGCGTCCTCGACGGAGCACCGCGGGTCGGCCCGCAGGTTGCGCAACCACTGCGGGTCCCGCGGTGCTCCCCCGGCGGAGGCGATGACCAGGACCCGGCCCCGCTCGTCGGTCAGGTGGCCCAGCGGGGTGGTGTGCGGGACGCCGGTGCGCGCCCCGGTGGTGGTCAGCAGGAGCAGCCGGGCCCCCTCGAACCACCCCCCGACCCGCCCGCCGTGGGCGCGGAACTCCTTGATGACCTGCTGGTTGAAATCGTCGGGCATCCGGTTGTCCTTTTCTGAGCTGCGTGAACGTCCCCGTGCGGGTGGGAACGTGACCGGGGCGCGTGTCGTCGCCTCGGCGACGACCACCGCGCGGGAACGCACCACCGCGCGGTGGTGCGGGTGGGAGAAGCAGGCAGGTGGGCCACTCGGCAGGCACGGCGGGGCGCGTGGACGCCCGGCGCTCATGCCCCGGCCGGGTGCCCTGCTCGCTCGTGGCCCATGGCCGACCCGGCAGTCACGACGTCCAACCTAGCGCCGCCTCGGACCGCGGGCAACGCCCCGCCCCGGAACCGGGAAACCGCGGCGCGGGCGTACCGCGACCGGTCACCCGGCGGACAGGGAAAGCCGCGGCCGGGCATACTGCCCCACGTGCAGGCTCGCTCCGGTTACCTCGACGCCCCCGCGCCGCTGGCGTTCGCCCACCGGGGCGGCGCGGCCGAGGGCGACGAGAACACCGTCGCCGCGTTCACCCGGGCCATCGACCTGGGTTACCGGTACGTCGAGACCGACGTGCACGCCACCGCGGACGGGGTGGCCGTGGTCTTCCACGACCCCACCCTTCGCCGGCTCACCGGCGCGCCGGGGCGCATCGCCGACCTGCGCTGGGCCGACCTGGCCTCGGTGCGCGTCGGCGGCGCCGCCGTGGTGCCCCGCCTCGACGACGTCCTCGCCGGCTGGCCGCAGGTGCGCTTCAACGTCGACGTCAAGGCCGACGACGGCGTCGAGGCGACCGTCGCGGCTGTCGACCGCGCCGACGCCGGCGGCCGGGTACTGCTCGCCTCGTTCAGCGACGCCCGGCTGGCCCGGCTGCGGGCGGCCACCGGCGGGCAGGTCGCCACCGGCCTCGGCATGCGCGGTGTGGCCCGGTTGCGGCTGGCGTCCCTGCACGGGCGGCCGGTGCGGCTGCACCCGTCGGTGGTGGCCGCGCAGGTGCCACCGACCTACGGGCGCATCCCGGTGGTGGACCGTCGGCTGATCGCCTACGCCCACCGGCTCGGGTTGCACGTGCACGTCTGGACGATCGACGAACCTGCCCAGATGCACGAGTTACTTGATCTTGGTGTGGATGGCATCATGACCGATCACGTCGGCGTGCTGCGCGACGTTTACCGCAGCCGCGGCCACTGGGCCGCCTGACAACCCGGCGGAGGAACCCATGGCCGAGACGGTCACCCCGGTGGTGGACACCCCACCACCGGCGGCCACCGCCCGCGAACGGCGCGGCTGGTACCTCTACGACTGGGCCAACTCGGCCTTCCAGACCACCGTCATCACCGTCTTCCTCGGCCCGTTCCTGACCACCGTCGCCGAACTGGCCGCTGGCTGTGAACTCGGGGCGGACAGCTGCGACGGGTACGTCCACCCGCTGGGCATCCGCGTCGCCGCCGGCTCCTACTACCCGTACCTGATCTCCCTGTCGGTGTTGCTCACGGTGTTCGTGCTGCCGGTGATCGGGGCGGTCGCCGACCGTTCGACACACAAGAAGCGGCTGCTCGGCGCGGCAGCGTTCACCGGCGCCGGGGCGACCGTCGCGATGGCCTTCGTCACCGGCGATCGGTACCTGCTCGGCGGGGCGCTGTTCATCGTCGCCAACATCTCCTTCGGCGCCGCCGTGGTGGTCTACAACTCGTTCCTGCCGCTGCTCGGCGGCCCCGACGAACGCGACGGCATCTCCAGCCGCGGCTGGGCCATCGGTTACCTCGGCGGCGGGGTGCTGCTGGCGCTGAACCTGATCGCGGTGACCATGTTCAGCGAGGAGGGCAACCCGCAGCGCACCCTGGACCTGGCCCGCTGGTCGATCGTGTCGGCCGGGGTGTGGTGGGCGGTGTTCACCCTGGTGCCGCTGCGCTGGCTGCGCGAACGCCCCACCGCCGAGGCGCTGCGCGGCGGCGGCGGCAACGTGCTCACCGGCGGATTCCGGCAGCTCGGCCGCACCGTGCGGGAGGTCAGGGCGTACCCGCTGACCCTGTTGTTCCTGCTGGCGTTCCTGGTCTACAACGACGGCATCCAGACCGTGATCACCCTGGCCAGCCAGTACGGCACCGAGGAGCTGAAGCTGGGCCAGAGCACCCTGATCACCACGATCCTGCTGGTGCAGTTCCTCGCCTTCGGCGGCGCGCTCGCCCTCGGGGCTCTCGCCCGCCGGATCGGGGCGTGGAAGACCGTGCTGCTCAGCCTCGTACTGTGGATCGGGGTCATCATCGCGGCGTTCCGGCTGCCCGCCGAGGCCCCACTACAGTTCATGCTCCTCGGCGGGGCCATCGGCCTGGTCCTCGGCGGGAGCCAGGCGTTGAGCCGGTCGCTGTTCAGCCAGCTCATCCCCGCCGGCAAGGAGGGCGAGTACTACGGCTTCTACGAGATCAGCGACAAGGGCACCAGTTGGCTCGGCCCCCTGGCGTTCGGCCTGGTGTTCCAGCTCACCGCCTCCTACCGGGTGGGCCTGGTCTCCCTGCTGATCTTCTTCGTGGTCGGTTTCGCGCTGCTGGCCCTCGTGCCGATCCGCCGGGCCATCATCGCCGCCGGCAACACCCCACCGAGGGTGCTGTAGCCGCCGCCAGCACCGGGTCGCCGCCGCAGGCGGCGGCGACCCACGCACCGCCCCGATAGGTGGGCGCCGATGGACTAGGCTGCCCCGACGTGACCCACGACGCCGCCCCGATCTGTCTGGCCCGGCCCCTTCCGGGCCTGGAGCACCCGCCCACCGGCTGCGCCGCCGCCCGGGGCGTCAACGGCCGGCCGCTGCACGCCGCCGCGCTGAAGTTCTTCTGGGGACCGATGGACTGCGGCAAATCCACGATGGCGTTGCAGATGAACTACAACCACGCCCGGCAGGGCCGCCGCGGCCTGGTCACCACCCGCATCGACCGGTCGCTGGGCCCGCAGGTCACCACCCGCATCGGCCTGGCCCACTCCGCGATCGAAGTCGACGGCCTGGACCTGCGCGACCTGGTCCGCGACGCGTGGGCCGAGGGGGTACGCGTGGACTACCTCATCTGCGACGAGGCGTCGTTCTACGATCTCGAACACATCGAACAGATGGCCGAGCTGGTCGACAACTACGACGTCGACGTGTACGCCTTCGGCCTGGCCACCGACTTCCGGTCCTGCCTGTTCCCCGCCGCCCGGCGGCTGTTCGAACTGGCCGACTCGGTGGCCCGCATCCAGGTCGAGGTGCTCTGCTGGTGCGGCCGGGAGGGGCTGCTCAACGCCCGCGTCGTTGACGGCCGGGTCGTCCGCGAGGGCGAACAGGTCGTCATCGGCGACACCATGGACAGCGCCGAGGTCCGCTACCAGGTGCTGTGCCGACGGCACTACCGCGCCGGGGACCTCGGCGACCGGTAGGCGCCCCGCCCGCCGGTCAGAACGGGTCGCCGCACACCCGCCACCCGTCGGCCTCCCGCACCACCGGCAGCTCCCGCTCCTCGCTGCCGCCGCCGTCACGGGTCAGCCGCACCACCACCGTGCCCCGGGGACGACCGCCTCGGGTGGCCACCCCCACGTCGGTGATCTCGTAGCCGGTGACCTGCGGCGGGGTCCGCAGCCACGCGGCGAACCCCGCCGCGCTCCACCGGCTACGCGCATCGGCGCACAACCGCCCGTACGCCCGATCGGCGTCGCCCGCGGACACCTCCCGCAGGAACCCCTCGGCGGTGTCCCGCACCGGGCCCGAGGACCCGGTCACCACCTGCACGTTCCACGCCCCCAACCCGGCCACCCCGACCAGGCACAACACCAGCCCCGCACCGGCGGCCAGCACACCGGTGCGCACCGGCCGGCCCCGCCGGGCCGGCCGGCTCCACGCCTGCTCACCGCCCATCACCTGTGACCGTAGGCGGACAGCCGCCCGGCGCGCAGCAACTCGCCCCGGCCCTGGCCCACCCCACGTCGTCCACGGTCGGCGCACCCGGCGCCAGCAGCGCACCCGACGGCTCGACTCAGACCGGGGACATCAACTCGTAGAGGTTGCCGGCGTCGTCGCCGAAGAACAGCCCACGCGGGCAGAGCGGATGGTCGGTGCCCCCGTTGTCCGGAGTGCGGGGGTCGTCGCCGAACGACACGCCGGCCTCACGTAACCGCCCCAGTGCGGCGTCGAAGGTGTCGGGGTCGACGTCGAAGGCAAGGTGGTGGCCCGGCGTTCCGGGCAGGCTGGCGAAGTCGAGGGTGAGCTGGTCGTTGACCCGCACCGGGGCGAAGTGCCCGTCACGACCGGCCGGCGGCAGGACGGACAGCCCCATGACGTCGGCGAAGAAGCGGGCGGCGGCGTGGTGGTCGACGGCCGGCACGATGGTGTGGTTCAGAGTGACGCTCACCGCCGCGCCGGGGCTCAGCGCTCCGCGCAGGAACACGTCGACCAGTTCGGCGGGGGTGACCGGCCCGCCGGCGAACTGGTCGCGGGTGGGCAGCAGGCCGATAAACAGCTCCGCCAGCCGGTCGGTGGGCAGCCGCAGCCGGTCGGCGTCCGGGGCGAGCAGCGCCGTGACGGCGTCGCGGACGGCGGTGGTGGACCGGGCGCGGGCCCCGGGGTCGGGTCGGGAACGGGTCGTCGGGTGGTCGGGGACGTGCAGGGCGCGCAGCACCGCGCCGATGCGGTCCAGGTGGGCCAGCAGCGTGTCGGCGGCCTCGGTGAGGCGGTCGGCCAAGGGCTGCCGCATGGGGATCTCGGCGAGCCGGTCGACGACGGTGTCGGGGCGCAGCGCCTCTGCCAGGCAGGCGTCGAGCAGAGCCTGCTTGTCGGTGAAGGCGCGGAACACGGTGGCCTCGCCGATGCCGGCCGCCCGGGCGACCTGGGCGGTGGTCACCGCCGCGCCGTGCGTGGCGAGCAGCGGCAGGGCAGCCCGCACGATCGCGGCGCGGCGGTGGTCGGGGGTCATGCCCGGTGCCCGTCGACGGGGAGGGTCGGTTGTCGTCATACCCCCATCCTTGCGGAGTGATTGCTCACTCCGTAAGGGGTTTCAGCCCCGACGTCGGGCCCGCGCCGCCCAGATCACGTACGCCGGATCGCGGTCGAGGTTGTGCCGGTCCCGGTCGTAGCGGCGGGTGGTCCGCGGGTCGGCGTGGCCCATCGCGTCCTGCACGTCCTCCAGCGGCACCCCCTCCGCGCGAGCGGTCGTGGCGAACGCGTGCCGCAGCGAGTGGGGCGACAGCTGCGCCCACGCAGGGATGCCGGCGGTGCGGGCCAGCCGGCGGACCAGCCGGAAGACCGAGTGCCGATCCAGCCGGGCGCCGGTGGCGGTGACCAGCAGCGGACCGGCCAGCTCGGGCACCGCCACCTGCTGCGCCGCCGCCCGCTCGGCCAGGTAGGCGTCCACGGCATACGCGGTGGACGGGGTCAGCGCCCGCCGGCGCGGCTTGCCGCCCTTGCCGACGAACCGGACGCTGCGGTGCCCCCGCTCCGCACCCAGGTCGGTCACGTTCAGCGAGACCAACTCCCCCACCCGCAGCCCCAGGTCCGCCAGCAGCGCCACCGCCGCCCGGTTACGCGCGGCGGCCGGCCCGGTCTCGGCCTCCGTGGCGGCCAGCAGCGCGTCCACCTCCTCCGGGGTCAACCCCACCGTCGCCGAGTGGTCCCGGTCGACGTGGGGCCGGTCAGCGCCGGAGACCGGGTTCGCCTCGACGGCCCGCAGCTTGACCAGGAAGTCGTACCAGCTGGACAGGGCCGACAGCTTGCGGGCCACGGTGGCCGGGCTCAACGGCCGGCCGCTGCGTGCCGCCGTGGCGCCCTCCAACTCCCGGCCGTAGGAGTTGACGTCGAGGAAGTTGACGCGCAGCGGGTCCAGCTCACCCGCGGCGCACCAGGCCAGCCAGCCCGCCACGTCCCGCCGGTACGCGTCGCGGGTGTGTTCGGAGAGCCGTCGGTTACGCAGCCACGCCTCGGTGAAGTCACCCGACCCGCCATCGGGCAGGGCCGGGCGGGCCGCACCACGCGACAGCACCGGAAACTCAGGACGCAGCATGCGAGAAAGACTCTCAGCCAGCGTTCGGATCGGCGGTGAGGCGCGCCCGGGCGGTTTCCTTCGGTCCGGGGTCGGGGGGGGGGGGGGGGGGGGCCCCCCCCCCCCCCCCCCACAACCGCCGCGGCGCGGTTCAGGCGTCGAGCTGCTTGTGGCCACTGCCGCTGGTGCTGACGGACACCCGCCGTGGCTTGGCCCGCTCGGCGACCGGGATGCGCAGCGTCAGCACCCCGTTGTCGTAGCCGGCCTCGAGGCGGTCGGTGTCGAGGGTGTCGCCAAGGAACAACTGCCGGCTGAAGGTGCCCATCGGACGCTCCGCGGCAACGAGCTCGACGCGCTCCCCGGTCGGGCGGCGGCGCTGCGCGCGGACGGTCAGCACGTTGCGTTCGACCGTGCAGTCGATGCTGTTCGGGTCCACGCCCGGCAGGTCGAATGCGGCGTAGAACTGGTCGCCGTCGCGGTAGGCGTCCATGTGCATCACGGTGGGGCGGGAGGTGGTGCCGAAGAACTGCTCGGCGATCCGGTCGATCTCACGGAACGGGTCGGTACGCATCAGCATGGTGGTGCCTCCTCGGATCTCCTGGCCGAAGGTATCTAGTTGAGTCGCAGCGACTCAACTTCCTGGCTCTTATTTACCGCACGTCGAGGCCGTCGTCAACCCAGTGCGGGTCAGGGGCCGGCGCGCCGGTATACGCCGTCCTCGCGGGCTGTTCCACGGGCTCGGTGCCCGCCATAATCGATCACGTGCTCTGGGGTGTCGACGGTCCGCACTTCCTGCTGGACTACACGGTGGCGGTCGTCGCCGCGCTGGCCGTCGCGCTGGCGGTGCGCGGGCTGATCGGCCGGCGTACCGCCGGCGGCAAACCGGGGCTGGTGGAGTTGGCGTACCTGAACGACCGGGCGGCCCTGGCCTGCCAGGTCGCCGCGGCCACACTGCGCCGCGCCGACGCGCTACGGCTGGCGGAGCTGGCCACCATGGTCGCCGTCGCTGCGCCCCCGGCCCGGTCGGCGCCCCTGGTGCGGGCAGTGCACGCCGCGGTGCGGAGGCCGCAGACCTGGGCCGCCGTCCTCGCCGACCCTGCGGTCAACCGGGCACTGCGCAGGCTGGTCGCCGGCCTGCTGCGCGACGGGTGGCTGCTGACCCGGTGGCAGCGCCGGCGCATCGCCCTCGGCGCGGTGCCGTTGTTCGCCGTCGCCGCCGTCGGGATCCTGCGCCTGGTGGAGAGCGCCGTGCAGTCCCGCGACGCCGGCGGCCCCGCCTCCGTCGTCGGCCTGCTGCTGGGCTGCGGGGTGACCCTGCTCGGCGGGTGGTGGCTGAGCGAGGTGCCGGAGACCGGGGCCGCCGCCCGGCGGCTGCTACGCCAGGCCCGGCGTGATCACGCCGACCTGGACCCGCAGCACCGGCCGGTGTGGAGCGAACGGGGCAGCGACGAACTGCTCACCGCGATGGCGTTGTACGGGCCGCGCCCCCTACTCGCCGTCGATCCCCGCTTCGCTGATCTCGTCGGAGTGCCCGACGAGCAGCCCCGGCCGCCGACGCCGAGGCAGGTGGCACGACGTGAGCGCCGCAGCGTCCGCGGGTAATCCGTTGCCCTCGTTGCCCGGCGTCGCTACCGTCGCCGGGTGCTGATCCGGAGGTTCGTCGAGGCTGACTGGCATGGAGTGTGGCCGATCGTGCGAGAGGTCGTGCAGTCGGAGGAGACGTTTCCGTACGACCCTCAGATGACTGCTCGACAAGCCCACGACGTCTGGGTTGAGTCGCCGCCTGGGCTCACCGTCGTTGCGGTCGACGACGATCGTGTTCTGGGCACCGCCAAGATGGGACCAAACCGTCCGGGTCCCGGATCACACGTCTGCACTGCGAGCTTCATGGTCGCCGCCGATGCGCGCGGCCGCGGTGTGGGTACTGCGCTGTGCCGATTCGCGCTGGACTGGGCCCAGCGACACGGATACGCGGGAATGCAGTTCAACGCCGTGGTCGAGTCGAATCACTCGGCGGTTGACCTGTACAAGCGGCACGGCTTCCGCGTGATCGGCACGGTCCCCGGCGCCTTCGCCCATCCGACACTGGGCCGGGTGGGCCTGCACGTCATGTACCGCGCCTTCTGCGACAACAAGTCGATGCCGGAGCACTTCCATCGACCATGAGCGGGTCGGCTCGGTGTGCCGATGGCATCCATGCGGCAGCGTGGCCGCTGCGGTTGCGGGCGCCGTGCCGGAGTGGATGCGGGACGTCCGGCCCGTCGTGGTCGACCTGGGCGCCGGGCCCGGCCGCCCGGGGCTGGGGGCCGGCCGGGTCGACGTGCCAGAGCGTCCACGGCTCTCAGTGGGACACGGACACCGACCAGAGCTTCGAGTGGCTTGCTGTGGCACCATCACCGGGTGCGCCACGTGACCGAGGATGAACGCCGCGCCCGGCTCGCTCTGGTACCCGGATGCCGCGCCGGGTCGCCGGAGGCGGCCGCTCGGGCGATGACCGTCCTGCCCGCCACCGAGCCCGCCACGGCGCCTTGCCGTTCCGATGATTGACGTCAAGGTGACCGTCACCCCGGGCGACCCCTGGACGGCCTCGCGCGTACTCACCCACCTCGGCGCCACCGCCGACATCGTCCGGGCCCCATTACCGGCGGCTGGCGCACGTCCCGGCCGCGCTGGACGCTGATGCGGGAACGGCTCGGCGACACCCCTGAGCCGGTGAGCGCGGCCGCCGGCTACCGCGAGCTCGTGCACCGGTGGCTGTACTCGTTCGGCCCCGGCACCGAGAACGACCCCGTCTGGTGGTTGGGCGCCACCAAGACCGTGGTGCGCAAGGCGCTCGCCGGCCTCGGCGCCGTGCCGGTCACCCTGGACACAGGCACCGCCGGTTGGCTGCGGGCCGACGATCTCGACCGAGTCGACGACCCCGGCCCCTGGGCGGCACTCCTGCCGGTGCTCGACCCCACCGTGATGGGCTGGCAGGGCCGCGGGTTCCACCTCGGCCCGCACCGCGACCTGCTCTTCGAACGCCGCGGCAACGCCGGCCCGGCCACCTGGCTCGGCGGCTTCCGTGTCCCGACCGTCTACACCTCACCCGCTATGAAACCCTGAACCGACATCACCTCCGAGGACATCACCCTTGACCGTGCCCCAAGAACTCGCCGCCCTCCGGTACGCCCGCCACCTGCAACCCTTCACCGGCGGCCTCGCCCAGGACGAGGACTACACACACATCCACCTCGACGGCACCGAGCACGACGACGCGCAGACCAGCGGCGCCCAGTTCAGTGAAAGCGCGTTGACCGGCGTCACGTTCACCGGCGGCGACTTCCGCCAGGTTCGGTTCAGCGACACCTGGATCGCGCGCACCCGCTGGATCGGCGCCAACTGGGCGGCCACGGAACTGCTCGACGTCACGCTCCTCGACGGACTGCTCGCCGGCGTGCAGGCCTACGGCGGATCCTGGCGTCGCGTCACCCTGCAACGCTGCAAGATCGACAGCCTGAACCTGCGCGGCACCCGCCTGCAGGACGTGGAGTTCCGCGACTGCGACCTCACCGAGACCGACTTCAGCGGCACCACCCTCATCGGCGTGACCTTCCCCGGCTCGTCGCTACACCGAGCCCGATTCACCAAGGTGACCGCCAAGAAGCTGGACCTGCGCGGCGCCCGCGAGCTCGACATCGCCGACGGATGGGAAAGTCTGCGCGGAGCCGTCATCGACCACGGCCAGCTGGCACAAGCGGCCCCGGCGCTGGCGCACAACCTAGGCATCATCGTCCGGGACCAGTGATGGCTGCCAGTCCCGCAGCGTCGATCGGGTCATGCAACTCCGCCCAGTCGCCATTGATCTGTAGCCACTGACCGTTACGACATGCTGGCACCACGGCGGAACGCTCGGGCCGATGAGGCTGCCCGACGCCGCCGGCGGGGCTCATCGAGGAATCTGCGCCATCGCAGAACGTGGTGGCACCGACGGCGCTTCACACCGCCCACCGTCGTCGGTGTGATCTCCACCAACATTGGTGAACTTCACTCGCGACCGCGCGGAGGCGAGATGGTAAGGCCCAGCGCTGAGCAGTGGAGCGCCGCGGTGTATCAGCTACGCCAGGCCCACGCGGCGGGGCAGCGTACGACGGCGATGGTGCGGCTGGTCGCGGCCGGTCTCGCTGAAGGGTGGCCGGCGCTGAGCTGGTCTCGCTGCGCACCCTGCAGCGCGCGTTTGCCGTAGAGCTGACCCCAACGCAGGCCGCCGCCGACGGGGACCGGGCTCGGCGGGCGAAGCTGGTCTACCTGCGCCGCGCCGCCTCCTACCGCATTCAGGTGTGGGAGGGCGACCACAAGAACCTGCCGATCATGGTCCTGCCGCCGCGCGGGCCAGCGAGCACTGCGTGGGTGACGATGTTCGTCGACCGATGCTGCGCGGCTTCCTCGAAGGTTCCTGCGAGCTGTCCGGTCCGCTTGAGCAGCTCGCCACCCGGGTACGGCACCCGGCTGACCATCGCCGGCGACACCCTCACCCTCAACCTGGCACCCGGGATGCTCGACCACGCCGCACGCCGGCGACTCAACCAGCTCCTGCACGCCCATCCAATGAAGAACGGTGTCGTGCCTACCGAAGGCCTGCGGCGCTAACCGCTGAAGACCAGCTGGCGCTCAACATCATGCGGTGTCGACGCGGCGGGCCACACCCAGCTCATCGCGATCCGCGCGCACATAACTGTCATTATGGTGTGCAGTCGTTTTGCCTGTTTTGTATGCCCTGATTTCTGGATTGTCGTTACCGGTAATTCGATAATTGGGCTGTTGCTCCCGCGTCCACGGTCCGGAGATGACGGGGACAGGTGGGGCGGATGTCCGGACCCCGGTCGACGAGTTGGCCCGGATGCTCGGGCCGGGGTGGGGTGCGGGTGTGACGACGCCGCCCCGGCTGGTGGCCTCGGTGCGGGAGGCGGCGAACCAGCAGACGTGGGACCGTGGTGCTGCTGCTCGTGCTCGGCGGGGACACCTTGTACGGGCTGGCTGCTGAACACCGGTCAGCGCGCGGTCCTGGATTCGCTGCTGACAGTGCCACCAGGCAGGCGGGTGTCGGAGTGGGACCGGCTGCTATCTGACGACGCGGGCGGTCGATGATGCGCTGGACCTGCTGGAGGCGCCAATCGCGACGAGGCTGCTGGCCTCCGCACCGGCCCCCGCAGGGCAGTGGGGGCCGGCGCCGGAAGGGTCAGTCGCATCCGGGGCGGCAGCCGCACGCGTCCGCCGCGGTGGCAACCGGCGGCACCACCGCGGCGGTGGGGGCGGCGCAGCAGCCCTTGCCCTGCCAGGCGTCGCGGCCTTCCTTCACCGCGACTGCGGCGATGACCAGGGCGGCGATCGGGTCGGCCCAGGACCAGCCGAAAGCGGCGTTGAAGACCAGGCCCACGAGCAGGACGGCGGAGAGGTAGGTGCACAGCAGGGTCTGCTTGGAGTCCGCGACCGCGGAGGCGGAGCCGAGTTCGCGGCCGGCCTTGCGTTGGGCGGCGGACAGGAACGGCATGATCGCCAGTGAGAGCGTGGCGATGACGATGCCAGGGATCGAGCGGTCGGCCTCGCCGGTTCCGATCAGCGCGCGTACAGCGTCGACGGCGACGTACGCGGCGAGCGCGAAGAACGACAGTGCGATGATCCGCAGGGTGGTCTTCTCCCGTGCCTCGCGCACCGCGTGCTCGCGGGCGGAGAACTGCCAGGCGACCGCCGTCGCGGAGGATACCTCGATGACCGAGTCCAGGCCGAAGCCGACCAGCGCGGTGGAGGAAGCGAGCGTCCCGGCGGTGATGGCGACGACCGCCTCGATGACGTTGTAGGTGATGGTCGCCGCGACCAGCAGCCGTATCCGGCGGGCGAGCGCGTCACGGCGGGCCGGGGTGGGGCTTAGGGATAGGGCGGTCATCAGCAGCACCCCTTCGTCTCAGCCTCCACACAGGTGCGGTCGGTCTCGACCGCGACCACGGTGGTGCGCAAGTCGTCGAGCGCATGGCCAAGGCGTTCGTCGGCCAGCTCGTAGCGGGTGCGGCGGCCGTCGGGCACGGTGACGACCAGGCCACAGCCACGCAAGCACGCCAGATGGTTGGAGAGCCGGGTACGGGAGATCCCCAGTTGGTCGGCGAGATCGGAGGGGTAGGCCGGGGCCTCGCGCAGCGCGAGCAGGAGCCGGCAGCGGATCGGATCGGCGAGCGCACGGCCGAACCGCGCCAGTACCTCGATGTCGGAGGCAACAGTCAGCATCCCACGACAGTACAAGAAATCCTGAATTCACGAAATCTTGGACTCAAGGTCAGCGAGTGCTGTCGCCGGGCGTCAGCAGGTTCGTGACTTCGGCGATCGCTTCCGAGGACGGCTTGAAGTAGCGACAGACGTTCTCCGGCTTCTTGTGTCGGGACTTGGCCATCAGCATCAGCAGGTTCGTACCCTGCTCGCCGAGGTGAGTAAGGAAGGAATGGCGGTACTCGCGTAGGTCCCAGCCGATGCCCGGCCCGCGCGTCACGGTGTGCCCGTCCAGCAGGGCACAGGCCTGCCCGTACGACAGCCGGGCCAGTCTGGTGTCCGGGCAGACATCGCGCGGGCTGACGACCTTGCCCGGCCCCGGTCGGCGGTGGGTGACGAACACCGGGCCGCATGTCCGCCCTTTCAGCAGCCGGGCGGTGCCGGTGTCGCAGTACACGGTCTCCAGCACGAAGTCCTCGCGTACCTGCCCGGGGGCTGCGGGCTTGGTGCGCCCGCCGCCCCCGGCGTCGGTGTCAGCGCGGTGACGGCAGGCCGGTGTTCACCGCGGACATCAGGGTGCCTGCGGTGGTGTCGCCGGACATTTCCCAGATCATGCCGCCGAGCAGGTTCTGCTGCTTTGCCCAGGTGGTCTTCTGGCCGATCGCCCACGGGTCGTCGAAGGTCCACCACTGCCCGCCGTTGCCGGTGAAGCAGTACGACGAGACCGACTGGGTGTCGTGGTGGACGGTGCAGCCGGGCACCATCGCGAGCAGGTTGGCGTACCCACGGGTGCCCGCTTCCTCGGCGAACTGGCCGGGCGCCGCCCCGGTGGCCGTCTGCCACTCCCCGTTGGCCGAGCCGCCGCCCGGCAGGGTCCCGGCGGCGACCCCCTGCCAGCCCCGGCCGTAGAAGGCGAAGCCGACGGTGAGCTGGCGCGGGTTGACCCCGGCGTCGGTGTACGTGCGCACGGCGCGTTCGACGCTGAACTCGAACGGGTACGGGTCCTGCGCGTCGCGGTACAGGTTGCCCTGCTGTCCGGTGCGGTTCGGCTCCCACGAGTTGTCGCTGCCGGCACCGTGGAAGTCGTACCCCTGCACGTTGGCGAAGTCGAGATAGTCGAAGACGCTCGGCGTGCCGTCGGTGCGGCTGATGTCCCACCCCGCGTTGATCTTCGCCGGATCGGCCGGGGTGAACGCGGTCAGCAGGTACCGCTTGCCGGTGGTCGCGCCGAGTTCGTTCATCTGCCGGCGGAACTCGGCGAGCAGCGCCGTGTTGTTGGCCTTGTCCTGCGGCCCCCAGTGGTTGCCGGGGTGCCCTTCGGCGCCGGGCCACTCCCAGTCGAGGTCGATGCCGTCGAAGATGCCGGCCGCGGTGCCCGGCCCGCCGGAGTTGCCGGCTACCGGCAGGTTGCCTCGCAGGTAGATGTCCAGGCACGAGCGGACCAGCTTCTCCCGGCTCGCGGGGGTCGCCGCGGCGTCGGAGAAGAACTTGGAGTACGTCCAGCCGCCGAGCGAGATCAGGATCTTCAGGTGCGGGTGCTTGGCCTTGAGCTTCTTGAGCTGGTTGAAGTTGCCGCGCAGCTTCTCCCAGCCGGTGTCGGCCACGCCGTCCACCGACTGCGCCGCACTGAACGGTCGGCCGTAGTCGGCGTCGGCGTCGCCCGCGCCGGTGCCCTGGTCGGGGTCCTGCGGGTTCTGGGTGGTGCCCCGGGTGACGCCTTGCAGGCAGGTCAGGTTCACCGGGTCGAGGTTGGCAAAGGAGTAGTTGATGTGGGTCAGCTTCGCCGCGGCGCCGGACGTGTCGAGGTTCTTCACGAAGTACTGCCGGCCGTAGATTCCCCATTGGACGAAGTAGCCGACCTTGGCGTACCGGCCGGCGCCCATCACGTCGTCGGTGGTGGCGGTGACCGGCGCGCTGGCGGGCGAGACGTTGTCGTAGGTGTCGCGGGCCCGGACGGTGAAGGTGTACGCGGTCAGTGCGGTGAGGCCGCCGACGGTGACGCTGGTGCCCGTACCGTTGACCGTGGTGGCGAGCTGGGTGCCGCGGTAGACGTCGTACCCGGCGATGCCGCTGGCGTCGGTGACGGCGTTCCACGCGAGCGTGACGCTGTTGGCGGTCACGGCGGTGCTGCGCAGGCCACCGGGTGCCGGCGGGGCGACGGTGTCGTCGGCCGGGTTGAGCGTGGTGGCCGACACGGTGGCGCTCACCGGCGAGGTGTTGCCGCGGGTGTCCTTGGCCACGACGGCGAAGGTGTACGGGGTGTTCGGCGTCAGCCCGCCGACGGTCGCCGCGGTGCCGGTGACCGACGCGACGACGGTCCCGCCGCGTAGCACGTCGTACCCCGCGATCGGGAAGTCGGTGGCGGCGGCGGCGGTCCAGGTCAGCGACAGGGTTTTGGTGGTCCGCCCGGCGACCGTGAGGCCGGTCGGCGTGCCCGGTGCCCGGTCGGGGCTGCCATCGCACTTGTTCCCGTTGATCCGGCAGTTCGTCGGCGCGGTGGCCGTACCGGTCGCGATGTACCAGAAGCTGTACGGCTCGGTGCTGCCACCGGCGGCGACGGTGCCGTTGTAGTGCGCGTTGGCGACCGTGACGTGGTCGCCGACCCGGGTGACGGTGCCGTGGTAGGCGTTACCCATGGTCACCCCAGCCGGCAGATCGAACTCGATGGTCCACCCGGAGATAGCGGTCGTCGTCGGATTGCTGATGACGTACTTGTCCATCCGCCACGAACCGTTATCGGACGAGGAGAAGTTGGCGGTGAGACCAGCGGCGGCATGGGCCGCGGTCGACGGCGCGACGACGGCGCCGACCACGGCCAGCAGGACCGTGACGGCCAATGGCAGGCGGGTGGATCTTCGCGGACCGGTACGACCGCCCATGGCGTCCTCCTGTTAGGAAAGTTTCCTAAAAGATAAATCGGTAGCGATCAATAAGTCAAGGTCGCCACCGCGGAGCGCGAATCCTCTCCTGGGGTGTGAGACCCGGAGGACGTGACGTGACGATGGGCGCCGTCGAGGAGGCCGCCGACCGTCGTAGGGCGAGTTCCGTCCCGGGATCGGTTTGCCCATGCCGGGACGATTGTCGAACTCCCCGTGACCGGTCGACGCGGCAACTCAGGCCTGGGCGCGGTGCGGCGCGGCGCGGGCGTGCCGGTGCCCGTCACGGGGAAACGGCGCGCGGGCCGGCAGGACCTCCTGGAACAGGTAGCCGGTCTTCTCCGCCACCCGGCAGGAAGCCAGGTTGTCTACCTGGTGCAGCAGTTCCAGCCGGGCCAGCCCGGTCGCGGCGAACCGGGCGAACGCCCAGCGGGTGACCGCCTCCACCGCCCGTGGCGCGACGCCGAGCCCACGCGCCCAGGCGGCCGTCCAGTAGCCGACCTCGGCCTGTTCGCGGCCGGGCAGGACCTCCTTGAGCACCACCGTGGCGACGAGCCGGTCCGCGGCAGGTCGCGGCTCCAGCACCGCGAAGCTGAACCGGCTGCCGGCGGCCCAGCCCTGCCGGCTACGGGTCACCCACCGCCGGGCGTCGTTGACGTCGTCGACGGGGCTGCGCACCCAACGGCGCAGCTCCGGGTCGCGGTAGACCTCGATCAGCTCGGCGATGTCCGTGTCGCACCATGGGCGGAGCACCAGTTCGGGACGGTGGGCGGTCGCGGGGGCCCGCAGCAGGACCGGCATCCCCGTAGTGTGGCCCATCACCTGGGGCTGGTGCTGACCCCCGGCCCGAACCTGGTCCACCTCTGGGTGTCCCGATCGGTGCCGCGGCGACGCCCTGACAGCCCGCCGGCGGCGGTCAGCCGGCGGCGTCGCGGTGGCGCCGGACCAGGCCTGCGGCCAGCGGTGCGCCGTCGAAGTCACCGGCGGCGACCCGGGCCGCGACGGTACGCCGCACCAGGCGGTCGGCGAGCGCGGGCGCGTGTCGGGCCAGGGCCATCTCCAGGCGTCCCCGGCCGGTGGTGGCCACGTCGCGGGGGGCACGGCGGGCGGTGGCGGCGCGCAGGATCGCGGCGACGACGCCCTCGACGGGTTCCCGCCGGGACACCCCGTCGAGGGAGAGCCCGGCGCGGACGGTGCTGTCGTGGATGGGTGAGGTCACCATGCTGGGGTAGACCACGCTGACCCCGACGTGGGTGCCGACCTCCAGTCGGAGCGCGTCGGCGTACGCGACGAGGGCCCGCTTGCTGACCCCGTACGCGGCGGCGAGGGGCAGGGGCAGCACGGCCATCCGGCTCGCCACGAAGATCACCCGACCGCGGGCGTCGACGAGGGCGGGCAGCGCCGCCGCGGTGGTACGCCAAGCGGCGATCAGGTTCACCTCGATCTGCTGGCGCACGGTGTCGTCGGGCGGGAGTTCGGCCGGGGCGGGCCCGCCGACGCCGGCGTTGTTGACCAGCAGGTCGAGGCCACCGAGCCGGTTGACGGCGGCGTGCACGGCGGCGGGCGCGGCGTGCGGGTCGGTCAGGTCGGCGCCGAGTACCGGCACTCCGGCGGTGGTGCCGGGATGCCGGTCGAGGCCGATGACGCGGGCGCCGGCCGCGGTCAGGACCGCGCAGAGGTGACTCCCGAAGGTGCCCCGTGCTCCGGTGACCAGGACCCGCCGCCCGGTAAGGGTGCTCACGCCGCCGCCCCGGGGGTCCGGGCGCGGCGGGCACCGGCGGCCAGTTCCCGGCCCAGTTCGGCCAGGTACCCGTCGAAGTCGACCCGCATCGCCGGGCGTCGCTGCCCCCACCGGGCGGTGGCGGCGCGCAGTTCGGCGCGGCATGCGGCCCGCTGCCGGGCCGGGTCGGGCAGCGCGTACCGGCCGGCCAGGTGCGCGGCGACGAGCCGGGCCTGCGCCTCGACCAGGGGGAACGCCGAGCCGGTGGACTGCATCAGCCCGACGAACGTCAAGCCGGGGGCGTCGGGGTGGAACACGTGCCGGTACAGCGGGAGGGAGTCGGGGCCGGCGCCGAGCAGCGCCGGGTCGAGGAAGTCGATGTCGATGCGGTAGCCGGTGCACCAGATGACGAGGTCGATCTCGTCGACCCGGCCGTCGGTGAACTCGACCCGGTCGCCGTGGAACGCGGCGATGCCGGGGCGGGCCTCGACGGCGCCGTGGGTGAGCCGGGACAGCAGCGCGTCGGAGAGGGTGGGGTGGTCCTGGAGAAATCCGTGGGTGGGGGTGGGCAGCCCGTAGCGGGCCGGGGAGCCGACGGTCGCGGCGAGCATGCTCTGGCTGATCCGTTGACGTAGCCGCCAGGGCAGCCTGCGCGCGAGGGCCCCGTTGAGGGTGTCCGACGGGCGGCCGAGCAGGTATTTGGGCACGACCCACACCCCGCGACGCAGGGACAGCAGGGTGCGCCGGGCGGTGTGGGAGGCGTCCACGGCGATGTCCATGGCGGAGTTGCCGCCGCCGACGACCAGGACTCGCCGGTCGGTGAGCTGGTCGGGGCTGCGGTAGGCGTGGCTGTGGATCTTTTCGGCGGTGCAGTGGCCCGGGTAGCCGGGGTCGGGCAGGCGGGGCACCCGGTTGTGGCCGTTGGCGACGACGACCGCTTCGACGTCGACCTCGGTCGGGCCGTCCGGGCCGGTGGCCCGCACGGTCCAGCGGCCGTCGTCGCCCCGGGTGACGCCGGTGACGGTGTGCCCCGGGCGGACGGCGTCGAGCAGGCCGAAGCGTCGCGCGTAGTCGTGCAGGTAACCGGCGATGCGGGTGTGGTCGGGGTAGTCGGGCCAGTGCGCGGGCATGGGGTGGTCGGCGAACTGGGTGCGGGCCTTGCTGGTGTTCAGGTGCAGGGTGCGGTAGGCGGGCGAGTCGGGGGACCCGTACACCCACAGGCCGCCGACGGTGTCGGCGGCCTCGAAGCAGACGGCGGGGACGCCGGCGTCGGCGAGGGCCTTGAGGGTGGCCAGGCCGGCGGCGCCGGCCCCGACGACCGCGACGCGTGGTGGTGTCCCCATGCGTTCCCCTCCCGACAGTTAATCCGACGTGTGTTGGATAATATGCGGCGGTCGGGGTCCGCCAGTCAAGCGGCGGGGCCGTAGAGGGCGTCGATGAAGCGGTGCAGAAACGCCCGGAACTCTCGGCGTTCCCGGGCCGGGGACACCCCGGTGGCAGCCAGCGCCACCACGTGCCCGTGCACCGCCCACACCAGGCTACGTACCGTGACGTGCGGGGTCGGCTCGACCAGCGCCCCGCTGGCCGCCGCGGCGGCCAGCAACTGCTCGACCAGGTCGTACAGCGGGACGGCATAGCGCTGGTCGAGCTCGGCGTGCCGGTGCGGCTCCAGCCAGCGGCGCAGCCACAACGCGGTGGTCTCCGGCCGGTCCTCCAGGAAGTCGACGAACACGTCGAGCAGGTCGTGCAGGGCACGTAGGGCCTGCTGCGCGCTGGCGTCGAGGGCATCGCGGGCACGCCCCGCCGCGGCTTGCAGCACCTCCCGCTCGGCGGCGTACACCCGGGCGAAGCAGGCGTCGTAGAGCTGCGCCTTCGTACCCGTGTGGTGGGAGACCGTCGCCACGTCGACGTCGGCGGCGGCGGCGACCTCTCGCAGCCCGACGGCGTCGAAGCCCCGGGCGGCGAACAGCGCGGTGGCGGCGGTGAGCACCACCTCGCGGGTGTCACGGGTCTCGGAACGCCGGGGCCGACCCGGTCGACGGCGGGGTGTGGTCACAGCCACCATCGTCCCCCTACAATCCAGCAACCGTTGGATTGGGGGCGGTGTGCCGTCGCGGAAGGACCAAACGATGACCGGGCTCGACACCCCCCACCGCGCCCCTGGCATCGGGCTACCACGTGGGCCGCTGGTCGGCTTCGCCACCGGCTCGCTCGGCATGGGTGTGTGGGTCACCGTACCCGGGTTGCTGCTGCTGTACTTCCTCACCGATGTGTTGGCGGTGACGCCGTGGTTGGCCGGCCTGACGCTACTGGCGCCGAAGGTCGTCGACGTGCTGCTGCACCCGTGGGTGGGGCACCGCTGCGACGTGCAGTTGGCCCGCCGCGGCGACCGGCGGGCGCTGCTGCTGCTCGGCTGCCTGCTGCCGGTGGCCTTCGCCGCGCTGTTCGCCGTCCCCGGCGGGCTCACCGGCGCGCCCGCCGCCGGCTGGGTGGCGATCTGCTTCATCGCCGGGAACCTGCTCTTCGCCGCCTACCAGGTGCCCTACCTGGCCACCCCGGCGGACCTACGCATCGGCTACCACGAGCGGACCCGGCTGATGGCGTTCCGGATGGTGGTGCTCACCGCCGGGATCCTGGTCGCCGGCCTGCTGGCACCGCTACTGACCGGCGGGGACACCGCGACCCGGGCCGGTTACCAGCGGATGGGGCTGCTCCTGGGGGCGGTCACCGCAGTGGCGATGCTGGTCGGGGTGGTGGGTATCGGCCGGCTGCGCCGGGCCGCTGGCGCGGGCGGGCAGGGGCACCCCACGGGCGGGTGGCGGGCCCTGACGGCGGCCCTGCGTGACCGGCAGTTCCGCTGGCTCGTCGCCGCGTACCTGGCCATGTCGACCACCACGCACCTGGTGCTCGCCGGGGTGCCCTACTACGCCGAGTACGCGCTGGGCCGCCCCGCGCTGACCACCGTGCTGGTCGCGGCGTTCGTCGCCCCGGCGCTGCTGGTGACCCCCGGCTGGCTGACGGTGGCCCGCCGGGTCGGCAAGCAGCGGGCGTTGCTGGGCGCGCAGGGCGCGTTCGCTGCCGGGTCGCTGGTCCTCGCCGTGGGCCGCCCCGCGGGCCTGCCGGTGCTGGTCGCGGCGGTGGCGGTGCTCGGGGTGTCGTTCGCCGGGATGCAGCTGCTGCCGTTCGCGATGGTGCCCGACGTCATCCGCGCCGCCGGCGACCCCGCCGCGGGCACCTACACGGGGGTGTGGACGGCCACCGAGGCCACCGGCGCGGCGCTGGGCCCGTACGCGTACGCACTCTGCCTGACCGTGGGTGGGTTCGTCGCCTCGGCCGGCGGTGAACCGGTCGCCCAGCCGGACGCGGCGCTGACCGCGATCCGCTGGGGCTTCGGACTGCTGCCGGCCGCGCTGATGCTCGCCGCACTGCTGCTGCAGCGCCGCTACACCCTTGACGGCGCGGCCCGCGCCGCAGGCTGACCCGCCCGGCGCAGGCGTCGACCGTCGACCCCGGGTGACTAGACTTCCGCCTCGATGGACGCCCAGCCCTCCCCCACCGAAACCCGCCCCTGCGTGCACTGCGGGCGCGACGTACCGCAACGCGCCGGCGCGGGCCGGCCGTTTCGCTACTGCCGGGACAACGACGGCACCTGCCAGCGGGCCTCGCGCAACAGCCGGATGCGCCACCGCACGGCACCGGGCCTACCCGGTCAGGTGGCCCGCACATGGGAGGCCGTGGACCGGCTCGACCAGATCGTGGAGACCCTCACCGAGGCGCTGCACGCCGAGCTCTCCCCGGCCGGGGTGGAGCGGCAGCTGACGCAGTTACGCGCGGAGACCGCCGCGGAGCTGGCGCAGGCGCACACCGAACGCGACGAGGCCCGCCGCGACACCGAGGACGCGGCGGCCGACGCCGCCCGGGCCCGCCAGGAGGCCCGCGCGTCCGCCGCCGCCGCCGACACCGCCCGGGACCGGGCCGTCGCCGCCGACGCTGACGCGACCCGGGACCGACAGCGGGCCGACGCCGCCGAGACGGCCCGTGACGTGGCGCGCCGCGACGCGGGGGCGGCGCAGGCGCTGCGGGTGCAGGCGGAACGGGACCGCGACGCCGCCCGCCACGAGCTGCGCACGGTGCGCGAGGAACGCGACGCCGACCGGCAACGGGCCGCCGACGTGGCCGCCGAACGCGACGTCGCCCGTGCCGACGCGCGCCGCGCCGCCGACGCCACCGACGAGGCGCGGCGGCGGGCCGGGGCGGCCGAGGCCGACGCCGAGCGGGCCCACGCGGAGGGCCGCCGGGCCGCCGAGCGGGCCGACGCCGCCCGCACCGAGGCCACCCAGGCCCGCGAGCACGCCGACCGGCTGCGCGTCGAGACGCAGGACGCGCGGCGAGACGCCGAGGCCGGGCAGGCTGCGGCGCAGGCCGCCCGGGAGGAGTTGGCGGCGCTGTCGGCGCAGCTCGCCGAGGTCAGCGCCGCCCGGGACGCCGTCGCCGGTCAGGTGGCCGAGGCCCAACAGGGCGCGGCCGCCGTCGAGGGCCGCGCCGGTGAGCTGGAGGCACGCCTGCGCGCGGCCGAGGCGGAGCGGGACGCCGCGCAGCGGCGCTCGGCGCAGCTGGTCGACCAGGTCAGCGACCTGGCCGCCGCGCTGGCCCGGCTGGGCTCCCCACCCCGCTGACACCCCGCCGCCCCGCTGCCGCCGAACGCGGCGGGCAGTGGGCGTGGGCTGCGCAGAGGGGCGCCGGCATGCCATCGGGCGGCGGGACCTGCCCGGCGGAGTTGGGTACCATCCCGGTGAACCGCCGAAACACTCCCACCGACCCGGCCGGGTCGACCCCGCCGGATGCGGGACCTGCCCGGCTACCCTTGCAGGGCGACGGCCGTGCCGGGTGCCCCTTCGGGGCGGGCGGGAATGGCCCGGCCGGCACGAACCGTTACACGAGTAGACCAGCACCACGAGCGAGGGGAAGTCGATCATGGGCGAGCGTATGCTGCGCGGAAGCCGTCTGGGCGCGGTCAGCTACGAATCCGACCGCAACACGGAGCTCGCGCCGCGTCAGACCCGCGAGTACCTCTGCGCCAAGGGCCACCAGTTCGAGGTGCCGTTCGCCGTCGACGCCGAGGTCCCCAGCACCTGGGAATGCAAGTTCGACGGCAGCGTCGCCCGCCTGGTCGACGGCAACGAGCCGGAGCAGAAGAAGGCCAAGCCGCCACGCACCCACTGGGACATGCTGCTGGAGCGCCGTTCCATCGCCGAGTTGGAGGACATCCTCGCCGAGCGGCTGCAGGAGGTCCGCACCCGCCGCGGCCGCGGCTGAGCGCCACAACACCAAACACGAAACGCCCCCGGGGATTTCCCTCCCGGGGGCGTTTCGTGTTTGCGTGTTTGTGTGTGCGCCGTCACCGACCCGGTTCGACGATCTCACCATCGATGGCACGCCCGCCGTCGACCACCATCGGCTCCACCACCGTGCCACGGACACCCGACGACGGCGTCGTCGCCGAGGCGGAAGCGGAGGTGGACTCGGCCGTGCCGCGGCGCACCCGCACCACCCGCGGCCCGAACAGGTCACCCGCGACCATCGACGACACCCGCCGCTCCGTGGCCCGGCGCACCCCGCCGCGGGCCAACCGGCGCACCGGCGGCACCAGCAACAACGCCCCCACCACACCACTGACCAGCCCCGGTGTCGCCAGCAGCAACGCCCCCAGCAACCCCACCAACCCGTCGGTGACCTGCGGACCCGGCGGCTGAGCGGCCTGTGCGGCGGCCCGGAAACCCCGCCACGCCCGCATGCCCTCCCGGCGCAGCAGCACCAGGCCCAACAGCGACGCCGCGAACACCAGCAGCACCGCCGACCCGAACCCGATCGCCCGGCCGACGCCGACGAACACCGCCAACTCCACCGCCGCCGCCACCAGCGCGGCCACCGGCACGAACCTCAGTCCTCGGCGCATGTCACCCCCCAAAGGCCGTCAAGTCGTCCCACCTCATCCAGCATGACACGCCGTCCCTCACGGCCACCGCACCCGAGCGTCACCGGCACCGCGCACACCACGGCGCCGCGCCGCACGCCGGTCCTGCACCGCCCACACACTGATCCGCCACAACGCCTCCGCGACGATCATCGCGCTCATCTTGCTCGCCCCCCGCTGGCGCTCCGCGAACGTGATCGGCACCTCCACGATCCGCGCCCCCGCCCGGTGCGTCAGCCGGGACAGCTCCACCTGGAACGAGTACCCCTGCGAACACACCGACCCCAGGTCCACCGCATCCAACGCCGCCAACCGGTACACCCGGTACCCGCCCGTGGCGTCGGCCACCGGCACCCCCAACGCCAGGCGCGCGTACAGGTTCCCGCACCGCGACAGCAACAACCGCCGCAACGGCCAGTCCACCACCTTCGCGCCCCGACACCACCGGGACCCGATCACCACGTCGGCGTCACCGGCGGCGGCCAACAACCGCGGCAGATCCTCCGGGGCGTGGGAACCGTCGGCGTCCATCTCCACCACCGCGTCGTAACCGCGCTCCCGCGCCCACCCGAACCCGGCCAGGTACGCCGCCCCGAGACCCTGCTTACCGGGCCGGTGCAGCACATGCACCCGCCCGTCAGCGGCGGCCAGAGCGTCGGCGAGGACCCCCGTGCCGTCGGGGCTGTTGTCGTCGGCGACCAACACGTCCACATCCGGGGCGGCAGCGCGGACCCGCCCCACGATCGGCGCGACATTGTCGGCCTCGTTGTAGGTGGGAATGACCACCAACACCCGCCCCAGCGCCGCGCCGGGTCGCACACCCACCGCTCTACTCACCGCTCCTCCGCCCCCGCCGGCGTCGCACCGACATGTCCGCTACCCGGAGATCACCGGGCGTCGCCGCCGCAGCACCACCGCGGCGACCAACACGGCCACCGCCGCAGCTGCCAAGGCCGCCTCCGGCCACACCCCCACCCGGGTGGCCAGGGTGCGCCCGTCACCGAGGCGCAACTGCCGCACCACCACCGCACGGGTGTTGAACCCGGTGGCATCGGATACCCGCCCGTCGGGGGCGACGAACCCGGACACCCCGACCGTGGAGGCCATCAACGACGCACGGCCGTGTTCCACCGCCCGCAGCCGCACCATCGCCAACTGCTGGCGGGCCTCCGCCACGTCGAAGGTCGCATTGTTGGTCTGCACCACCAGCAACTGCGCCCCACCGGTCACCGTGTCCCGCACCAGGCCGTCGTAGGCGACCTCGAAGCAAATCACGTCACCGAGCACCGCAGCGCCGGCATCGACGACCCCGGCCCGGTCACCGGGCACCATGTCGCTGCGAACCCGGTCGACCTCCTTGCTGACCAGCCGCGCCACCTCCCGCAACGGCACGTACTCGGCGAACGGCACCGGATGCCGCTTCGTGTACATCTGCGCCAGATCCGGGCCCGTGCCCGGCCGCCACAGAATCCCCGCGTTACGACTCTGCCCCTCACCGGGGCCCACGAGGACCGCCCCCACCAGGATCGGAGCCCGCACCGCGTCCGCGGCGACCGTGATCCGCCGCCCCGCCTCCTCGCTGCGCAACGGGTCGATGTCGCTGGCGTTCTCCGGCCACACCACCAGATCCGGGCGGGGACGCTGCCCCGCGTCGACCTGCGCGGCCAGGTCGATGGTGGCCTGCACGTGGTTGTTCAGCACCGCCTGCCGCTGGGCGTTGAAGTCCAACCCGAGGCGCGGCACATTGCCCTGCACCACCGCAACGGTCACCGTGCGCCCCCCACCGGCCACCCCCACCGGCACCAGCAACCCCACCGCCACCACCGCGACCGCACCCACCACACACCCCGCCGCCACCGCCCACCGGCTCCGCCCACCGCCGCCTGGACAGGACACGTCGCCGACGGGTGGGCGCCGAGCGCGCCACGGCCGCCACACCGCCGCCACCAACAACCCACCGGCGACGGCCACCGCGAACGTCACCAGCGGCGCCCCACCCACAGCAGCCCACCGCAGCGCCGGTGAGTCGTCCTGACTGAACGCCAACCGGCCCCACGGGAACCCCCCGAACGGGGCACGCGAACGCAACGCCTCCTGCCCCACCCACAGCACCCCGGTCACCACCGGCCACGCCCACCGCCACCGGTCCACCAGCGGCGACGTCACCGCTGCGGCGACGCCCACCAGCGCCACGAAACCGGCCTGCGACAGCGACAGCAGCACCCACGGCAGCAGACCGGTGTGCAGATTCGTCCACCCCAGCAGTGGCGCGAACAACGCCAGCCCCGCCAGGAAACCCAACCCCGCCGCCGCCCACAGCCGCCGCCGGTGCACCGCGGCGGCCAACGCCGCCACCCCCACCGGCGCGGCCGGCCACCACCCGTACGGGGGGAACGCCACCAGCATCGCCAACCCCGCCGCCACGGCCAACAGCACGGCCACCCACAACGGCACCGGCCGCGGCCCGACCTGCGCCGCGGCGGCGGCGGAACGCGACGGGTTCTGCGCGACAGCCGTCACCGGCATCTCACCTGCGATCACACCGCCGAAGGCTACCCGCCCCGGCCCCACCGCCGGCCCACCACCGCAGGGCGGAAACAGAAATCGGGGTGCGGCGTGAGCCGCACCCCGATGCTCCCAGGCCCTTCCCGGCCGGTGGGGCGAGAATCAGGCACGCCGACCTTCGGACCGACCCGACGGTGGACTGGCTGCCCCCGCCTGGCCGTTGTCTACTGGCCGTGCACCTCACCCTGCCCGTACACCGGTAACCGCGACCGGTTCGCGCCGCCCCGCCAACCCCCGCCCGCTGGACCTGGCCGCCGCGACCCGAAGGTCACTCGGCCAGCGGGCGAAGGGACGAAGCGAACAACAGCCGCTTCCCGTAGTAGGACTCAAAGACGGTACGTGCAACACCCCGGCACCTGTCAACCCACCACCGGCCAGTCGTGCCGTTCACCACGCGTGTCGCGTCGGCGTGTCTCAATCCCCCGCGAGATGACGGCGCACCAACGCCCCCGCCGCCACCGGATGCTCGGCAGCCAACAACCCACCAGCCGCCAGCACATAATCGACATCCACCACCGAACGAGCATCCCGCGGCACCGCCCACCCACCCGCATGATCACCCAACACCGCGCCGAGCACCCCCGACGACACCACCGGCGGACAGTGACGCAGCACACCCCCCGACCCCACCAACAGCCGCACATCCCGCAGATCCCGCCCCGAACGCTCCCCCGTCGCCGCACCCCGGGCATGCCGCCGCACCGCCACCGTCGCCGCCAACGCCGCCAACCGCGCATCCACCGCCCGCTGCGCGTCACCGACCGGCAGGAACCCCGGATCATCCGCCCGCGCCCCCGCCGCCACCGCCAACGCGTCCCCCTCACCATCGGCCAGCAACCGCTCCTCCGCCGCCGCCCGCACCACCCCCGGGGCGCTCCACCGCATCCCCAGGTCCCCCTCCACCGTGCGGGCCCGCCACAACGACCCCGCCACCTCCCGACCCGGGCCGCTGGCCCGCTCGTCCGGAGTCAACACCGAATACACGTCCGTGGTCGCCCCACCCACATCCACCACCACCAGATCACCGCCCACCCCGTCGGCGAGAACCTCCACCCCCGTCAACACCGCGTCCGGAGTCGCCGCCCGCACCAACCGGCCGAACCGCGGCCCCCGCGACAACCCCTTACCGCCGATGACATGACGCAGAAACACCTCCCGGATAGCCGCCCGCGCCGACGCCGGAGCCAACACCCCGATACGGGGCAACACATTGTCCGCCACCGTCACCGGCACCCCCGCCCCCACCAGCACCGCACCCAACTCGTCACGGACGTCGACGTTGCCCGCCAGCACCACCGGCACCCGCCACCGCGCCCTCGCCAACCGGGTCGCGTTGTGCGTCAACGTCTCCGCATCCCCACCGTCGGTGCCCCCCACCAGCAGAACCACATCCGGGCGGGCCGCCCGCAACCCCGCCAGCTGCGCCGCACCCAACCGGCCAGCCGCCACATGCACCACATTCGCCCCCGCCGACAACCCGACCCGCCGGCCCGCCTGCGCCGTCACCAGAGGCTCGTAGCCGACCACCGCCAGCCGCAACCCACCCCCCGCCGACGAACACACGTACCACGGCACCTCACCCACACCCAGCCCCGCGCAGGCCACCGCGACCGCCGCGTCCAAGCCGCGCAACACGTCGGTGCCCACCGTCGTCGGTGCCGACCCCACCGCCACCAACGCACCGTCATCCAGGTCGACCACCGCCGCCTTCGTGTACGTCGACCCGACGTCGGCGCAGACCGCGACCCTCACGCCCGCGCCGGCACAACCACCGTGCCCGTCGCCGTGACCGCCACGATCGGCGTCTCCAACACCTCGGCGGACGACTCCCCCACATCAGGACGCCCCCGACACACCACCCGCGCCTCGAAGTCGATGGTGCGGCTGCGAGTACCCACCCGCGTCACCGTCGCCGTCACCTCCACCACATCCCCGGCCTTCATCGGCGCCCGGAACTGCACATCCGCGTACGACGCGAACAACCCCTCATCACCGTCGGTGCGAATACACACCTCCGTCGCCACATCACCGAACAACCCCAACGCGTACGCCCCATCCACCAGGTTCCCCGCGTAATGGGCGTGGGAATACGGCACATACCGCCGGTGGGTCACCGTCACACCCTGCCGTGCGTCACTCATACCTTCGCCTCCCTGCTCGTCACCAACGCGTGCACCAGATACGACGCCACCTCACCCGGCGTGGTCCCCCGCCCGAAAATCCGATCCACCCCCAACTCCACGGTCATCGCCTCGTCGAACCGCGGCCCACCCACGATCAACAACGGACGCCTCCCCGCCGGCATCGCCTCCCGGAACGCCGCCGACATCTCCCGCGTGTTGTGCAGATGCGCATCCCGCTGCGTCACCACCTGCGACACCAACACCGCATCGGCCTTCTCCACCCGCGCCGCCTCCACCAACTCCGGCACACTCACCTGCGCACCCAGGTTCGTCACCTTCAACTCCCGGTAGTACTCCAACCCCTTCTCACCCGCGATGCCCTTCACATTCAGGATCGCGTCGATACCCACCGTGTGCGCGTCCGTGCCGATACACGCCCCCACCACCGACAACTTCCGCCGCAACCGCTGCTTCACCACCGCGTTGACCTCCTTGGCCGACAACAGCGCAAAGTCCCGCTCCACCACCCGCACCGCCGCCAGGTCCACCAGATGGTTCACCCGCCCATACACCACGAAAAACGTGAACCCGTCAGTCATCGGCTTCGCGTGCACCACCATCGCCGGGTCGATACCCATCCGATTGGCCAACTGCACCGCCGCACCCTCGGCCCGCTTGTCATGCGTCACCGGCAACGTGAACGACACCTGCACCATCCCGTCACCGGTGGTGTCCCCGTACGGCCGCACGATCTGCTTCTCCGTCATACCGGCTGCTCCAGGATCTCCGTGACCGGGTTGTAGTAGTCCGCCTCGTGCCCCGCCACCCCCGCCAGACCCTTACCCCGGTCCGCCGGCCGCTTCATGATCCCGAACGTGCCCTCGGCGATCGCCGTCAACAACGACTGCTCCCCGATGCGCTCCAACAGATCGACCGCCTCACCGAGCACCCGGTTCGCCCGCTGCTGGATGAACCCACCCGGCGCCGGCACGAAATCCTCATGCAACCCACCCGCCGCACCCAACACGTACCGCACGTTCTGCAGGGCGATGTCCCGATCCGACAACCACGGCGTCACCACCGCCTCCGTCATCATCCCCACCAGCAGGATCCCCTGCCCCGTCATCGCACCCACCAGATTGAAGAACCCGTCCAGCAGATTCCCCCGGAACACATCCCCGGTCATGTGCTTCGTCGGCGGCATCCACTTCAACGGCGCATCCGGGAACAACTCCCGCGCCAACAACGCATGCGCCAACTCCAACCGCAACGACTCCGGCACATCCGGGTTGATCTCGAACGCGTGCCCCAACCCCAACTGCCAGTCCGCCAACCCGGCCTCATGCGCGAAATACTCGTTCAACAGCTGCGACACCGTCACCGTGTGCGCCTCGTCCACCGCGTCCGCAGTGGTCAGATAGTTGTCCTCACCGGTGTTGATGATGATCCCCGCCCGGGCGTGCACCTGCCGGGAGAACCGCTGGTCGACGAAGGTGCGGATCGGGTTGATGTCGCGGAACAAAATCCCGTACATCGAGTCGTTCAACATCATGTCGAGGCGTTCCAACCCCGCCAACGTCGCCATCTCCGGCATACACAGCCCCGACGCGTAGTTCGTCAACCGCACATACCGGCCCAACTCCCTCGACGACTCGTCCAACGCCGCCCGCATCAACCGGAAATTCTCCTGCGTGGCATACGTCCCCGCGAACCCCTCCCGCGTCGCACCCTCCGGCACATAGTCCAACAACGACTGACCCGTCGACCGAATCACCGCGATCACATCCGCGCCCGCCCGCGCCGCCGCCTGCGCCTGCGGAATGTCCTCATAGATGTCACCCGTCGCCACGATCAGATAGATCCACGGCCGCTGCACCGGATCCCCGTACCGCTTCACCAGGCGGTCCCGCTCCGCCCGCCGCCGGTCGATCTGCCGCACCCCCGCCGCGACCGCCTTCCGCGCAGCCCGCCGCGCCGCCGTGGCCGACTTCCCCACCGGCAGGACGAACCGCACCGACCCCGCCGCCGCCTTCTGCGCCAACAACGTCACATCGACGCTCTGCTCCCGGACCAGGGCGTCGAACACCGGCAACGCCACCCCGTGACCCAACCCCACATCAGCAACAACCGCATCCACCAGACGATTCACCCACGGAATACCATCCGGATCAGCACCCGTCACCCCCGCCAACCGCAACACCGCACGCTCCACCGACACCGTCGTGTGGCTACGCGCCAACTCCACCACCGGCCGGCCGGCCCGACGCGCCAACTCCCGCGCCCGCCCCACCAACACCGGATCCAGGTCAAGCTTCCCCACCACACCGTCCCCCGATCCCCTCGGCGACGACGCGACATGCGCCTGCACCACATCGATGGTTCGCTCGCTCCGCTCGCTCACGCAGACCCTTCCTCATAGATCGCCTCACCGCGCAACACCGTGCGCCGACACACCGGCAACGGCGTCACATCACCCACACCCCGCGCCTCCGGATCCGACGCCTGCAACACCGGCAGACCCCGCTCCACCCCCGCCGGCGTCGACCACACCGCGAACGTCGCCGCCGCCCCCAACGCCAACACACCCTCACCGTCACGGTGCACCGCCCGCCACCCACCCCGGGTATGCGCCGCGAACGCCGCCCGCACGCTCATCCGCTGCGCCGGACTGTGATGCGCCGCCGCCGCCCGCACCGACCCCCACGGATCCAACGCCGTCACCGGCGAATCCGACCCGAACGCCAACGCCACACCCACCGCATGCATCGCCCCCACCGGATTCGACTCCAACGACCGGGCCAACCCCAACCGCGACTCGTACATCCGCCCCGCACCACCCCACAACCGGTCGAACGCCGGCTGCACACTCGCCACGATCCCGAACTCCACAAACCCCGCGATCAACCGCTTACTCATGATCTCCGCATGCTCCACCCGGTGCCGCGCCGCCCGCACCCGATCCACCCCCACCCGCTCCGCCGCCCCCGCGAACCCCTCCAACACCGTCGAGATCGCCGCATCCCCGATCGCGTGGAACCCGCCCTGCATCCCCTGCGCCGCACAGTCCAACAAATGATCACGAACCTGCTCCGCACTCAGATACCCATGCCCACACGCCCCCGGCTCCCCATCCCGGTACGCCTGCGACACATGCGCCGTCCGCGCCCCCAACGCCCCATCGGCGAACAAATCCCCACCCGCACCCACCGCACCCAACTCCCGCGCCCGCACCGCACCACCCAACTCACCCCAGTACCCGAACACCTCCGGCAACCCCGCACCCGACAACGCCAACAACCCCGTGAAATCCTCCTCGTCGGAGATCCGCGGCCCACCACACTCGTGCACCGCCGCGATCCCCAACGACGCCGCCCGCCCCAACGCCACCCGCTGCGCCCCCACCCGCTGCGCCCGCGTCACCGACCCCAACGCCGCCGACCGCACCACATGATGCGCGTCCCGCCGCAACCACCCCGACGCGTCGAAACCCGCCAGCCCCGCCACCTCCGGACACGCCGCCACCATCGCCTGCGACACCAACGCCGAATGGATCGACGCCTGCGACAGATACACCCGCCGCCCACCGGCCGCCCGACCCAACCCGGCCGCGTCCGGCAACGACCCGTCCGCCCACCCCGACTCGTCCCACCCATGCCCCAACACCACCGCGTCCGACGGCAACGCCGCCGCGAACCCGGCCACCGCGTCCAACAACTCACCCGCCGACCGCACCCCCGACAGATCCAGCCCCGACAACACCAACCCCGTGTCAGTGGCATGCACATGCGCGTCCACGAACGCCGGCGTCACCAACGCACCACCCAGATCCACCACCCGATCCGCCGCCGGCGCATCCGCGTCCACGCCCAACCAGGCGATCCGCCCGTCCCGCACCAACAACGCGGTCGCACCCGGATCCGCCGGACAATGCAGCACACCACCGCGGTACAACGTCACCGGGCGCGTCGTCGAGGGATTCGTCATGACACTCAGTCTGCCGTCAACCGCGCCTCGAACAGAGCACGCACCCCCGGCTCGGAACGCAACAACCCCAACGCCAACTCCGCGTGCCCCGGCACATAACCGTTGCCCACCAGCATCGTCACGTCCGCCGCCAGACCCTCCGCACCCAACGCCGCCGCCGCGAAGCTCGTCGCCATCGAGAAAAAGATCACCGTCCCGCCGTCCTCCGTGGCCAGCACCGCGCCGTGCTCACAACCCGGCACGTCCACGCACACCACCGTCACGTCCGCCGGCATCCCCAACGCCGTCGTCACCGCCACCGACAACGCCACCGGATCCCGCGCGTCGGCCAACGCCACCTCCGTGGCCAACCCCGCCGCCACCAGCGCGTCCCGCTCCGCCACCACCGGCACCACCCCGACCGTACGACCCGCACCCGCCCGCCGCGCCGCCGCCAACGACAACGACCCGCTCTTGCCGGCCCCACCGATCACCGCCACGTTAACCGGCCTCGGATCACCCACCCGCCGCCGCTGGTCCACATACCCGGCAACCACCCGCGCGGTCAACGCCGGCGCCCCACACACGTCCAGCACCGCCAGAGACAACTCCGGGTGCAGATCCGCCGGCAACACCGCCGCGATCGACCGGGCGAACAAGATCGCGTACCCGTCGCAGGGCACCTGCTCGCTGCGCCCGTCCCAGCGGGCCAACCCGTCGGTGATCACCAGCGGGGTCAGCGTCAACGACACCAGCGTCGCCACCCGCTCGCCCGCCTTCAGCCCCAGCGGGGAACGCTGCCCCGCCTCGTCGACGGTGCCGATCAGCATCCCGCCCGACCCCGTCACCGGGTTCTGCATCTTGCCCCGCGTCGAGACGATCTCCAGCACCTCGGCGCGGACCCGGTCACCGTCCCCGCCGTGCTTCTCCCACAACTGCCGGAAACTCGCCGCATCCAGGTTCAGCCGCTCCACCCGGATCCGCACCTCGTTCGGCGCGATCTCCGGGCTCCCGTCCAACCGCCATGCCCCCTGCGGCAATACCCCCGCCGGCTCGACAACGCGGTGCAGACCCACCGGTGACGTCACGCAACCTCCCCACCACACCGCCCGAAGCCCTGGCCAGGACTCGCGTCGCGGGAAAACTTACGGCAGACTAGTTTCTCTACCGGATATTTTCCAGTAGCCTACGGGTCGCTGACCATCCGTACCACACACCGAGGAGGGGCCTTGACCCAGACCCAACCGGTTGAGACCATCCCTCAACCCCGGCACGCCCCAGTCGCCGTACCGACCGCCGGGCAGCCCTACGAATACCGCCGTACCCCCCTGGTCGAACCCGACTGGACCCGCTTTCCCGGCTGGCGCCACATCACCCGCGAACAGTGGGAAAACGCCCAGTGGCAACGCGTCAACTGCGTCAAGAACATCAAGCAGCTACGCACCGTCCTCGGTGACGGTGTCGACGAGTCCTTCTACGACGACCTCGAGGCCGATCAGAAGGCCCTGGCCACCATGTCGATGCTGGTGCCCCCGCAGATGATCAACACCATGGTCCCGCACGCGACGATGACCACCGAGGCGTTCCTCGCCGACCCGATCCGGCGCTACATGATCCCCGTCGCCTCCGACCGGCGCACCGACTGGCCCTCCCACCCCTACGCCAGCCGCGACTCGCTCCACGAACACGACATGTGGGTCGCTGAGGGACTCACCCACCGCTACCCCACCAAAGTCCTCGCCGAACTGCTCTCCACCTGCCCCCAGTACTGCGGGCACTGCACCCGGATGGACCTCGTCGGCAACTCCACCCCCGCCGTCGACAAGCTCAAGCTCAGCCTCAAGCCCGTCGACCGGTACGACGCCCACATCGCCTACCTCAAGGCCCACCCCGGCGTCCGCGACGTCGTTGTCTCCGGCGGCGACGTCGCCAACGTCCCGTGGCGCAACCTCGAGTCGTACCTCATGCGGCTGCTCGAACTGGAAACCGTCCGCGACATCCGGCTCGCCACCAAGGCCCTCATGGGCCTGCCCCAGCACTGGCTCCAGCCCGACGTCGTCGAGGGCCTGGAGCGCGTCGCCCGCACCGCCGGCCGGCGCGGCGTCAACCTCGCCATCCACACCCACGTCAACCACGCCCAGTCGATCACCCCGCTGGTCGCGAAGGCCACCCAGACCGCCCTCGACGTCGGCGTCCGGGACGTGCGTAACCAGGGCGTGCTCATGCGCGGCGTCAACGCCACCACCCCCGACCTGCTGGACCTGTGCTTCGCGCTCCAGGGTGAGGCAGGCATCCTGCCGTACTACTTCTACATGTGCGACATGATCCCCAACGCCGAACACTGGCGGGTCCCGGTCTGGCACGCCCAGCAGCTCCAGCACGACATCATGGGCTACCTGCCCGGCTACGCCACCCCGCGGATCGTCTGCGATGTCCCCTTCGTCGGCAAGCGTTGGGTGCACATGCTCACCGAGTACGACCGCGACCACGGCATCTCGTACTGGACGAAGAACTACCGCACCTCCATCGAGTCGGCCGACCTGGAGGCGCTCAACAAGCGCTACGCCTACTACGACCCGATCGACACGCTCCCCGCAGCCGGTCAGCAGTGGTGGCACGACCACCGCGACGACTGACCCTTCTCGTAGAGCCTCGTGGGCCCCGGGTGTTGACCGGGGCCCACGTTTTCGTTCCGATGCTCCCCGACGGCCGGAACTTGCTAGAGGCCGAGTTGGACCGGCTGGCCCGGCGTCCCCGCTGTAAGAAGCGCTGTCAAGGGTGTTGTGAGGTCGCGGGGCGAGAACAGCTCAGGTCCCGTATAACCAGCGATCTCCGAAAGCTGCCACCACCGGAACGCGTCCAGGTTCTCCGCAGCGAGTTGGCCGTCTGTCAGCTCGCCGCGGGGCTGGAAGTGGTTCGCGCGGACGAGGAAGTAGTCGTTGACGATGCCGTCGAAGCCCGGCGCATGGTCAGCGGCGACGACTTCCTGGTGCCAGACGTGCGGCGGATCGGCGGTGATCGCCAGACCGGTCTCCTCACGCAGCTCACGGCGCAAAGCCGTCAGCCGGTCCTCACCGGGCTCGACACCGCCGCCTGGGGCCGCCCAAACGGCCTTCGCCTGCTCCGGCACCACCGGGTGAGGAAAGACGAACCGGCAGAGCAGGATGCGGTCGTCCTCATCAAGGATGATCGCGCGGACGGAGGCACGCAGGTTCGGCGTCATGGCATGTCGGACGCGGCAGCGAGGCGGATGACGATCGGCACCGCCGCAGACTATCAACCGAGAAATCGAGCGCTGACTCTGAAATGAGAGGTCTCAGCTGAGACCTCGCCTGGACTGTCAGCACGGGTTCCCTCACTTTTGAGTGGATGCTGTGGGCGTGGCCCACTTCCGGTAAGCCGTCCTAGGACACTAGTTGGAGGATCGGGCCCGCCTACGCGCAGCAGACGTGCTGGTTACCGCAACTTCGCGAGCGGCGTACGGCAGACGCAACGGCGGGCCCGGAGGGAGTCCCTCCGGGCCCGCCGTTGCGGTCAGATTACTTCTTGAACGCGTCGCGCACGTCCTGGCCGGCGTCCTTGACGTGCTCGCCCGCCTGCCGAGTCCGCGCCTCGGTCTGCTGAGTGGCGCCCTCGGCGCGCAGCCGCTCGTTGTTCGTGGCGGTGCCGAGGCGCTCCTTGGCGGCGCCGGTCAGCTCCTGGGCCTTGTTCTTCGCCTTGTCGGTGAAGCTCATGTGGTACTCCCTCTGCTGCGGCGTTGCGGGGCCGTACGGCCCGGCCCTGTCCCCTGGAGATGCCCGTACGGCGGGCGCGGGAAACCTCGCGTACTGGCCCACCACTCCCGCTAAGGGCGTCCTAGGAGGCTAGCTAAGACGCGGTGGACGGTGGGCCTGGTTGACTGGGCGGATGGGAGAGATCATGCTCATCCGCCACGGTGAGACCGAGTGGAGCGCCAACCGCCAGCACACCTCGTACACCGACCTGGACCTCACGGCCGACGGCGAGCGGCAGGCCCGCGCGCTGAAGACGTTCCTCGCCGGCCGGCGGTTCACCCGGGTGCTGGCCAGTCCCCGTGCGCGGGCACTGCGCACCGCGCGGCTGGCCGGGCTGACCGTCGACGGCACCGACCCCGACCTGGCCGAATGGAACTACGGCGAGTACGAGGGCCGGACCACCGCCGACATCCACGGCGACCGCCCGGCCTGGAACATCTGGACCGACGGCTCGCCCGGCGGAGAGTCCCCCGCCGAAATCGGCCGGCGGCTGGACCGGGTGCTCGACCGGGTCGCGCTCCTGCTCGACTCCGGCGACGTCGCCCTGGTCGGCCACGCGCACAGCCTGCGGGTGCTCGGCGCCCGGTGGATCGGGCTGCCACCGGCGGCCGGCGGGCTGCTACG
Organism: Micromonospora sp. RTGN7; assembly: GCF_033804645.1. Lineage (NCBI taxonomy): Bacteria > Bacillati > Actinomycetota > Actinomycetes > Micromonosporales > Micromonosporaceae > Micromonospora > Micromonospora sp. RTGN7. The sequence continues at coordinate 40,577 of NZ_JAPZLF010000018.1, read as the reverse complement.
GCTGGACACCGCCACGGTCAGCGTGCTCGGTCACGAACACGGGCGGCAGGTCATCCGGCGGTGGAACCAGTCGGCTCCCCCGCCCCCCGGGACCGCCGCTTCGACAGCGGGCCACTGATCTTCGGCGGCCGGTTCTCGTATGGGGTGGACAGGACGACAGTGGTGCGGGTGGTGACGCTCGCGGCCGTGCGGATCTCCTGGAGCACCCGCTCCAGGTGCGCCGGGCTGGCCACCCGCACCAGCAGCAGGTAGAAGTCCTCCCCCGCCACCGAGTAGCAGGAGTCGATCTCCGGCAGGTGCGCCAGCCGATCCGGGGCGTCGTCGGGCTGCGACGGGTCGAACGGCCGGATCGCCACGAACGCCGTCAACGGCAGGTCCAGCGCCTCGAAGGAGACCCGGGCGGCGTACCCCTTGATCACGTCACGTTGCTCCAGCCGGCGGACGCGCTGGTGCACCGCGGACACCGACAGGCCCACCTTCTCCGCCAGATCCGTGTACGACAGCCGCCCGTCGGCGGTCAGCGCCGCGACGATGGCCCGGTCGATGTCCTCCACGGCGTGCAACCTACCCGTAAACGCGCTCGCCCGCGACGACGGACCCGCCGGGCGAGACGCTCAGCGGGCCGCCCGGCCGCGCACCGCGTCCGCCGCGTAGTGCAGCACCTCGGCCATGTCCTCCTCGTCGAGGAACGGCAGGTCGGTGAGGATGTCGGTGGTGCTCATCCCGTCGGCCATCATGGCCAGGATCGTGGCGACCGGCACCCTGGACTGGCGCACGCAGGGCGCGCCGCCCATGACGTCGGGGGCGACGGTGATCCGCTCGAAGTCCATCGGGCCAGGGTAGGCGGTCCTTTCTGGGCCGTGCCGTGCGGACAGGGCACGCCGGGGTTAGCCGACGCACCCTGTCCGCCGGGAGACGGTCAGTCCCACTGGTCCTGGTTGAGGAATCGGGCGAAGCCGCGCCAGGAGTTCGGCCCCATCGCCCCGTCGATCGGGCCGGTGTAGCCGTAGCCGGAGGCGAGTCGCTGGACGGCCTTCCAGGAGTTCGTTCCCATCACGCCGTCGATCGGGCCGGTGTAGCCGTAGCCGCGCATGGCCCGCTGCAGGGCGGAGTAGGTGTTAGCACCGGGCGCCCCGTCGATCGGACCGGTATAACCCGACGTGATCCGCAGCCAGTTCTGGGTACGCATCCACATGACGGGCCCGGGAACACCGTCCTGGGGGGTGGTGCTCTTGGGCAGCGGGTCGTTCGAAGGCGGGTCGGTCGGGGTGCCGGCCACGATCTGGAACGCTTCCGACTTGGCCACGTTCACGTCCACCGATGCGATACCGCCGGTCGATCCCTTCGAGCTGTACTGGTGCGCACTCCAGGTCGGGTAGGCGCCCCCCAGGTTCGGCTCGCCGGGGTAGCTGCCGTTGTTGGCACCCCACATCGCCACCCAGAGCTTCACACCAGCTGCGATCGTTCGTGACCACGTTGCGGAGCGCAGATCCCCCGCACCCATGTACAGCCAGGGCACGTGGTTGCCGATCCGGGCGTGCATCCGCTGGAAGAACGTCGCGACCTCGGTGTCGTTCCACAGCCTCGTCGAGTCGTCCAGCACCTCGTTGTCCAGCGCAATCACGTCACCGGACCGGTAGCCGTGCAGGTGGCTGGCGAAGTAGTCGGCGGCCTGCACGGGGGACTGGAAGTCTCCGGCCAGCCAGTAGTGGCCGACCCTGAGCCCCGCCGCCCGCGCGCCGTTCACCTGGGTCGCGTACTGCGAGCCGATGTACGGGCCCGCTGAGAGCTGGGAGCCGCCGGCCTTCACGATCACGAACTGGTAGCCGTCGGCACGGACGTCGGCGAAGTCGATACCGGCCTGCCAGGTAGCCACGTCAATACCGGACACCGTGCCGGAAGGAACCGCCGCGGCGGCGGCGGGTGCCGACGCGAGGGTTACCGGCAACACGAAGGCGACTGCGGCCGCCACCGCAAACCGCCTGAGGAAAGCAGTCATATCAAATCCCCTCTTGAAGATCCTTTGCCGCAGCATAGCGAACCAGACCCTGCATTGGCATTGTTGACTGTCGATCTACAAAAGAGGGTCGCCGGGTGGCTCACGACACGCTCGCCCCGGCGGCTCCACCGCCCAGGTGCGCAGGTGAGGAGGTGAGGAGGGCGCTCACGGAAGGCATCTGCGACTACGTTGACCGCGGGTGGCGGCGCCGGCCTCATTGAACACTCCTGGTTGAGTTCGACCAACCCCTATCTTTTGCATTGATACATGCCACTGGAGGGGCTATCCTCTGCTCGCCCATGGTCACCTACGACCGCACGGAGGACCGATTATGAACACCGAATACCTGGCCGGCTGCTGCAGCGGCGGAGCAGAGCAGCCTCAGGTCGGGCTCAGCCGCCGTACGCTGCTGCGCGGCACCGTGCTGACCACCGGCGCCCTTGCTGTCGGTGGTGTCGTCGGCCTGCCCGGGATCGCCCACGCCGCGCCCTCGATCTACAACCCGTTCGCCGGCTACGCGATCACCGGCAGCTGGCAGGACCACCTCAACAGCGGCTCGCTGGGCGGCATCGACTTCGGGATGGGCGTCGGCACCAACCTGCCGGCCTGCGGTGCCGGAACGATCCAGAACATCCCCAACAACGGCACCGGCGGGCACACCGTCACGATCAACCACGCGGACGGATACCGCAGCCAGTACATGCACCTGTCGCAGTTCCTGCTGGCCAACGGCACCGCTGTCGGCGCCGGTGCGATCGTGGGACGGTCGGGCGGTGCTGTCGGCGCCCCCGGTTCCGGCAGTTCCACCGGCCCCCACCTGCACTGGCACATGATCAATCCGAGCGGGGTGCGGATCAACCCGCTGACCTACATCGGCCAGAACCCGGGTGGCGGTGGCCTGCCGAAGACCTCGACCGAGCAGGACGGCATTCCGGGCACCATCTTCTACAAGCGAATGCAGAACTGGCTGCGGATCACGTCGGGTTATACCGGTCCGATCGACGGGGCGCCCGGTGCTAACACCTACTCCGCCCTGCAGCGGGCCATGCGCGGCTACGGCTACACCGGCCCGATCGACGGCGTGATGGGAACGAACTCCTGGAAGGCCGTCCAGCGACTCGCCTCCGGCTACGGCTACACCGGCCCGATCGACGGGGCGATGGGGCCGAACTCCTGGCGCGGCTTCGCCCGATTCCTCAACCAGGACCGGTGGAACTGACCCTCCCCCGGCGGAAGCCGTTTCAGCATCAGGCCCCGCAGCGGTGACGGTGGGGCCGGACGACGCTGCCCGGCCCCACCGGCCCGTACGGGATCAGATCACGAGAGGTTGATCTCGTCGCCGCCGTCGGCCACCACCGCCTGGCCGGCGGTGGCATCCGTGCCACCGAACACCAGGCGGGCGTCCGCGACGACCGGACCTGTCGGTGTGGCGGGACGCGGCTTCCTCCCCTGGCTAGCCCCTTGCCAGGTCGCGGGAGATGACCAGGCGCTGGATCTGGTTGGTGCCCTCCACGATCTGGAGCACCTTCGCCTCCCGCAGGTACCGTTCGACCGGGTGGTCGGCCACATACCCGGCGCCGCCGAGCACCTGCACCGCGTCGGTGGTAACCCGCATCGCCGCGTCGGTGGCGAACAGCTTCGCCTTGGCCGCCTCGATCGAGTACGGGCGGCCGGCGTCGCGCAGCCGGGCCGCGTGCAGGGTGAGCGCCCGCGCGGCGGAGATCTGGGTGGCCGCGTCGGCCAGCATGAAGCCGAGGCCCTGGAAGTCGACGATCGCCCGACCGAACTGCTGCCGCTCGCGGGCGTAGCCGACCGCGTAGTCGAGGGCGGCCTGGGCCAGGCCGACGGCGCAGGCGGCGATGCCGAGCCGGCCGGAGTCCAGCGCGGACATGGCGATGGTGAAGCCGGCCCCCTCCCCGCCGATCAGCCGGTCGGCCGGGACACGGGCGTCGTCGAAGGCGATCTGGGCCACCGGCGAGGCGTGCAGGCCCATGGTCCGCTCGGCGGCCTGCGGGGTGATCCCGGGGGTGTCGCAGTCGGCGAGCAGGCAGGAGATGCCCTTTGGGCCGGCGCCGCCGGTACGGCAGAAGATGTTGTAGAAGTCCGCGACCCGGGCGTGAGTGATCCACGCCTTGGTGCCGGTCACGACGTACGAGTCGCCGTCGCGGATGGCGCGGGTGGTCAGCGAGGCGGCGTCGGAGCCGCCCTGGGGCTCCGACAGGCAGTACGCGCCGAGCAGTTCACCGCCGAGCATGTCGGGCAGCAGCGTGCGCTGCGCGTCGGTGCCGAACTGGGCGAGCGGGTAGCAGGACAGGGTGTGCACGCTGACCGCCTCGGCGACGGCGAGCCACCGGCCGGCGAGGATCTCCAGCACCTGGAGGTAGACCTCGTACGGCTGGGCGGCACCCCCGTGCTCCTCCGGGTACGGCAGGCCGAGCAGGCCGGCCCGGCCGAGGGTCCGCAGCACCTCTCGGGGGAACTCGGCACGCTGCTCGAACTCGACGGCCTTCGGGGCGAGCTCCCGGTCGGCGAGCTCGGTGGCGAGGTCGAGCAGGTCGTGGGCCTCGTCGGTGGGCAGGATCCGGTCGACAGTCATAGCGCGATGAGCTCCGTGGGGGTGGTGTTGAGCCGGGCCACGCCGTCGCTCGTGCAGACGACGATGTCCTCGATGCGGGCGCCATGTCGGCCCGCGAGGTAGATGCCCGGCTCGACGGAGAACGCCATGCCGGGCTCCAGCGGCCGGGGGTTGCCGGCGACCACGTACGGGTCCTCGTGGCCGTCCAGGCCGATGCCGTGGCCGGTGCGGTGCAGGAACGCCGGTCCATACCCGGCGGCGGTGATCGGGGCGCGGGCGGCGGCGTCGATCGCCTCGGCGGTCACCCCGGGGCGGACCGCGGCGACGGCCGCCGCCTGGGCGGCGTGCAGCACCAGGTAGTAGTCGGTGAACTCCGCCGTGGGCCGGCCGCCGGCGACGTACGTGCGGGTGCAGTCGGAGCGGTACCCGGACGGCATCGTGCCACCGATGTCGACGACCACGGGCTCGCCCGCACCGATCGGCCGGTCGGAGGTGCCGTGGTGTGGGCTGGCCCCGTTGGGACCGGCGGCGACGATGACGAAGTCGACGGTGACGTGACCGGCGGCGCGGATCGCGGCGGCGATGTCCGTGGCGACCTCGGCCTCGGTGCGGCCGGGGCGCAGCCACTGCCCCATCCGGGCGTGCACGGCGTCGATGGCGGCGCCGGCCTCGGCGAGCGCGGCGACCTCGGCCGGGGACTTGCGGATGCGCAGCTCGCGCAGCACGTCGCCGGCGAGGCGTTGGGTGGTGTCGGGGAGCAGGGCGCGCAGGGCGAGGACCTGCTCGGCCCACATCCGGTCGGCCAGGCCGACGGCCGCGACCGGCCCGTCGAGGGCGGCGGCCACGAGGGGGTACGGGTCGGTGCCGTCGGCGTGGTCGACGACCCGGACGCCGGTGGCCGGGGCGGGGGACGACTCGGCGGCGGGGCGTTCCAGGGTGGGCACGATCAGCGTCGGCTCGCCCCGGGCGGGCAGCACCAGGCAGGTCAGCCGCTCCCCGGCGTGGGCGTTGTAGCCGGTGAGGTAGCGCAGGTCCGAGCCGGGGGTGAGCAGCAGCGCGTCGAGGCCGGCCGCGGTGGTGGCGCGCTGCGCGGCGGCCAGCCGGTCGGCCGGGTACAGCTCGTCGGTTCCCACCCGGTCAGCTTAACGGTCGTTTGGTCGACCCCGGGAGCCGGTGCGGCGCCGAGGCAGGCCGGGCGGCGCGTCGGACGTGGCCAGGCGCCCACGGGCCGCTCAGCGGGTCGTACGGCCGGTTGGTGCCCCTGGCGGCCACCTCACGGTGCCAAACTGGCGATCTACGAACATGTTCGCTACGATCGCGTTATGAGCCCGCGTCGAGTTCCGGTCAGCCGTCGTGACCGTCCCGCCAAGCCGCCGTTGAGTCGTGATGGCATGGTGGCGGCTGCCTTGCAGATCATGCGCACGGAGGGCCTGGATCGGGTGACGATGAGGCGGCTCGCGGCCGAGCTCGACACCGGCCCGGCTTCGCTGTATGTCTACGTTCGCAACACCGCCGAGCTGCACGGCGCCTTGCTGGATGAGCTGGTGGCCGAACTGGAGCAGTCCGGCACACCGGGAACCGAGGGTTGGCGTGAGCAGCTGATCAGCGTGCTGTGCGCCCACACCGAGCTGCTGTTCTCCTATCCGAGCCTGGCTCGCTCGGTGCTGATGCTGCGCCCGTCGGGGCCGCATTATCTGCGTTTGATCGACACGATTCTGGGTCTGCTGCTGGCTGGCGGCGTGCCGGATCGGCAGGCCGCCTGGGGTGTCGACATCCTGCTGCAGCACGCGACCGCCACCGCAGCCGAGCAGGGCAGCCGGGAGGAGTCCGTGGAGGCTGACGGCGAAGAGGAGGACCTCGCCCGGGCCGTGGCCGAGGCAAAGCCCGATGCCTATCCCAACATCGTCCGGGTTCGCCACGAAATCCTCTCCGGTACCTACGACCAACGCATGCGTTGGTCGTTCGGCACGCTCATTGACGGACTCCGCACCACTGTCTGACGTGCGGCCCGTGGCTGTTCGCCAGCAAAAACGCCTTGTGAACGGCACGCACTGAAACAACTTCCGTCGTATGAGGTTGACGCGTATCCGTGACGAACGCGTTCGTCGCGACCGTGTTCCGCATCGAGTCTGGCGAGCTACGCCGGATAACCGACCTTCAGGAGGAGCCATGAGTAGTACGCCGACGATCACCATCGTGGGAGCAGGCCTGGGCGGACTGACCCTGGCCCGGGTCCTGCACGTTCACGGTATCCCCGCGACTATCTACGAGCTGGACGAATCCCCAGCCGCGCGGACCCAGGGCGGGATGCTCGACATCCACGACTACAACGGGCAGGTCGCGCTGCGCGACGCCGGCCTGTTCGACGAATTCCAGGCAATCATCCACTCCGGCGGCGAAGCGATGCGGATCCTGGACAGGGACAACATCGTGCTGCGCGAGGAGCAGGACAAGGGTGCCGCCCGCCGGCCGGAGGTCGACCGGCCCCGACTGCGGCAGATCCTGCTCGACTCGCTGCCCGAAGGCGCCATCACGTGGGGCAAGAAGGTCACCGGCGTACGCCCCCTCGGCGACGGCCGGCATGAGCTGACCTTTGCCGACGGTGAGACCGTCACCACTGACGTGCTCATCGGCGCGGACGGCGCGTGGTCGCGGATCCGGCCATTGCTGTCCGACGACACCCCCGTGTACACGGGGGTGTCGTTCATCGAGGTCGACCTGTACGAGGCGGACAAGCGTCACCCCGTCCCGGCCTCGGTCGTCGGTGGCGGCATGCTGTTCGCCCTCGCTCCGGGCAGTGGCTTCCTCGCCCACCGCGAACCGGATGGCAGCCTGCACGTCTACATCGCGCTCAAGACCGCGAAGGACTGGATCGACGGCGTCGACTGGACCGACACCGACAAGGCCAAGGCTGTCCTGCTGGAGCAGTTCGCCGATTGGGCGCCGCAACTGCAGGCCCTGATCACCGAGGCGGACAGCCCACTGATCCCGCGCACCATCAACGCCCTGCCGGTCGGGCACCGCTGGGACCGGATCCCCGGGGTGACCCTGCTGGGCGACGCCGCGCACGTGATGTCACCGTTCGCCGGCGAGGGCGCGAATCTGGCCATGTTCGACGGTTCCGAACTCGGCAAGGCCATCGCCGCCAACCCGGGCGACGTCGAAGCAGCCTTGGCCGCGTACGAGAGGGACCTGTTCGCCCGCAGCGAGGAAGTCGCCAAGGAATCCGCCGACAACCTGGGCGTGACCTTCGACGACAACGCACCCCAGAGCCTGCTCGACATGTTCGCCGCCCTCGACGTCCCCACCGCCGAAGGTCACTGAAGAGAGGCCCCGCATCATGACCGCGTACCCCACGTCCACGGTGCTACAGCCGCGGCCCGGTCTCGCGCTGACCGCGCGCGAGGCCGGCCACGGCCACCCCGTTCTGCTGCTGCACGGCGCCGCCGGCCCGGACAGCATGAACTCCCTGCTCGGCCACCTCGCCGATCGGCATCACGTGCTCGCCCCGACCCACCCAGGCTGGGACGGCACCGTGCGCCCCGACGACCTGGACAGCGTCACCGGCCTCGCCGCCACCTACCTCGATCTACTGTCACAGCAGGAACTGAGTAGGGTCACCGTGATCGGTGTGTCGTTCGGCGGCTGGATCGCCGCCGAGATGGCCGTGTCCGACAGCACGAAGCGCATAGGCCGGCTGGTGCTCGTCGACTCCGTCGGCCCACAGGTCCCCGGGCACGCGCCGACCATGCCCAGCGGCCCGCCGCCGTCCGCCCAGCCCGCCGCGGACGCGCCCCGGCAGGGACCACCGCCAGGGAACATGGCCGCGTTCCGTGCCTACACCTCGGACGGCCTGGAAGACCCGACCCTGCTCGACAGATTCCAAACCCTGGCGATTCCCGCCCTGTTGGTCTGGGGTGAGAACGATCCGGTCGTCACCGCCGAGTTCGGCCGCCTTTACGCCGACGCGATCCCCGGCGCCCGGTTCACGCTGATCCCCGGCGGTGGGCATCTGCCGATGCGCGAGGCACCGGAGGCGACGTTCGCCGCCGTCGACGAATTCCTCACCGACACCGCCGGGCAGTAACCGCGTCGTCCAGTGGCATACGACGAATCCGGCAGTGATGAAAGAAGGTGGCCATTGACGTACACCGAGACCCTCAGCGACAAACACGTGCGCTGGCTCGGCAGCATGGCGTTCGCTCAGATCTCCGGTGCGGGTCATGACCCGCACCGGCCGCTACAAGATCTTCCCGGTGCTCGGCACGATCCTGCTCACCAGCGGCACCGCGCTGCTGGCCACCATGGACACCACCACCAGCCGCATCACCACGGCCGCGTTCATGGCGATCGTCGGCGCCGGCCTCGGCTTCACCATGCAGATGACCACCACCATCGCCCAGAACAGTGCCGAAATGCGCGACCTCGGGGCCGCCACCGGAGCGGTCACCCTGTTCCGCACGCTCGGCGGCTCCCTTGCCGTCGCAATCTTCGGCGCCCTACTCACCCGCGCCCTGACCGCCACCACCACCACTGTCAGCGGACCGGCCTACGAGCAGGCCGTGACCACCGGCACCCAGCACATCTTTTGGACCGCCTGCGCCCTGTGCGCCCTCGCCATCCCCGCTGCCCTGGCCATCAAGGAAGTCCCGCTGCGTACCAAGCCTGCCGCCCCGGCACCGACTACACCGCAACCACAGCCCACCAACGCGGCCCACTAACAACCCGGCAACAAAAGCCCTTGCCGCCACACCGGCCCTGGAACCGGCCGTGAGATTCCCCCCGGCAGACCTCATGGCGCCCGGGACCCCAGTCACAAAATTCAGATGAGGAGCTATCCGTGATCACCATCGCTGTCGTACTGGCCAGCACCCGTCCCGGCCGCCGCGGCGAGGCCGTCGCCAACTGGGTGCTCGAGCACGCCGGCCAGCGTGACGATGCCGCGTTCGAACTCCTTGACCTGGCGGCCGTCGACCTGCCGCAGCTCGATGAGCCCATGCCGCCGGCCATGGGCCGTTACACCCTCCCGCACACCCTCGACTGGGCCGCCACCGTCGCCAAGCACGACGGCTTCGTCTTCGTGACCCCCGAGTACAACCACTCGTACCCGGGAGTACTCAAAAACGCTCTCGACCGTGTCCACGCTGAATGGCACAACAAGGCGGCCGCGTTCGTCTCCTACGGATTCGACGGCGGCGTCCGCGCTGTCGAAGCACTCCGTCCCGTCGTGGGCGCCCTGCAGATGGCCGACGTCTCCGCCCAGGTCGCGCTCAGCATGCACCACGACTTCACCGGCTTCACGCAATTCACCCCCGCCCCGCACCAGGCTGCGGCGCTTACCACCACCCTCGACCAGGTCGTCACCTGGTCCACCGCCCTCGCCACGCTGCGCAGACCGGCAGCCTGACGCCATCCCCCGTGGTGGTGGCCCGCTGCGCCTGCGGGGCCACCACCACTGTTTCGATCCATAACGGCTACGGCCGCGGGAGGTCGAGGTGCTGCCCCTGATCGCGCGTGGGCTGTCCAACCGGGAAATCGCGCAGGATCTCGTCGTCGCCGAGCAGAACGTCAACGGGCATCGCGACAACCTCCGCAGCGCCGGTCGGCGTCCCGGCGAAGCCGCCCGGAATGGGTGGTGGCGTCGATAGCCTGGACCTGCGCCGACGCCGGTTCGGCGGGGCACAAGCGGGCGAAGGGCGGCGACGCGGGTGGCAGCCGAGGAGGAGAAGAAGAACGGGGCGCGGCGGAGTCGGCTGCTCTGGGCCGGCATACTCGCCGTCGCCGGCCTGGTGCTGCTGGCCGTGGGACTGACCGTCGCCGACGGGGCCGTCGCCTGGCTGGAGGCGATCGTCGCGATCGTCCTGCTGGTGGTGAGTTACGCCCTGCAACGCCTGGCCCGTCGGGAGACCGTGTACCGGCACGACGAGCCGCGCTGACCGTCGCGGCGTGCCCGGATCGTCGGACGGTTGTGCCACGCTGTCCGGCGTGACACACCGACCCCCGATCATGCTGATCGACGCTCCCAGCCTCTACTTCCGGGCCTACTTCGGCGTCCCCGAGTCCGCGGCGAAAACCTCCGACGGCACCCCGGTCAACGCGGTGCGCGGCTTTCTCGACATGCTCGCCACACTGATCCGCACCCGCCGCCCCGACCGGATGGTCTGCGCGATGGATTACGACTGGCGGCCGGACTGGCGGGTGGCGCTGCTGCCGTCGTACAAGGCGCACCGGCTCGCGCCGACCGGCGGCGAGGCCGTGCCGGACACCCTCGTCCCGCAGGTGCCGGTGATCCTGGATGTGCTGGCCGCGATCGGCATCACCGTTGTCGGCGCCGCCGGATACGAGGCCGACGATGTGCTGGGCACGCTGTCGGTCACCCAGCAGGCCCCGGTGGAGGTGGTCTCCGGCGACCGCGACCTGTTCCAGCTCATCGACGACGACCGCGGGGTGCGGCTGCTCTACGTGGGGGCGCGGGGCGTGGCGAAGCTGGAGGACTGCGACGACGCGGCGGTGCGGTACCGCTACGAGGTGCCCGCGAACCGGTACGTCGACTTCGCGGCCCTGCGCGGCGACCCGAGCGACGGGCTGCCCGGGGTGCCGGGCGTCGGGGAGAAGACCGCCGCCCGGTTGATCGCCCGGTTCGGTGACCTCGACGGCGTCATCGCCGCCCTCGACAACCCGCGCTCCAACTTCGGCCCCAGCCTGTTGTTTAAGCTCAGGGACTCCCGCGACTACCTGGCCGTCGCGCCGAAGGTGGTGCGGGTGGCACTGGACGTGCCGCTGCCGGAGCTGCCGACCGCGCTGCCACTGGCGCCGGCGGCCCCCGACCGGCTGCTGGAGTTGGCCGAGCGGTGGAACCTGGCCGGCTCCTGCCGGCGCCTCGTCGACGCCCTGGCCACGCGGGGCTGACCCGGCCGTCCGGTGCGTCGGTTCCCGCCCCGACGATCAGGCGGTGGCGTGGTAGGCGAGGACGCCCCGGTTCACGGCGGAGATGGCCTGCCGGGCGGTGGCCCGAAGCTCGGTGCTCGCTCCGCCGGAGTCGGCGAGCTGGCCGAGCAGGTCGACCACCTGCCTGGCCCAGCGGACGAAGTCGCCGGCCGGCATCTCCCCCTCGATCTGGTGGCCGCTGGCCAACACCATGGCCAGGGCCTCGCCCCGCGCCCACCGGTAGATCGGCCAGGCGAAGCCGAGGTCCGGCTCGCGGGTGACCGTGAGGCCCCGGCCGGCCTCGTCGGCCTCGATCTCGCCCCAGAGCTTCAGGGTCTCGTCGACGGCCTCGGCGACCGGCCCGCGTGGCAGCGACGCCCGCTCGTCGACGTCCCGGCGGGCCTCGAAGACCACCACCGACACGGCGGCGGCCAGCTCCGCCGGGGACAGCCCGTCCCAGACACCCCGGCGCAGGCACTCGGCGACCAGCAGGTCGGCCTCGGTCCAGATCCGGCCGAGCATCCGCCCGGCGTCGGTGACGGCGCCGCCTGCCGACAGATAACCGCGCGCGGTGAGCAGCGCCACAATCCGGTCGAACGTGCGGGCGAGGGAACCGGTGCGGCCCGCGACCCGCTGACGCAGCTCCTCGGTGTCGCGTTCGAGCCGGCGGCTCCGCTCCGCCCAGCGGGCGTGCTCCTCCCGCTCCGGACAGGCGTGGCAGGGGTGCCGGCGCAGCTCGGTGCGGAGCTGACTGATCGCGTGGTCCTCGCCGGCGTCCTGGCGGGACCGGCCGCCACGTCGGCCGGCGTGCCGATCCAGGCCGGTGCCGCTGACCTCGGCGGCGAGGTCGCGGCGGGCCCCCGGGGAACGGTGGTTGAAGTGCTTGGGCACCCGGATGCGGGCGAGCACCTCGGCCGGGCTGGTGAAGTCGCCGGGGCTGACCCGGCCGGCCCAGCGGTCCTGGGTGAGCACCAGCGGGCGGGGCTCGCCGAAACCCCCGGCGGCCGGGTCGAGCACAACCGCGAGACCGGCACGGCGGCCGGACGGCACCCGGATGACATCGCCGACACGCAGCCGCTCCAACGATGCCACGGCTGCGGCCTTACGCTGCTGCTGGCCCTGCCGGGCGACGGCGCGTTCCCGGTCGGCGATGGACACCCGGAGGGCGAAGTACCCCTCGAAGTCGCCGTGGTGGCAGCCGGCCTCCGCGCCGTACGCGTCGATGGTCTCGGTGTTGCGCTGCACCTGCCGGGCCAGTCCGACCACCGAGCGGTCCGCCTGGAACTGCGCGAACGAGGACTCCAGCAGCTCCCGGGCCGGCTCCGCGCCGACGGTGCCGACGAGGTTGACAGCCATGTTGTACGACGGACGGAAGCTGGAGCGCAGCGGGTAGGTACGGGTGGAGGCCAGCCCGGCCACGTGCCGGGGGTCGGTCTCCGGGGACCAGACGACGACGGCGTGCCCCTCGACGTCGATGCCCCGACGGCCGGCGCGGCCGGTGAGCTGGGTGTATTCCCCCGGGGTGAGGTCGACGTGGGCTTCGCCGTTGAACTTGACCAGGCGTTCGAGCACGACGCAGCGGGCCGGCATGTTGATGCCCAGGGCCAGGGTCTCGGTGGCGAAGACCGCCTTGACCAGGCCGCGGACGAACAACTCCTCGACGATCTCCTTGAACACCGGGAGCATGCCGGCGTGGTGTGCGGCCAGGCCGCGTTCCAGCCCGTCGAGCCACTCCCAGTAGCCGAGAACGGTCAGGTCCTCACCGGGGATGGCGGTGACCCGCGACTCGACGACCCGGCGGATCTCCGTCCGCTCCTCCGCCGAGGTGAGCCGCAGGCCGGCGGCGAGGCACTGCTGCACGGCGGCGGCACAACCGGCCCGGCTGAAGATGAACAGGATCGCCGGGAGCAGCCCCTCCCGGTCGAGCCGGTCGACGATGTCCGGGCGCAGCGGGCCACGCCAGCGGGGGCCGCGCCGACCGCTACCGGGACCGGCGCTACGCCCCTCCCCCAGCTCGAGGCGGCGCACGGTGTCGCGGGTGTAGCGCAGCAGCTCGGGGTGCACGTCGTGCTTGCGGGCGGCGTCGGCGTCGTGGAAGAGGTCGAACATCCGCTTGCCGACCAGCATGTGCTGCCACAGCGGCACCGGCCGGTGCTCGCTGACCACCACGGTCGTCTCGCCGCGCACGGTGACCAGCCAGTCGGCGAACTCCTCGGCGTTGGAGACGGTCGCGGAGAGGGAGACCAGGGTCACCGAGGCGGGCAGGTGGATGATCACCTCTTCCCACACGCCGCCGCGGAACCGGTCGGCGAGGTAGTGCACCTCGTCCATGACCACGTACGCCAGGCCCTCGAGGGTGGCCGAGCCGGCGTAGAGCATGTTGCGCAGCACCTCGGTGGTCATCACCACCACCGGGGCGTCGCCGTTGATCGCGTTGTCGCCGGTGAGCAGGCCGACCTGCTCGACGCCGTAGCGGTCCACCAGGTCGTGGTACTTCTGGTTGGACAGCGCCTTGATCGGGGTGGTGTAGAAGCACTTGCGCCGGGCGGGCTGCGGCGCGTCGGCCGCCGCCGGCTGACCGGGGACACCGCGCAGGGCCAGGTGTACGGCGAACTCCCCGACCGCCGTCTTGCCGGCGCCGGTGGGGGCGCAGACCAGCACCCCGCTGCCCCGTTCCAGGGCCTGACACGCCTCCCGTTGAAAGTCATCGAGATCGAACCCCAGGTCAAGGGCGAACTCGTCCAGCGCCGGGAACTGTGAGGCCTGCGCGGTCCGGCGGCGCGCCGCGACGTACCGCTCGGCGGGGCTCGACATGCCCCCAAGATTAATGCGTGCCTGTCGGGAGCACCCGCCAAGGCCGTCCGACACCGGGTCCCGGGGCGGTCGGTAGGGTGCACGGCGTGCCGGACCATGCCGAACCGACCCGTCCGATCCACCCGAGCGTGGTCGATGCCGCCACCAGCGCCCGGGCGTCCCGTCGGCCTGTGGAGGCGGTGCTGTTCGACTTCCACGGCACCCTCGCCCAGGTGGAGGAGCCCTGCGACTGGGTGCTGGCCGCGGCGGCGGCGTGTGGGGTGACCCTGGACCGGGCGCGGGCCACCGGGCTGGCCGACCGGCTGCTCACGGCGGGCCGGGCGGGCGGACCACTGCCGGCCCGGGTGCCGCCGGGGCTGGCCGAGCTGTGGGCCGACCGGGACCTCTACCCGCACGCCCACCGGGACGCGTACACGGGGCTGGCGGCGACGGTCGACGCCGGGATCGACGGCCTCGCCGACGCGCTCTACGAGCGGGCGCTGGTGCCCGAAGGCTGGGTGCCGTACCCGGACACCGCGCCGACCCTGACGGCGCTGCGCTCCGCCGGGGTGAAAGTGGCGGTGGTCAGCAACATCGGCTTCGACATCCGGCCGTTCTTCGCCGCCTGGGGTCTCGACGGGCTGATCGATGCGTACGCTCTGTCGTACGAGGTGGGGCGCTGCAAGCCGGACCCGGGGATCTTCTGGCGGGCCTGCGGGATGCTCGGGGTGGACGCGGAACGGACGCTGATGGTGGGCGACACCGCGGCCGACGCCGGGGCGGTGCGGGCCGGCTGCGCGGTGCTGGTGCTGCCCGAGGCGGAGCCGGGCCGACCCAACGGGCTGGGCTCGGTGCTCGGTCTGACGCTGCCCGGCTGAGCCGCCGGCGGCCGGCGCAGCGGACCGCCCCTGGTCAGCGCAGCAGCCGGAGCGCGCCCGGCACCGCCGTGACCGTCAACGGCAGGTCAAGGGCACGTTCCCCGTCGGCGTAGGTGGTGATGCCCTCGGCAGCCAGTTCCACCGTCCGGGCCCGGTGGCTGCTCACCAGCGGATGCCGGACGTGGGTGCCCCGGTAGATGCTCGGCTTGACCCGGACCAGGGTGCGCCGGTCGAACCGACCGCCGACCACCACGTCGAGCAGCCCGTCGGTCTGATCCGCGTCCGGGCAGATCCGCATCCCGCCGCCGTAGCTGGCGCAGTTGCCGACGGCCACCAGCACCGCGTCGAGTTCCAGCGGCTCGCCGTCCAGCCGCAGCGTGTACCGGCGGGGGCGCAGCCGGGCCAGCTCCACCAGGATCGCCAGGTCGTACCGGCGGGGGCCACGCGGGTAGCGCATCCGGTTGGCCCGCTCGTTGACGATCGCGTCGAACCCGGCGGCGAGCACCGTTGCGTACCATCGCGTCGCGCCGGCCGGGCCGGTCATCCGGGCCAGGTCGACCGGGTGGGTCCGGCCGGCACGCAGGGCCCCGGCGACCGCCTCGGCGGCGACGAGCGGGTCGGCGGGCAGGCCGGTGTCGAGGGCGAAGTCGTTGCCGGTACCGGTCGACACCACGCCGAACGGCACCGTCGTGCCGGCGACCGCCTGCAGGCCGCGGTGCACCGTACCGTCGCCGCCGACGGTCACCAGGGCCGCGATCCCGTCGGCCACGGCCGCCCGGCACACCTGCTCTGCCCGGTCGGCGGTCTCCGCCGCCAGCAGGCGCACCGGGCGGTCCACCCGGGTCAGCCGCTCCAGCACCCCGGGCAGCAGCCCCCGGTGCCGCCCGCGGCCGGCGCTCGGGTTGGCGAGCACGGCGACGGGGCCCTCGGGACGCGGGCCCGGGGCGGCGTGGTCAGCGGCGGTCACGGCGAGCACCGTACCGCCTGCCGGACGTCGCGATCATCGTCCTGCCGGTCGAAAACCCGCCGGCGCACTCTGCCGCGGTCGGCAGGGCCGGGCGCGCGACGACCCGCGGGGATTGACTGCTATGAGCGGCCATGATAAATGGCTCGGAAAATGCCGCTAAAGCAGCGGAGACGGGACCATTCAGCGGCGCGGCGGGTAGTCCACGACCGGGACGTGACATATTACTGTCCGTCGTTGCATAATGGCCGCCGCAATGATTCGCTGCGGGTCGGTTGCAATCGCCGGCACCGATCGAAGGGATCCATTCGGTGAAGCGGGACCATGCACCTGTGCTGACCGGCGACGGCGCCACGGACTACGCGCGATACATGCGCACGGAGACGCTGCTGGACCTGCAGCGCCGCCCGGAGCAGATGGTCCACCGCGACGAGCTGCTCTTCCAAGTGGTGCACCAGTCCACGGAGCTGTGGCTCAAGCTGGCGGCGGCCGAGCTGACCGAGGCGACCACCCGTCTGACCGCCGGCGATCCGGCGGCGGCCGAACCGCTGCTCGCCCGGGCGGCGCTCGGGATCCGGCTGGTCACCGACCAACTGGAGATGTTCCGGTATCTGTCCCCGGTGGACTTCCAGGCGATGCAACCGGCGCTCGGCAACGGATCCGGCGCCGAGTCGCCCGGCTGGCGCCGCGTCCAGGGTGCGAGCCGCACGCTCGGCCGGGCCTTCGCCGACCACCTGGCGGAACAGCAGATCGACCTGCCGACGCTGCGCGACGGGAACCCGACGGACCCGGTCCGCCGGCTGGCCGAGGCGATGCTGGAGTGGGACGAACGGGTCGCGCTGTGGCGGGTGCGGCACTACCAGGCCGCGATCCGGGTCGGCGGTCACGGGGCCGCCGGCACCGAGGGCAGCCCGGCGAACGTACTGGTCCGGCTGATCGAACACCGATTCTTCCCGGAGTTGTGGCAGCTACGCGTCACCACCGCCGGGCCGGCCGGCGACGTGACCCACCCGCCGGCTTCCTGACCGGTCCCGCCGGCCCGAAAATCGCCGGAACATCCCCGTCCGTGTTTACCAGAATCGTGACGTCGAGGTGCGATTTCGTGCGCGAGTTGACAAACTGGCTGTCCGGTCGAGCCGACCCCGACAGTTTTCCCTACCTTCCGGTGACGGCCGAGTTCCAGCGCAGCGGCAAACACTTCGTCGGAAAGGAACTGCTCGCCCTCCTCGACGAGATCCGGGCGCGCTCCCGCGCGCCGGCGATTGACGAAGGCTCCGCTTCCGCACGGCTGCTGCGCGACTTCCTCGACGTGGCGCTGGACAAGTGGGACGGCCGGTACGACTACCGCAGCTACCTGGCACTGAGCCTGCTCGGGCTGCCCTGCCACGACGACGGCGACATCGGGTCGGGACGGGATCTCGCCACCGCCCGCCGAGATCGCGACCGGCTTTTCGTCCGACTGGTCGCCGACGCGCTGGCGTTCGAATCGGCCGCCGCCGCCGGCACCACCGACCTGCTCCCCGAGCAGCGCCCGACGCCGGCGCTCGGGGCGAAGCGTCACCGGCTGGGGATCCGCGCCGTCTCCCCCGCGCTGTCCCGCCTGGGCCTGGCCGCGACCGTCGACCATCCGGCGGTGGCAGCCGCCGCCCTGCATGCCCACGTCGTCGCCGACCGCAGCGCCACCGAGGAGCGGGCCCTGCGGCTGAGCATGCTGCCGGTGTACGTGGCGCACGACGAGTACCTGTTCATCCGGGTGCTCCAGGCATACGAGTGCACCTTCGCGGCGCTCGTCGATGAGCTGCGCGACACGATCGCGGCCCTCGCCGACGGGCGGGGGCGGGCGGCGGCCGAGCGGCTGGGGGCCGCCCGGGACCGGCTCGGCACCGCCGCGCCGCTGTTCTCGCTGCTGGCGAGCATGCAGCCGGAGTCGTTCCGGACGTTCCGGGCGTACACCGAGGGGGCCAGCGCCATCCAGTCCCGCTCCTACAAGGTGATGGAGTCGCTGTGCCGTACGCCCGAGGGGCCCCGGCTGGACTCTGCCGCCTACCGCTCGGTGCCCGAGGTGCGCGACCGGGTGCTCGCCGGGCGGCCGTCGGTCGACACGGCCTTCCGGGCGGCGACCCGCGACGGCCGGCTGGACGGGCCGGACCGGGCCCTGGTGGAGCGGCGGATGGGCGAGTTCGCCGAGGCGGTGCTCCAGTGGCGCCGCACCCATCACCGGCTGGCGACCCGGTTGCTCGGCGAGCGGCCCGGCACCGGATATACCGAGGGCACGCCCTACCTGGCCGAGGTCCGCGCGATTCCGGTCTTCACCGCCGTCGCGCCCGATCCGGACCTGCTCCCGCCCGAACCGACTGGAGGCTGTCCCGAGTGAGCACACCCGTACCGGCATCGGCGAGCGGCGGACCGAGGTGCCTCGACGCCACCGCGCACGCCGCCCTGCGCGCCCAGTTTCCCCTGCTGAGCACCTGCGTCTACCTGAACAACAACTCGACCGGCGCGGTGCCCCGGGACGCCGAGCGAGTGCTCACCGGATACTGGGAGACGCTGCGCACCTGGCGGGACGACGTGTGGCAGGGCTGGCACGAGGGCCTCGACCGGTACGCCGACGGGTTGGCCGCGTTCATCGGCGCACCGCCGGGCAGCGTGATCACCGACGCGAACCTGAGCACCCTGCTCAGCCGGGTCGCCTCCTGCTTCGACTACCGCGCGCCGCGCGACCGGGTCATCATCACCGACCTGGAGTTCCCGACCGTGCCGTTCGTGTGGAACGCGTTGCGCCGCCACGGCGCCCGCGTCGACGTGGTCGGCACCGGCGGCCCGACGTTCGACGAGGACGCGCTCGTGCGGCGCGTCGACGAGCGGACGCTGCTGGTGTGCGTGCCGCACGCCAGCTTCTCCTCCGGTGCCACCATCGACCTGTCGCGCCTGGTCGCACGCGCCCACGAGGTGGGTGCGCTGGTGGTGGTGGACGCCTTCCAGAGCGTCGGGATCATGCCGCTGGACGTGACCGCGCTCGGCGTCGACATCGTCCTCGGCGGCGCGCACAAGTGGCTCTGCGGGATCGCCACCGGCTTCCTGTACGTCCGCCCGGGCCTGGCACCCACTCTGGAACCGACGGCCACCGGCTGGCAGGCCGGTGATCGGGCGCTGACCTTCCGGCCGTCGACCGGCTGGGCCGACGGCGCCCAGCGGTTCGCCGGCGGGACCCCGTTCCCGCTCACCTCACTGGTCTCCCAGGTCGGCCTGGACCTGCTGGCCGGGGTGGGCATCACCGCGATCCGGGAACACTCCCTGGCGTGCACGTCCCGGATCCTGGCCCGCGCCGAGGCCGCAGGTGTCTCGGTGGTCAGCCCGACCTCGCCGCAGCGGCGCGGCGGCGTCGTCTGCCTGGACGTCGAAGACGGTGAGGCGGTCAAGCGGCGGCTGGCCGCGCGGGACATGATCTGCAGTTGGCGGGGCTACCTGCGGGTCGGGCCGCACGTCTACAACACCCTCGACGAGGTCGACGCGTTCATGGACGCCCTCGAAGAGGAGCTGGGCCGGTGAACGTCACGCTGTCGCCGCGGGCGCTGATGAGCCTGCTCGCCAACGGGCCCAAGGCCATGGACGTACTGGAGACCGCGCTCACCATGGGCCTGCTCGACGCGCTGGAGCCGGGGCCGGTCGCCCTCGGCGAGCTCGCCGAGCGGTTCGGGTTCCGGCCGCTACGGCTGTACAAGTTCCTGGACTGCCTGGAGAGCCTCGGATTCGTCGAGCGGAACGAATCCGGCGATGAGATCACCACCGCCACGTACCGGGCCGTTGCCGGGCTGCGCGACGCCGTGGCGGCGGTCGCCGGACCGGACGCCATCGAGCGGGACCGGGACCGGTACCCCTGGCGGCGGCTGCACGGCCGGCTGGCACAGAGCCTGCGCGGCGAGGTCAGCATGACCGACGACGACTTCGCGTGGCCGCCGCGCGACGACGAGCAGACCGCCGACTTCGAACGCAGCATGGCCGTCGGACTCGGCCCGGTGACCGAGACGGTCCACCGGCACGCGGACCGACTCTGGTCGGACCGGTGCCGCCTGCTCGACGTCGGCGGCGGCGACGGCACCCTCGCGGCGCGGGTGCTCGACGACGCTGCGTGGCTGCGGGCCGACGTCTACAACCTGCCGGCGGTGGCGCCGCTGGTGCAGGCGACGCGGGCCCGCTCCGGCCACCCGGACCGGCTCGGTTTCGTGGGCGGTGACTTCCTCGCCGAGCCGCTGCCCCACGGCTACGACGCGCTGGCCTTCGTCCGGGTGCTGCACGACTGGCCGAACGAGGTGGCCCGCCGGCTGGTCGAGAAGGCCTACGCCGCCCTCCCCCCGGGCGGCCTGCTGCTGATCTGCGAGGAGTTCCGCACCCCGGACCGGCTGGCGATGCAGTTCTTCTGGAGCTACTTCCTCATCGGCGTCGACAGCTGCGTCAGCCGGCTGCGGGAGGTGGAGTTCTACACCGGCCTACTGAAGGAGGTCGGCTTCACGCGGGTGCAGGTGCTGCCCGGCGGTTGGGAGCTGGTGACCGCGTACAAGCCGGAGACCGGGGCGTAAGCCGGCCGGTGGCCGACGGGTCGGGCCGGCCGACCACGGCGGGCAGGGCGGTGAGGTGCGCTCCTGCCCGCCGCCGCGGGCGTCCCGACGTTTCCCGCCGCCCGGCTCGGGGCGGGCGGCCGGAGCCGGGCGGGCCGCGGGACAGCCGCGGCGGCCCGTGGGTCAGGGGCGGCGGGCCACCACCGCGCCGTTGGCGCCCGGGGCGTCGAACCACGCCGTACGGACGTCGACGAAGCCGGCGTCGACGAGCCAGTCCGCGTACTCGGCGCGGGAGTAGTTCCTCCCGCCCTCGGTCTCGATCAGCATGTTCATGCCCATCAGGGCCGCGTCCGAGGGGCCGGTGCGCTCGTCGTTGAGCAGCAGCTCGCAGACGACGACCGCTCCGCCCGAGGGCAGCGCGGCGTGGCACTTGGCCAGCAGCGCCCGGTTCGTCGGCTCGTCCCAGTCGTGCAGGATCATGCTGAGCAGGATGACGTCGTGCCCGCCCGGCAACGCCGGCTCGGCCAGGAAGTCGCCGCCGACGGTCCCGATCCGCCCGGTCAGGCCCGCCGCCGCGATCTGCTGCTCGGCCTTCGCGCAGACGTGCGGCAGGTCGAAGATCGTCGCGCGCAGATCGGGCAGGCGGCGGCAGAACTCGACGGGGAAGGCACCCGCCCCGCCGCCGACATCGAGCAGCCGGGTGTGCGCGCCGAAGTCGTACACGTCGGCCAGGGCGCGGGCGGTGAAGCTGGAGGTGGAGACCATGGCGTCCCAGAACTGGGCGACCATGTCCGGGTCGGTGGTGTCGAACATCGACTGCTGGGTCTGCGGGTCCCAGGTGAGGGGCCGGTTGGTCCGCAGGGCCTCCCCCACTCGGTGCCAGGGCAGGTAGGTGCGCAGGTCGGAGTAACGGACCTGCGCGCCGAAGTAGTACGGGCGGCCCTCGACCAGGAACTGCTCGGCGAGTTCGGAGTTGCGGTAACCGTCGCCGGCCCTCTCCAGCAGCCCCAGCGACGCGCTCGCGGCGAGCAGCAGGTCTGCCGGGCGCTCGTCGAGGCCGAACTCGTCGGCCGCCTCGGCGACGGTGATGCTCCGACCGCCGGCCAGGCGGGTGAACAGGCCGAACTCGACGCCGACGGCGAGGGTCTTGAACCCCCAGACACCAGAGACGAGTCGCATGAGAGGAATGGGAGTGATCATCGGAAAATAAGATCACATCTCACACCTTCGTCCACAGTGGTCCGTCGGCGTGTCGGCCGTCGGCTGGCGACCTACCGGCGGCGGCGCGAGGGTGCGCGGACCCGCCGGTGACACCCGGTCGGAGCCGACGACGGTGGCCTCCCCGGGCCTCCTCCGATCGACGGCGGTCACCGCCGATCGCACCCGCGGCCGGGGGCAGACGGCGGCTGGCCGGACCGACGGTCACGTCCCGTGCCGGTGGCCGGGAACCACGCGCCGCCGGCGAGCGACTATCGGTACATGCGGTGTGAGCAGTGGCGGGAGATGCTGTCGGCCCAACTGGACGGGGAGGAGACCCCGGCCGAACGGGTCGCGGCCGAGGGGCACCTGGACACGTGCAGTGACTGCCGGGCCTGGTTCGACGCGGTGACGGCGGTCACCCGGCGGGCGCGGACCCGGGTGGTGCCGCCGGTGCCCGACCTGACCGAGGCGATCCTCGCCGCCGTGCCCGCCCGGGCCCCCCGTCGGCGGGCGCACGACTGGCGGGGCCGGCTGGTGGCCGGGTTGCGGACCCTGCTGGGCCTGGTGGGCGGCGTGCAGATGGTGCTCGGGCTGGCACAGATCGGGCGGGGCTCGGTCGTCGCCCACGCCCACGCGGCCGGCCAGCACCTGTGGCACGAGTCGGCGGCGTGGAACGTCGCCGTCGGCGCCGGGTTCCTCTTCGTGGCGGCGCGACGGTTCCCACCCACCGGCCTGCTGCCGATGCTCAGCGCCTTCGTCGCGACCCTGGTACTGCTGTCGGTGAACGACCTGATGACCGGCCAGGTGGCCGTGTCCCGACTGGTCAGCCACGGTTTCCTGGTGGTCGGCTGGGTGATCACCGTGCTGCTGTCGTGGCCCCGGATGCGGCCGGGCGGCCCGTCGCCACGGCAGGGCCGGTCACGGACCTCCCGGTGGCGGGTCGAGTTGGACCAGGCCGCACCGCCGACGCCGCTGCGCCTGGTGCCACCGCAGCCGTACTCCGCGCAGGCCGGCGACCGCCGGGCCGCCTGATCCCCCTGCACGGACGCAACGTCGGCGGGGCAGGCCCCGCGGATCCTCGCCACGAAGGCGGGGAAGGCCCCTCGCCGAGTCCTCGCGGGACACGTCAGGTCAGACGCACGAAGCGCCGACAGGCGAGGCGACCTTCCCACCGACAACCGTCGAACCAGCCAACCTCAGGTGGTCAGATCAGCCACACCATCAGGGGGCGATCCCCGCCGGGAAATCAGTCGTCGCTGTCGTCATCATCGTCATCATCGTCGTCGTCGGTGTCGTCGTCGGTGTCGTCGGTGTCGTCGTCGACCGGCTCCTGCTCGGCCTTGACCACGGCGCCGTCGTTGCGGTCCACGTCGACCTCGTGCTCGGTCTGCCCGTTGACGATCTCGACGCTCCAGACCTGGCGGCCGTCCTCCTCCTCGGCCTCGACCTCGACGATCCGACCGCCCCCGGCGCGCGCCAGCGCGATCTCGCCCGCCCGCCGCTCGTCGACGGCCCCGCCGGCCGCCGGGCCGGCTCCGGACGGCGAGGCCGCGCCGCTGGGCGTACCGGTGGTGGGCATGCCGGTCACCGGCGCCGACGTGGGGGCGGCGGTGACGCCGCCGTCCGGGCCGCCGGTCGCCGCCGGGGCCACGGTGGCGGCGGCCAGGGTGGTACGTCCGGCGCGCTCGTCGGAGGCCGTGGTGCCGAGGGCGACCCCGGCCACCGCCAGCATCGCCGCGCCGCCGACGGACGCCATGATCAGGGAATTGCGCTTCATCTCCGTTACACCTCTCCTCGGTTGCTGGCATCGAGGATCCGCCGGCGCGGGATAGCGGCGCGCTGCACCGACGCTAAGACCCGGTTAAGGTCGCCGGCGGTCCCAGCCACAGCCGCACCTCCGCCCCGCCGCCCTCGGTCGCGCGCAACTCCAGCCGGCCCCCGCCCGCCTCCGCCGCCCGGCGGGCGATGTCCAGACCCAGCCCGGTCGACCCGGCCGGGCTGGCTCCCCGGCGGACCGTGGCGGACGGCATGCCGGAGCCCTCGTCGGCCACGATGAGGACCACCTGGTCGGCCTCCTGGGCGAGGCGGACAGTGAACGCGGTGCCGTCCGGGGTGTGCGCGAACACGTTGCCGAGCAGCGCGTCGAGCGCCGCGGCCAGCTCGTCGGCGGGCACCCCGACCGGCAGCGGCCCGGACTCCAGCTCACAGCGGATCTCCCGCCCGGTGTCCTCGGCCAGCACCGACCAGAACGCCACCCGGTCGGCGACCACCGCCGACGCGTCGCCGCCGGTGGCGGCCGACGACCGGTCGCGGCGAGCCTGGCGAATCAGACCGGTCACCGCCCGCTCCAACCCGTCCACGGCGGCGGCGATCCGCGCCGCGTCCTGCGGCTCGCGCAGCGACTCTGCCTCCAGCCGCAGCGCCGTCAGCGGGGTGCGTAGGCGGTGGGACAGGTCGGCCACCTGCTCGCGCTCCTGGCCGAGCAGGACCTGGATCCGGGCCGCCAGGTGGTTGAGCGCGCCGGCGACCTCGCGCAGTTCGGCCGGCCCGGCGGGCGTCACCCGGGCATCCAGCTCGGCGTTGGCCAGCCGGTGCGACACCGTCGAGAGCTCCGCGATCGGCCGGAGCAGGGCGCGGGCCAACCGGTCGGCCACCACCAGCCCGACCAGCACCAGCAACAGACCGAGCAGGGCCAGCACCAACCAGGCCCGGGTCACCCCGGCGGTCAGCTCGGCGCTGGGGACCACCGTGCGGATGACCCCGGTGCCGTCGTGGCGGCCCTGCACGGCGATGACCACCTCGCGTCCCTCGTCCGACTCGACCGTGAGGCTGCGCCCCCGTTCGGCCAGGGCCACCGCGGGGGTCCGCGGGACGGGTGTGCCCAGCACCGTGTCGCCGGGCAGGAAGACGCTGACCGGCCGGCCCGACTCCGCGGCGAGCTGCTCGGCGGTCAGCCGGATGGTCGCGACGTCGGCCGTGCCCACCACCGGCACCAGGCTCTGCGCGTCCGCGGTCGCCCGGACCGTGGCCCGGTCCTCGGCCACGTCGCGCACCAGCAGGGCCAGCGGTACGAGGAAGGCCACCAGGGTGAGCACGCTGACCGCAGCGGCCAGCAGCGCCAGCCGCGCCCTCACCCGTCGCCGCCCGGGAAGTCCAGCCGGACCCCCACCCCCCGCACGGTGTGCAGGTAGCGGGGCTGCTGGGCGCTCTCGCCCAGCTTGCGGCGCAGCCACGACAGGTGCACGTCGACGGTCTTGTCCGCACCCCCGTACGGGATCTGCCAGACCTCGGTGAGCAGCTCCCGCTTGGTGACCACCTCGCCGGGCCGGGCGGCGAGGTGGTGCAGCAGATCAAACTCGCGCGGGGTCAGCTCGACCGGCCCGCCGTCGAGGCTTACCTGCCGTGAGCGCGGGTCGATGCGCAGCCCGCCCACCACGAGCGTCGGATCCTCCGCCGCCGAGCCGGACCCGCGCCGGAGCACGGCGCGGATCCGCGCGTCCAGTTGGGCGGCGGTGAACGGCTTGACCACGTAGTCGTCGGCGCCGGCGTCGAGGACCCGGACGATCTCGGCCTCGTCGTCGCGGGCGGTGGCCACGATGACCGGCACCGCGCTGACCGCCCGTAGCATCCGCAGCAGCTCCCGCCCGTCGAGGTCGGGCAGGCCCAGGTCGAGCACGACGAGGTCCGGCCGGTCGTCGAGGGCGTCGCGCAGTCCCGCCATCGCGGTGGACGCGGCGGCCACGGCGTGACCCCGGTCCCGCAGCGCCCGCGCCAGCGGTGCCCGGATGGTCAGGTCGTCCTCGATGAGCAGCAGGCGGGGCACACGATGCAGGCTAGCGGCCCCGGCCGCCGTCGGCCCGCTGCTTAACCCTCCCTTAGCGTCGTCCAGCGTTCCCGCCAACCTCCGATCGGGGATAGTCGGGGGATGCGCCGTCGTCGTCTCCTCGCCTTCGCCGGGTGGCTGGCCACCGCCGTGCTCGCCACCCTGGTCGGGGTGGCCGCGATCCGGCTGGTCGGGGAGAGCATCACCGGCACCCCGGGCGGGGTGCACAGCCAGGATGACGTCGAACGGGTGCTGGCCTCGCCGGAGGCGACCCCGACGACACCGGGTGGGACGCCGTCCACCGGCCCCGGCGCGTCGTCGCCGATGGCGTCCCCGGGTGGTGGCGCGCCCCGGGCCTTCGTGAGCGTCGGCGGCAGCGCGGTGGCCGAGTGCACCCCGGGCGGGGTACGGCTGGTCTCCTGGGCGCCCGCGCAGGGCTACCGGGTCGGCGACGCCGACCGGGGCCCGGACGACGACGTCGAGGTCACCTTCGTCGGGC
This sequence comes from Micromonospora sp. RTGN7, assembly GCF_033804645.1. Taxonomy (NCBI): domain Bacteria; kingdom Bacillati; phylum Actinomycetota; class Actinomycetes; order Micromonosporales; family Micromonosporaceae; genus Micromonospora; species Micromonospora sp. RTGN7. Next base: position 14,363 of record NZ_JAPZLF010000018.1, on the reverse strand, counting down.
CGGGCGGCGAGCACGAGTTGCGGCTGCGGTGCGTGGCCGGCCAGCCGATGGCCGTCGCCGACGACTGACCCGGCGACGACCATCGGCTGGCCGTCGGCCCTCTTCGGGCCCGCGCAACGGCAGCGGCAGAACGCACCCGGGTTACCGGGGCCGGAACGGGCCGCCCTCCGTGGATACGCAAGGGCGGCCCGTGGTTGGTGTCGACGGAAGACACCGGCGATCACTGCGTGCTGCCCGGCGCAGGGGCCAGCCCGGTGCCTCGCGGTCGACCGTCAGCCGTCGTGCTTACGCTGGCAGGGCACGCAGAAGCGGGCGTGCGGAACGACCTCCAGCCGCTCCGGCGGGATCTGCGCCCCACACGTGTCGCAGGTGCCGTAACGGCCGTCGGCGATGCGGCGCAGGGCGGCGGCGATACGATCCTGACTCAGCCGGGTCGCGGCGATCAGCGCGCCACGGGTGTGCGCCTCACCCGGGTCACCGGTGTCCGCGGTCAACTCGGTCAATCTCGCCGTCTGCGCCGCGTGCTCGTCGGTCAGCGTCACGCGCAGGTCGGCGAGCCACCGCCGGTCGCTCGTGCCCTGGATGTCCGTGCTCATGTCGCGTCCCTTCCGGGGAAAAGAAAAAGGGCCGAAGCTGAAGAGCTTCGCCCTGGTGGCCGTACCTGCGGATGCACTGATCCGCGGGCGGGCCACGCCCGGTGGGGATCGGACTTGGCAGCCCGTGGACGCAGTCGGCGCCGAGCGAAGGCGTGATCGCGGCCCGCGCGGTGATCGCGGCGGCGTGCGTGGTGGCAGCGGCGTGGTCCCGGACGGCGGCAGCCGTCGACGCCGTCACGACGGTGACGGCGTCGCGGACGAACGGCGCGGCCGGAAGCATCCGGCCACCATAGTCCGCCCCGCCGCGGAACCCCACCGGGTTCTCCGCAGCGGTGTCACGGTCAGACCGGGTCGGCACGGCCCAGTCGCCAGTAACCCATGAACGCCACCGCTCGCCGGTCCACTCCCCGCTCGGCGACGAGGTGCCGGCGCAGCGTACGGATCATGCCGGCCTCGCCGGCCAGCCACGCGTAGAGCGAACCCGGCGCCGGCACCGCCGGGTTGGGCACCTCCCAGAGGAAGTCCCGGTCGACGTCCACGTCGGCGATGGAGTCCCGGCCGGACGGGCCCGCCGGCGCCGGTGCACGGCGGGTCAACAGTTTCTCCGTCGCCGCGGCGACGGCCGGGACCAGGCGGCTGCCGTGGGGGGCGCCGTCGCGGGGAAGCCAGGAGACCTCGACGTCGGCCGGGGTCACGACGGAGAGCGCGTCGGCCGGCTCCGGCACCTCCAGCAGCACCCGCCCCCGGGCGTCGAGCGGCAGCCGTTCCAGGATGGCGCAGATCGCCGGCACGGCCGTCTCGTCGCCGGCCAGCAGCAGCCGGTCCGTCGCCGGTGGCCGGAACTCGATGCCGCCGTGCTCGCCGAGGTACCCGGCGTCTGGGCCGAGGATGACGGCCTCGTCGCCGGGGCGGACGCGGTGGGCCCATCGACTGGCCGGGCCGCCGTCGCCGTGCAGGACAAGGTCGATGTCCACCTCGGCCAGGTGCGGCCGGACCGCCCGGACGGTGTAGGTGCGCACCGGGCAGCGCTGGTCCTCGGGCAGAGCCCGCCACCGGGCGTGCCAGTCGGCGCCGTCGGGCAACTGGGCCCCGCGCCCCCCGGGCAGCGGCAGCACCAGCTTGATGCGCTGGTCGTAGCCGTTGTCGGCGAACCGGTCGAGGTCGGGGCCGATGAAGGTCACCCGCAGGAACGAGGGGCTGAGCCGACGTACGGCGCGGACCTCGACGGCGAACTGGCGCCACGGAGCGAGGGGCAGGGTCTGGGTCTGGGTGGCCCCGCCGTGGAGGTTCTCCTCCTGCGGCATCCGGACTCGATCATTCGACACGCGGTTAGGCTAGCCTAACCTCACGATCTCTTGTCAAGGCCTTCCGATCTTTCCTCCATCGGGCGACCGTCTCGTGGCGCCCCGAACCTCAGCCGAGCGCGACGGACCGGTCCAGGAAGAGCAACTGGGCCCGCTTCTCCGGCAGGTCGATCTGAAGCCCCGGCGCGAAGCCCGCCCGGATCAGCCGGGCGATCGCCCGATCGTTGCGCGCGTCCGGTTCGGCGACGATGCGCAGCCGACCCGGGTCGGCGAGCACGAAGGCCAGGAAGGCGTCGAGGAGGGTGGCGGTGAAGCCCGGCTCCGGGCCGCCGTCCGGCGGCCCGATCAGCAGGTGGATGCCGAAGTCGCCGGGCCGCACGTCGTAGCAGTCCCCTACCGGGTCGGCCGCCGGCTCGTACGTCTGAAAGAGCGCCGCCGGCCGGCCGTCCCGGTGGATCAGGTAGGCGTGATGGGTGTCGAGCGAGTCCAGGTACTCGTAGATTTCCAGCACCCGTTCGCGGCTGGCCTCGCGCATGCCCCAGAACCGCGATCGCTCCCGGGTGACCCAGTCGTGGATCACGTCGATGTCCTCGGCCGGCCGCACGGGCCGGATGGCCACCTCGCCGAAGCCGTCGATGTGACGCGACCACCCGGTCTCGGCTGTCGTCATGTCTCCTCGATCGGGAACTGTTAGCTCAACCGGACCGGGCCCACGGCGCTATCCATCGTCCACCGCCCGCGATCCGCTCGGATGACGGACTGGGAGATACCACCGGTGCCCTGACAACACCGCTCACGCGAGACGTAGGGACACCGTGGGCACGGTACCAGGAAGCCGCGCTTCGCCCGCAGAACAGCTTGTGGCCTCTGCTCGGCACCGGCGCGCGGCACGTGCACGTACCCGACGGCCGGTGGTCACGGACGGACCGCGACCACCGTGTACGGCGTGGCCGGGGTCGGCGGCGTGGTGAACCGGGCATTGGGCAGGTAGAGCCGGCCGAGGGACCGGGCGACCGTGGTCGGCACGTCGAAGTTCGGGTCAGTGATCGTCTTGGCGAGCGTGCCGACGGTACCGGCGCGGTTCAGCGTGACCACGGCGACCTGGTTCAGCCGGTTACGCACCACGTACAGGGTGCGGCCGTCCCGCAGTAGTCCGTCGCCGGTGGTGAACGTCTGCCCCGGCACGTCGACCGTGGTGGTCGCACCGGTCGCCGGGTCGACGCGGAACAGCGAGCCGGTGTTGGACTGCACCACGATCAGCCCAGACCCGTCCGGGGTGGTCGCGATGCCGTTGAGGTTGATCACGCCGTCGACCTGTTGGAACGCTCCGGTCAGCGGGATCGTGGTGACGGCCTCGGCCGGCGGTAGTCCCCCGTGGCGGCCGAGCGGCAGCCGGTACAGCACCGGCCGGTACGAGTCGGTGAAGTACGCGGCCCGGTCGGTGAGGACCACGTCGTTGACGAACGTCGGCGCGGCGCCGAGCCGGTAGGTGGCCAGCACCCCGCCGGTGCGGGTGTCGACGACGCGGGCGTCCCCGGCGGTGCCGCCGGAGACGAAGAGCCGGCCCCGGCGGTCGACCTTCAGGCCCAACGACGGGGTACCGGTGGCCGGGCTGATCAGCTCGCCCGTGCCGTCGATGAGGTCGGCGCGGTAGATGGCTCCAGTAGCGCGGGAACCGAGGTAGGCGTACCTGCCGTCGGCGGCGATGCCCTCGGGCTGAAACCCGTCGGGCAGGGCGACGACGCCGGGCCGGGCGGGACCGCCGTGGGCCCACGCCGGGCCGGCGACGCCGACGGTGGTGGTGACGGTCGCGGCCAGGGCGACGGCGAGTACGGTCCGAAGTCGACGGTGCACGGTGTGGGTTCCGGTATCCGACATGTCTTCGATGATCGGCCAACCCGCTCGGCTCGTCCACCCGGGCGTGGGTGGCCCCGACCGGTGGTGGCCTCCCGGCTACCGCCGCGCGGGGCCGGCCACCACCGGTGTCGGTGGCCTCCCGGCTACCGCCAGGTGTCGGTGTTGGTCCGGGTGCCGGTGGCCGGGGTGGTGAAGGTGCGGTTGCCGCCGGACTCCCAGGTGACGGTGCCGTCGGAGTTCTTCTTGAGGTACTTGTACTCGACGGCGGTGTTCGGGGGCAGGTTCAGCGTGGCCCGCCAGAGCGGGTAGTCGGCCGAGGAGAGCGCGACGGCGTTGGCCGGGCTCCAGCCGCCGAGGGCCACGATATTGCCGACGACATAGACGTTCTGGCCGTAGCTGGTGGTGACGGTGGCGTGGAACGAGGTGGCGATCTGCCCGCCGGGAACGGTGTCGCCGCGGAAGGTCTCGGTCACCGCGTAGCTGCCGCTCGCCGGGGTGGTGAAGGTGCGGTTGGCCCCGGACTCCCAGGTGACGGCCCCGGCCGCGGTCTTCTTGAGGAACTTGTACTCCACCGCGGTGGACCGGGGCAGGTCGACCACCGCCCGGTACGTGTTGCCGCCCTGGGCGGTCAGCCTGACGGCGTCGGCCGGGGCCCAGGTGCCGAGGGCGGGGATGCTGCCGACGACGTAGACGTCCTGGCCGGCGGCCGGGGTCGCATTGACGGTGAAGGTGGTGGCGACCTTGTCGGTGGGGCCGGCCGTGGGCGATGCGGTGGCCGTCGGCGATGCGGTGGCCGTCGGCGACGGCGTGGCACCGCCGGGCCGGGCGTTGACGTGGATCGCGACCGCGTTGTTGGCGGGGATCGCCACGGTGGCCCGGCCGCCGGAAACGGTGACGGTCGTGCCGGCGCAGCCGGCGGCGGTGGCGGGGCCGGAGACGACGTCGCAGTACTGGCCGTCGGCGAGGCCGGTGGTGAACGTGGCGGTGGTGGCGCTGCCGGAGTCGTTGACGCCGAACCAGGCGCGGTCGCCGCGGTGGAAACCGATGACGTTGCTGTTGACGGCGGTGAAGTCGGAGACGGTCTTGACGGACCGGGCGGCGTTGGCCCAACCGACCATGCCCTTGACTCCGGTGGACTGGGTCAGGCAGGTCCAGGCGGCACCGCAGGCGGTGTCGGTGACGTAGCCGCTGCCGTTGGCCGGCGGGGACTGGTTGCGGCCGTTCCAGGAGAAGCTGTCGTAGACCGAGGGCTTGCCGTGCGGGTAGGCCAGGGCGAAGTAGTTGGCCAGGGTGTAGTCGGTGCCGTTCTTGTAGGACAGCACGACCCCGTCGCGCTCCAGGTCATGGTTGGTGACCATGGCGAAGACGTTGGCGCTGGGGGCGTCGAGGTTCCAGCTCGGGAGGTTGGCGAGGGTGGAGATCGAGCCCTGGAAGGCGGACCTGAGGCCCTTGGCGTACGCGAAGTCGAGCACGTCGCCGTTGCCGGTGAACGCGCGGGCCTTCAGGGCGTCGTTGCTGGCGCCGTCGAAGATCTCCTGGGCGACGTACGGACGCTTGTTCTCGGCGACGGTGTTGTTCAGCTTGCCGAGGATGGCCGCGAAGTCGTCTTTCTTGATGTGCTTGACCGCGTCGACCCGGAAGCCGTCGACGCCGAGGCCGATCATGTCGTTGAGGAAGCCGGCGATCTTCGTGCGGACGCTGTCCTTCTCGGTGTACAGGTCGGTCAGGGCCAGCAGCTCGCAGCTGGTCACCTGGGCCTCGTTGTTCCAGTCGTTGATACCGCCGGAGGTCGGGCAGTTGTCACCGGGGCGGTGGAAGTCCCCGGTGCCGTAGGGCACGGCCGGGAAGCTGTAGCCGGGGCCGGAGAAGTCCGTGCCGGCGTAGCCGACGACCTCCTCGGGGTTGTTCGCGCCGGCCATGTGGTTGACGACCGCGTCGACGTACACCCGAACGCCGGCGTTGTGGCAGGCGGTGACCATGCCGGCGAACTGCGCCCGGCTGCCGAAGCGGCTCTCCAGCTTGTACGACACCGGCTGGTACACCTCGTACCAGGGGTGCACGCCGTCGATGCTGTTGGGCAGGCTGACCGACTCCTGGGGCGGGGCGACCTGGACCGCGCCGTACCCGGCGGGACCGAGGTGGTCGGTGCAGGCGGCGGAGACGGATGTCCAGTTCCACTCCCACAGGTTGGCCGTCACCTCGCTGTCGTTGAGGGCGGCGGCGGCGCGGGCGGGAGTGGAGGTGGCGTTGGTGGCCGCGGCGACGGCCGCGGTCGCACCGGAGACGACGACCGCGGCGGCGAGCAGGGCTCGGCCGACGCGGCCAGCTAGGGGTGACCTCAGAGATGGCATGACAGGGGACCTTCTTCCAGGGGTCGAAGAGGCTCTGGCGGGAATGGACGGTCGTCCGGGTAGCAAGACGATGCGGGATGCCTGAAAGGATTTGCAAGACCTTGCGGCAAGATTTTCGAAACCTGCCAGAAACCTGGGGTTCACAGCACCCCTTCGCCGCCACATCGGACGCCATGAGTCAGCGCCGGAGCGTCATCCCACCCGCCACACCGCCCCCGGGACCGGGGAGGCCCCTCCGTTCGCGGCGGAATCGACACCGCACCGGGCAAGCAAGAATTTCCAGAATCTTTCTGCCATTTTGCTGCAAAGCTACCGGCGCGTCGAACCCTGACCACCGTGGACGGCGGGCGAACCCATCGGTCCGGTCGCCGCTCAGCCGACCCGTTCCGCCCGACGCAGCAGCCACGCGGCCAGCAGCCCGCCGACGAGAACGGCGATCGCCCCCACCGTCTGTCCGGCCTCCGACGCGGCGCGGAAGGCGTCCGTGACCAGCCCCCGCTCGGTCTCACCCCCGGCGGCGGCCAGTGCGGCGGGGAACGAGCCGGCACCGGCCAGCGCGGCGGGCAGCAGCCCGGCGAACCGGGCGTTCAGGACGGCCCCGAGGACGGCGACCCCGAGGCTGCTGCCGACCTCCGTCATGGTGCCGTCCACACCCGCGCCCGCACCCGCCTTCTCCGGCGGGATCGCGCTCATCACCGCCTCCACGATCGCCGGGTTGGCCAGAGCGCAGCCGGTGCCCATGGTGAGCAGGCCGGCCAGCAGCACGCCGTAGCCGTCCGAGGGGGCGCGGGTGACCAGCAGCAGGCCGCCGGCGAGCAGGGTCATGCCGACCGCGATGGCACCGGCGGTACCGAGCCGGTGGATCACCCGGGCGGCGATCCCGGCGAGGTTGAGCACGACGATGGCCAGCGCGAAGGGCACCATCCGCAGGCCCGCCTCCCAGGCCGGATAGCCGCGCACGAACTGAAGGTGCTGGGTCAGCAGGAACAGCGCGCCGGTGGCGCCGAAGGTGATCAGGACGACGCCGGAGACCGCGCCGACGAAGCGGCGGTTGCGGAACAGAGCCATCTCCAACATGGGATGGGCCACCCGCCGCTCCCACCACACGAACGCGGCGAGCAGCAGCGCTCCCCCGACCGCCGCGCCGAGCACCGGGGCGGAGCCCCAGCCCCGGTCGGGGCCGGCGATGATCGCGTACACCACGGCGGTCAGGCCGGACGTGGAGAGCGCCACCCCGGGGAGGTCGAGGCGTCCGCCGGCCGGCCCGCGGGACTCCGGCACCAGGACACCGGCCGCCGCCAGGCAGACCACCACGATCGGAACGTTGACCAGGAAGATCGCCTCCCACGGGAAGTGGGCCAGGATGAGCCCGCCCACGGGCGGTCCGGCGGCGAAACCGAGCGCGCTGGCCGCCGCCCAGATGCCGATCGCCCGGGGCCGCTCGGCGACGTCGAAGACCTGCATAGCCACGGCGAGGGTGGCGGTGACGAGCAGGGCGCCGCCGATCCCCATGCCCGCGCGGGCGGCGATGAGCTGCCCGGTGGACTGGGCCAGCGCGGCGGCCAGCGAGCCGACTCCGAACAGCACCAGGCCGGCCAGGAGCAGTCGGCGCCGCCCGTACCGGTCGACGGCGCTGCCGGCGGTGAGCAACAGTCCGGACTGGACCAGCGCGTACGCGTTGATGGTCCACTGCACGTCGGCGGTGCTGGCGCCCAACTCGGCGGTGAGCACGGGCACCGCCACGGTCAGCACGGTGTTGTCGAGCACCACGGTGACCTGGGCGAGACAGAGCACGGCGAGGATCAGCCACCGGGTGGGCAGCGGACGGGCGGGAACGGGCGACGGCGCGCGGACGGCGGGGTCGGAGAGGCTCATGGCGGTCCTCGACGGTACAGGGGTGGACGACGGTCAGTTTCCCGGTTCCGCTCGGCGCACCCCCGCAGTAAGGTCTACCTAAGTTAGGGGAGGGTAGCCTGAAGTGAAGCCGTCGTGGAAGCCGACCTCGCCGCACGCCGGGACGACCGGCATCCATCGAGACTCCTGGGGCGTGCCGCACCTGTGGGCCGACACCGTGGACGACCTGGCCCGGCTCCAGGGCCGGGCCGCCGCGATCGACCGGGCCTGGCAGATCGAGACGGAGCGGTGGCGCTGCGAGGGCCGACTCGCCCAGCACGTCGGCCTCGCCGAGGTGGGGTGGGACCGATTCGCCCGCCGAGCCCGGCTCGACGACACCGCCCGGCGCTGCTACGCCCGGCTCGACCCCGCCACCCGGCGCTGGATCGCCGCGTACGCCCAGGGAGTCAACGACGGGCTCGCCGAGGGGGCCGCCGACGCGCCGGAGTTCGCGGCCACCGACTGCGCCCCCGGCCGGTGGCGGCCGTGGTCCCCGCTGGGGGTCTTCCTGGTGCAGCACGTGCTCTTCGCCACCTTCCCCAACAAGCTGTGGCGCGCGCACGTCGCCGCCACCCTCGGGCCTGCGGCGGCCGGTCTCTTCGCCGCCGAGCCCCCCGCCGGCTCGGGAAGCAACGCCTGGGCCGTGCCCGCCGACCCGGCCACCGGCCGAGCCCCGGTCCTCGCCGGCGACCCCCACCGGATCCTCGAACTGCCCGGCATCTACCACCAGGTGCGCCTGGCCTGCCCCGAGTTCGACGTGGTCGGGTTCGCGTTCCCCGGCGTCCCCGGCCTGCCGCACTTCGGCCACGCCGGCGAGGTGGCCTGGGCGGTGACCAACGCGATGGCCGACTACCAGGACCTCTACCGCGAGCGGCTGCGCCACGACGGCGACCGGGTCCTGGTCCGCGAGGCCGACGGCTGGGCCCCGGCCCACCGCCACGTCGAACTCATCGGGGTACGCGGCGGCGACCCCGTGCCGGTCGAGGTGATCGAGACGCCCCGCGGCCCCGTCATCGACCACGACGAGGGCACCGGCGAGGCGATCAGCCTACGCACCCCCACCCGGGTGGAGCAGCGCCTCGGCTTCGACGCCCTGCTGCCGCTGCTGCGGGCGCGGACCGTCGACGACGTCGCCACGGCGCTGAGCCGCTGGGTCGAGCCGGTCAACAGCGTGCTCGTCGCCGACCGGTCGGGGTCGGTCACCCAACTCGTCGCCGGCCTCGTCCCGCTACGCGACGAGCGGTGCCGGCGGGAGCCGGTGCCCGGCTGGGAGCCGCGCTACCGCTGGACCGGCGAGTACGCCCCGATGCCCCGGGCCTCGGTGAGCGGGCCGGCGGTCTGTGCCAACGACCGCCGCCCCGACGTGGCCGCGCTCGGCGTCGACTTCGCCCCGCCGCACCGTGCCCGCCGCATTCGTACGCTGCTGGCTGACGGGGCCGAGCCGGCCGCCGTGCACACCGACGACCGGTTGGACGCCGCCGTGCTGCACGACACGCTCGGCAAAATCGACCCCTACGGGCTCAGCGGGCCGGCGTTGGCCCTGCGCAACCGGCTGGCCGCGTGGGACGGGCGGATGCGCGCCGACAGCGCCGACGCCGGCGCCTTCGCCGCGTGGCGGGCGGCGCTGGCCCGACGCCTGCACGACGACCCGCTGCTGCGCCCGCTGCGCGCCCCGAGCGCGTACGACGCGCTCTTCGCGCCGTGGACCGACCCCCTGGCCCGGATCGGCCACGCCCTGGACGCCGTGGTGGCCGGGCTGGGTCGCCTCGGCGGCGATGTCGTCCCGGCTGCGGCCGGGGCGCTGGAGGACGTGGCGCACGGCGACCCCCCGGGCGTCTGGGGGCGGCGGCACGTCCTGCACCCGGTCCACCTGTCGGTGGCCCCGGAGGTCGCCGCCGCGACGGAGGCGATGCGCGCGCGGGTCGCCCTCTCCGGCGACAGCGACTGTGTGCTGGCCACGACCAGCGTCCCCGGGGTCTCCGACGCGTGCTGGCGGGGCCCGGTCGGCCGCTACGTGTGGGATCTGACCGACCGGGCGAAGAGCCGGTGGGTGGTGCCGTTCGGCGCGTCCGGCCGCCCCGGCGACCCGCACTTCGACGACCAACTGCCCCGGTGGGCCGCCGGCGAGCTGATCCCGGTGGTCACCGACTGGCGGCAGCTCACCCCCGAGCCCGACTCGAGGAGTTCCGGCGACCGCCCAGGGCCGGCGGTCGACTGACCTCGACAGCCGGTCGCCGGGACCGCAGGGGTGACTTCGGTCGGAAACTTTCACGGGCGCAACAGGGCGCGAAGGGTATCGACATCGACGCTCACCACGGTATAGCGTGCCCGTCATCGAGATCGATCGACGGGAATCCCGTCCGTCACCGAGGAGTTCCGTGGCCACCTCGTCCTCCCCCCAGCTGCGCCGCCGCCGCCTGCTCGGGCTGTCGGCCCTGCTGGCGGTCGCGTTCACCGCCACCGCCGCCGTCACCGCCCGGCCCGCCCCGGCCCGCGCCGCCGCGCAGCCCGAGTGCCTGGCCGACCTGATCGAGACCTCCTGATGGCCACCGTCACCTGGCTCGCCGACGTGCTGCGGGCCGCGGGCGTACAGGTCGTCGAGGAGGGCGACTGGCGCAACCGGATGCGCCCGGGTGACTTCGCCCCGATCGGCGTGCTGTGGCACCACACCGCGTCCACCTCCAGCGCGACCAACCCGCACCCGGCACTGAACATCTGCATCAACGGCCGCACCGACCTCGCCGGCCCGCTCTGCCAGGCCCTGGTCGACTACAACGGCGTGTTCCACCTGATCTCCGCCGGCCGGAGCAACCACGCGGGTGCCAGTCGCGGCAGCGGCCCGATCCCGGCCGGCGACGGCAACACCCTCATGATCGGCTGGGAGATCGACTACAACGGCGTCAACCAGGAGATGACCACGGCCCAGTACAACGCCTGCGTCGCCGCCACCGCCGCCGTGCTCACCCGCCTGGGCCGGGACTCCAGCTACGCCCGGGGGCACCGGGAGACCAGCACCAGCGGGAAGATCGACCCGTCGTTCATCGATCTCGACGTGATGCGCGCCGACGTCGCCGCCAAGATGTCCGGCGGCGGCACCGCGTGGAGCGCGGTCGTGGACAACTCCACCGCCGGGCGGTTCACCGCCAGCGCCCAGTGGGGCCTCTCCTCGTACTCCGGGCAGCGCTACGGCGCGGACTACCGCTACGCCGACCCGGTGCTCTCCAGCGACGTCGCCTGGTACAAGGTCAACGTCCCGGCGGCCGGAAACTACCGGGTCGACGCCTGGTGGCCGGCGACCTCCGGCTACAACAACGCCACGCCGTACCTCGTGGCCACCACCACCGGCAACAAGACGGTCACCGTCGATCAGCGTGCCAACGGTGGGCAGTGGCGTTCCCTCGGCACCTTCGCCCTGCCGGCCGGTGACGCCAACCGCGTCGGCGTCAGCCGGTGGACCACCGGCACCGGCCTGGTCATCGCCGACGCGATCCGGCTCACCCGGGTCGTCTGAGGCCACCGCAGGGGGGTGGGTCGCGTGCCGTGCGGGCGGCACGCCTCAGCCCCGCTCCAGCCAGGTCCGCAGCGCCCACCACCAGCGCACGGTCTGGGGCACCGACCACCGGCCGCCCGGCTCCGCGAGGGTCGGCGGCAACCCGACGACCTCCTGCAACCGGCGCAGCCGGTAGCGGACGGTGTTCGGGTGCAGGTGCAGGGCCGCGGCCGTCCGGTCCAGCCGCTGCCCGTGATCCAGATAGGTCAGTGCGGTCGAGGCGAGCTGCCGGTGGAACTCGTCGGCCGGGTCGAGGTGGCCGAGCAGTTCCCCGCTGACCAGCTCGGCCAGCTCCGGCTGGGCGGCCAGCGCGGTCTCGCCGGCCAGGTCGACCACCGGGTGCAGCCCGCGTAGCCCGGCCCGGGCGGCGACGCGCAGGGCGGCCACGCAGAGCCGGTGCAGGGCTGGGGCCTCGGCCAGGGGCCGGGCCGGCGCGGCCACCACGAGCATCGCCCGGTCGAGCGGGTCGGCCGGCAGCCGTGGGCACAGGCCGGCGAGCCGGTCGTCGACCGTGCCGAAGACTCCCCCTCCGCCGCGCAGCTGCCGCTCCACGATGGGAATCCGGGTCGGATCGGTCAGGTCGGTCACCACGCAGTGGTACCGGCCGTCCGGACGCAGCCCGAACCCGGCCGGGTCGTCCGGCCGGCCGTCGCCCGGCTCGTCGAGCAGCAGCCGCCGCAGCAGCCGGTCGCGGGCGTCCCGCCGGGTGCGGACCAGTTCCCGCTCCGCCGTGTGGTACCCGTCGACGAGGGCCCGCTCCAGGGCGCTCGCGTACCGGCCGAGCTCCAGCAGGGCCTCCAGCAGCGCGGTGTCGGGGATCCCGGCCGCTCTGCCCCGGTCCAACGCGATCTCCACCATCCGCTGCCGGCCCGCCTGCACGCCTTGCAACAGGCCCGCGACGGAGACGCCCTGTGCGGCCCGGTCGGCGCCGAGGCGCCGAGCCTCCGCGAAGTCCCGTTCGCTCGGCTCCTCCAGCCGCTGAAAGGACGCCACCCCGGCGGTCAGCAGGGCCGCCACGTGCCGGCAGTTCTCCGCCTGCGGCAGCCGCGCCACCTCCGGGGAGTGCACGCGGGCCGCCTCGGCCATCTCCTCCACGACGCGTCGGTCCGCCGCCAGGTCGCGCAGCAGCGCGCCGAGGGATCCGGTCCGCTCGGCCAGCGCCATCGGCCCACTCCCCTCGCGACGGCCACTGTGGCCCGCCCACAACGTTCCGGCCGGCTTTTGGTTCCCGTCACCTACCGGGAGTCCGGCATCGACTGGTTTCCTTCTGTTACCGCAAAGTAACACCGCGTCCCGTGCTGCGGAACGCCTCCACCGGCCGCCCCACCCCCAGGAGCAGTACATGACCACAGCATCACCCGAACTCCCGCGCGCCCACCGTCGCCGATTCCGCGGGTACGGCGCCCTCGCCACCACCCTCGCCGTCGTCGCGGCCCTCGCGCCGATCCCGGCCGCCGCTGCCCCCGCCGCCCCCACCCCCGCCGCCCTGGACGAGGTGATGTTCGTCGGCAACAACTGGGAGGGCACCGTCGACGTCATCCGCTCCCGTGGCGACTACGCCCGCCGTGGCCGGATCAACGTGGTCCCGGACAAGCAGAAGCGACTCTGGGAGATCTACCTCAATCCCCTCAAGCTCGCCTTCTACCTGGGCATCCAGCAGGGCCCCGGCGAAGGGCACGACCAGCTCGTCGACGACATGTACACCACCCCGGACGGCACCGCGCTGGTGGCGTCCCGGCCCAGCTTCGCCGACGTCGTCTCGATCGACCTGAGCACCGGGGCGGTGCGGTGGCGCTTCCCGGTCTCCGGGTTCCGCTCGGACCACATGGCGGTCTCGCCGGACGGCACCCGGGTCGCGGTCTCCGCCTCCACCTCGAACAAGGTGCACGTCCTCGACATCAACACCGGCCGGCAGCTCGGCTCGTTCAGCACCGGCGACAAGCCGCACGAGAACCTCTTCACCGGCGGCGGCCGGCACATCTGGAACATGTCCATCGGCGAGGTGAACACCTCCCTCGACGACCCCTCGCAGGACTGGACCAAGGGCGATCGGCACATCACGATCGCCGACGCCGGCACCCTGCAGACGGTGAAGGAGATCGACATGCGGCCCCGGCTGGACGCCGTCGGCCGCAGTGACCTCTCCGACGCCGTCCGGCCCGCGGTCTTCACCCCCGACGAGCGCAAGCTCTACTTCCAGGTGTCGTTCTTCAACGGCTTCGTCGAGTACGACGTGGCCACCGACGCGATCACCCGGGTCGCCACCCTCCCGAAGAACCCCAACACCAGCGAGGACCGCACCACCTGGGTCAACGACTCCCGGCACCACGGCCTGTCGATCAGCCCCAGCGGTGCGAAACTCTGCGTCGCCGGCACCATGGACGACTACGCCACCGTCGTCGACCGGGCCACCCTCGCCCCCGGCCCGCTGGTCACCGCCAGCAAGCCGTACTGGGCGACGGTGAGCGGGGACGGCCGCGACTGCGTCATCTCCGAGTCGGGCGCGGACCAGGTCACCGCGATCAGCTTCGCCACCGGCCAGAAGGTGGTCAGCGTGCCCGTGGGTGACCACCCGCAGCGGGTCCGGATCGGGCACCTGCCGAGCGGCTGGACGCCGCCGGCCGCCCAGTAGGCCCGGCGCACGGCGCGGCCCCGGCCGGGGGCCCCCCCCGGGCCCCCCGGGGGGGGGGCGGGGCCCCCCCCCGGGCTGGTCGGCACCCACGCCACCGTCTTCATGCCGGTGAACGCGCCGCTGCCGAAGGTCGCCGCCACCAAGGGGTACGGCGCCCAGATCGAGTTCGCCGGCAACACC
>NZ_JAPZLF010000017.1:0-127066 GCF_033804645.1 Micromonospora sp. RTGN7 | reverse complement strand
TGATCCTGTCGTTGTATGCCAAGGGTTTGACCACCGGAGAAATCCAGTCGCATCTGGCCGAGGTCTACGGCGCCGACGTGTCCCGTGAGTTGATTAGCAAGGTCACCGATGCGGTTGTCGAGGACCTGAACCGCCTCGTCGGCCTTGGTGCTGGCATAGCCGATCAATTGAGCGAGGACGTCAAGGGCCGCTTCAAACCCAGCGGCCTGGCCCTGCGAGATCGGGTCGCGTTCCATGGCGTGGTCCTTCCGGAGGGTGGGCGGTAAGGTCAGGATCCCACTGAGGATCTTGCAAGGTGAAGGGCTGCAGTTGCCGGACTACATCGGATGGTTACGACAACAGATTGGCCAAGCCCCGATCTTCCTGAACTTCGCCGGCGCGTGTGTGCTGCACGACGGCCACGTGCTGCTGCAACGTCGCAGTGATGACGGCTGCTGGGGGCTGCCGGGCGGCGCCATGGAACTCGGCGAGTCGGCCGAGGAGGCGGCGGTGCGGGAAGTCGCCGAAGAGACCGGACTGCAGGTACAGATTGACGGCCTGCTGGGTGTGTACACCAAGTACCGCCACGTCTACCCGAATGGCGACGTCACGCAGCCGATCACGGTGTTCTTCCGCTGCTCCGTCGCCGGAGGCCAGCTGACCGAGGGCGACAGGGAAACCCAAGAGCTGCGCTTCTTCGCGTTGTCCGCCCTGCCGCCGCTGAGCCACCAACAGCACACCGACGCGCTTGAAGACCTGCGGGCGGGCCGAGCCGGCGTTTACCGATAGCCGATACGCCACGATCAGCGGCCCTGTTCGGCATCACCGGGCCCACGCTGGGCAGTGATGCCCCCCGGACGCAAAGCCGTCTGCGGTGCAGGAGAAGCTGCCGTCCGCGGTCCGCGTGCAGGGAAGGCCCGCGCCGCGACGAACGTTCGCGCATTCTCAGCCACGACGGCGGCGATCTTCTCGCTGATAGCTGGCGTGCCAACCACGAACGCCTCATACCCGCCAGTGACCTCGAACTTCAGGCACTTGCCGCCGGCCGCGTCAACGAGCGCCCATCCCGGCGAGATGTCCCACGGGTTCGTGCCGATCCCGACGTACGCGTCAAGATGACCAGTAGCGACCGCAAGAGGGGCTGCTGGCGCGCACTAGTGTGCTGCGCCGGAAGTTCGCCTACAAAATCGGGCGAGTGATTCGAGGATCTCTTCGGCGGTCTTGGTCCAGATGAACGGTCGGGGGTTGCTGTTCCAGTCAGCGATCCAGGATCGGATGTCGGCTCCGAGGGCCTGGACGCTTTTGTGGGTGCCTCGGCGGATTTTCTGGTCGGTGAGGAAGCCGAACCAGCGTTCGACCTGGTTGATCCATGATGAGCCGGTCGGGGTGAAGTGCATGTGGAATCGTGGGTGCTTCGCCAGCCAGGCACGTACTGCCGGCGTTTTGTGGGTGCCGTAGTTGTCGCAGATCAGGTGCACGTCGAGCTCGGCCGGGACGCTCTTGTCGATGGTGATCAGGAATTTCTTGAACTCGGTCGCCCGGTGCTTACGGTGAAATTCGCTGATGACCGAGCCGTCGGCGATGTCGAATGCGGCGAACAGGCTGGTGATGCCGTTGCGGTGGTAGTCGTGGGTGCGGCGCTCGGGCATGCCGGGCATCATCGGTAGGACCGGCTGGGAGCGTTCCAGGGCCTGGATCTGGGATTTCTCGTCCACGCACAGCACCACGGCCCGTTCCGGCGGGTGGTGGTACAGACCGACGACGTCGACGACCTTCTCGATGAACTGCGGATCGGTGGACAGCTTGAACGTGTCTGCCCGGTGTGGCTCCAGGCCGAAGTCGCGCCAGATTCGGCCGATCGTCGACTTCGACAGCCCCGACTTCTCGGCCATTGACGCCCGTGACCAGTGGGTGGCGTTGCGCGGGGTCTGCTCGAGGGTCGCCACGACGACTTCTTCGACCTTGTCCAAGGCGATCGAGGGTGGCCGGCCGGGACGTTGCTCGTCGATCAGGCCGTCGAGACGTTCGGCCAGGAACCGCCGCCGCCATTTGCCCACCGTAGACACATGAACACGCAGGTCTGTTGCCACATCGGTGTTCGATGCACCCTCGGCGCACGCCAGAATAATCCTCGACCGCATCGCGAGGATCTGCGCGGACTTCGCCCGCCGCGCCCAGCGGGTCAATGTCGTACGTTCCTCGTCAGTCAACACCAGCGGTGCGGTGGGGCGCCCTGTTCGTGCCATCGACCCACCCTACACCGACTTATCAGGCGAATTTCCGGCGCGACACACTAGCGGTGGGGTGTCGTTGCGTTCGCGTCGGCCGGTGAGGATAGCTGGCCGCTTGGCACCGAACAGCCACGGCGGTCGCCTTCGCGGCCGCCGTGGCTGGAGCGGTCATTGCCGTCGGGATCTTCGCACAATCAGCCCCGCTACACCGATCATCAGTGCCGCAACGGAACCAATTAGCACCACCCACGGCAGCGGGTCTCTGCGTTCACCTGAGATCAACTCGTACCCGGACCAGAGGATAGCCCAGGGCGACACAGAGGCCAAGAACCAGTAATTACTCTCGGCGAGGCTCATCTTCTTCCGGGGCGGTAACCGTGCGTAGCCCAATTCATTTACTCCTACTCATTTCGTAGACGGACCAGATGGTGAGGAGCAACTCTTGCCGCCCGACGTCATCGTCACATAGGCCTGAATGGCAACCCCTGGAGGTAACCCAGACCCGCGCCTAGCCCTGCGCCGATCAATCCCTCGGCAGCGGCGTTGCCCCAGTCGACCGGTCCGCCGTCTTCGGCATCCCCGATGGCTGCTTGCGCGAATCCAGCGACACCGCCGCCCACCGCACCTGCAACGATAGGGTTGCCGCCCGACAGGCCCCATGCGGTCATACCAGCGACAGCACCGAGCAGGCCACCAGCAAGCGCAGCTGTCCAACTATTACCTGACGGGTCAACGTAGTTGATCGGGTTGCCACCGGCGTAGGCGTATCGGTTGCCGTGTTGTGGGTTGCCGATGAAGCTGAGGTTGTCTTGTTGGGTGAAGCGGCCTTGTTGGGGGTTGTACCAGCGTTGGCCGAGCTTCGTGAAGCCGGTGCTCTGGTCGTAGGTACCGCCGGTGTAGCGGATGAGGTTGGTGGTGCCGAGGTTGGTTTCGTCGGTGGTGGTGGCGTTGCCGTAGGGGTCGTATTTGTAGGTGGCGGCGAGGGTGCCGTTGGCTTTACGGCGGCGACGGGGGTGCCGAGTCCGTCGAGGACGAACGCGGTGTCGGTGCCGTTGATGCGAAGGCCCAGCGGGGTGCCGATGCTGTCTCGTTCGACGTATACGGGCTATCTGCCATCGAACCCTGGCGAGGCTTGCAACGGCCCCCAGCCCCGTCTTCACGTCTCCCGGCTCGCGTCGTGGTCGCCACCCGCCCGTCGGACGACCCGCCGCCAGCAGGGCCGCCTGCAGCGACGCCGGACCTTATGACAGAAGCAGCCCCGAAGCGCTGAGCCTGAGCTCGCCCGGGGCTGCTTCTGTCATTCATTTAGAGGATCTAGAGGAGTTCCCTCGCGTGACCACTGCGAACAATATCGCACATAACAACAGCAGCGCCCCTCCTAGTGAAACCGCCTCCCAAGAGAGATCATTTGACAAAGCCTCCACAAGCAGCGCCAGGCATGTCAAAACGATTACGGCGACGAGCAGGGCGCGAAGGAGTTTATTTTTCAAATTGCAGCACCATTAACAGATCCTTTACCAGCCACACTCTTCCACCATCTCCTGTAGGGTTCCGGCAGCGACAACCCAGGTTCCTGCAACCATCAGGCTCGAGACCCACGTCACCGGCGTAGCAGCTACTGCGACCTCGAATGCAACTACCGCACCGAAAGCGAAGGCCACCTTCGTCGCACAGCTTTGGCCGGTTGGATCGATGTAGTTCGTCGGGTTGCAGCCAGCATAAGCGTAACGGTTTCCCTGCTTCGGGCTGCCGATGAAGCTCAGGTTGTCCTGTTGGGTGAAACGGCCCTGTTGGGGGTTGTACCAGCGCTGGCCGAACTTGGTGAACCCGGTCGTAGAGTCGTAGGTGCCGCCAGCGTAGCGGACAAGGTTGCTCGCGCCCAGGTTGGTTTCGTCGGTGGTGGTGGCGTTGCCGTAGGGGTCGTATTTGTAGGTGGCGGCGAGGGTGCCGTTGGCTTTGACGGCGGCGATGGGGGTGCCGAGTCCGTCGAGGACGAACGCGGTGTCGGTGCCGTTGATGCGCAGGCCCAGGGGGGTGCCGATGGCGTCGCGTTCGACGTAGACGGTGCTGCCGCTGGCGGTCCAGGACTGGAGCCAGGGCATGCCGTGTTGGTCTTCGTAGCCGTACTGCATGGTGGTGGTGCCGGCGCGGGTGAGTTCGACCTGGTCGGTGCCTGCGTAGGCGTAGGTGCCGGTGTTCGCGGCGGTCATCTGGTTGGCGCCGTTGTAGGTGACGGGGTTGACCGTCGGGCTGCTGGTGCGGGTCTGGTTGCCGCGGTTGTCGTAGGTGTTGTTGGTGGTGGTGATCTGGTTGGCGGTGTTGTAGGTCAGGGTTTGGGTGGTGGTGCCGTCGACCTTGACGCTGGTGCGGTTGCCGTTGCTGTTGTAGGCGTATTCGTAGGTCTTGCCGTTGTAGTTGGTGGCCTTGGTCAGCCGGTTGGCCTGGTCGTAGGTGAACTCGCTGATCGCGTTGGACACCTCGTCTTTCTGCCACTGCCGCAGGCCGGTGTCGTCGGCGGTGGCGGTGGAGCAGGGCTGCCCGGAGGTGTACTCGGCGTAGCAGTAGGTGACGTCGAAGATGATCGCGGGGGTGGCGGAGTTGCGGGTGGCGGTGATGCGGGTGGGCCGGTCGGACTTGTCGTAGACCGTCTTGACGCGCAGGGCGTAGACGCTGTTGGTCGCGTCGGTGGCGAACCAGGTGTTGAGGCGGTTGCCGTCGTTGTCGTAGGAGTAGTTGTAGCGGGTGGCGCTGGCGGTGTCGGTGCGGACCAGCCAGTTGCGGGTGTTGTAGTAGTGCTTCGTGGTGCCCCGGCCGTCGGTCAGGTCGGTGAGGTTGCCGGCGAGGTCGTGCTCGTAGACGAAGGCGGCGGTGCCGGGGTTGGTGCGCTTGTGCAGGCGGTTGAGCTGGTCGTATTCCCAGGTGGTGGTGCCAGTGGAGTCGGCGCGGCTGATCAGGTTGCCGGCGCGGCCGTACTCGAAGGTGACGTCGGGCAGCGTCCCGCAGCCGGAGTAGCTGGTCTTCTGGACCCGGTCGTCCTTGCTCCACTCGTTCGTGGTGGTGCATCCGCCCTGGGTGACGGTGGCGATCCGGCCGAGGACGTCGTAGGTGAACGTCTTGACCGCCAGGCCATTGCCGGTGGGCGGAGTGAGCGTGGTGATCTGCTTGTCGCTGTCGTAGGTGTAGGTGGTGGGGTTGTTGGTGTTCGCCGGGTCGGTGGAGGTCTTGACGGTGCCGTTGGTGTTGTAGTCGACGTCGGCCTTGGCGGCGAGGGCGTCGGCGGTGGAGGTGCGGTTACCGGCGCCGTTGTAGGTGTAGGTGGAGGAGTTGCTCTGGGTGTCGATCGACGAGGACGGCTGGAAGTTCGCCGTCGGGTTCGTCGAGGTCGCCGCGTTGGCGTACGCCGCCGAGGCGCTCGAGCCCGAGGGGGAGGCGGACTTCGTCAGCGACTCGCCGGCGTTGGCGCCGTAGGTGTTGGTGACGGTGCTGCCCTCAGGGCTGACGTCGGTGGCGACGTCGCTGAACGGGGTGTAGGTCTTGGAGCGCTCGTTGCCGGCGGGGTCGGTGGTCTTGGTGACCCGCTTGTCGCTGTTGAGGTCGTAGGTGGTGTGCGGCACCGACGCCACCGGCTGCGACAGGTCCTGCCGGGGGTCGGCGACCTTGGTCTGCGACGAGGTGGGGTAGGCGAACCGGGTCGTCGCGCCCTGACCGGTGGCGTTGTTGGTGACCTGGGTGAAGGAGGTGACCCGGTGCTGCCCGTCGTAGGTGACGGTGCTGTAGGTGTCGTCCTTGGTCCAGATCTTCACCAGGTCACCGGCGGTGTCGTACTCGAACGCCCACCGTCGGGCCGTCACCGGGGTCTGGATGGCCTTGAGCCGGTTGTTGGTGTCGTACTCGTAGGTCACCTCACGCAGCACGTCGTATCCGTCGCTCTGCTGGTACTTCGTCAGCCGGCCGTTGGCGAAGGTGGCCGTCGCCTTACGGGCGTACGCGCCACCCCGGTCCGACGTCACCTGGGTGAGCTGCCCGCCGCTGTAGACGTAGTCGGTGACGTTGTCGTTGCGGTCCTCGGTCTTGTCCAGCAGACCGTCGGAGGTGAAGAACAACTCCTTACCGCTGCCGTGCTCGGTCAGCTTCCACCCCGTGACGTTGCCCGCGATCCCCGGCAGCGTCAGGTCGGTGCTGAGCAGCATCAGGTTCCCGGACCCGACGTTGACCTTCGCCTCCAGGCGGTCGGTCAGCGAGAACGACACCTGCGTGCCGCTACGCACCGGCCCGGTGCCCTTCGGCACCGACGGTGCCGCCCCCGCGGCCGACACCGGCAGCGCCGCACCCCGCGGACTGTCGAACAACCACACCTTCGACGACGACCGCGGCGACACCTGCGGCGCCGATGCCGTCTCCTTCGCCGCCGCGGGCGCGGCGGACACGGCCGGCGGAACCGCCAGCACCGACGCGGCCAGCAGCGCGGACGCCACCCCTACAGCCGCATGACGTTGGACCATGAACACTCCTGATTAATGGATGACCGGCAGACCTGTTTCCGCCGGAAATTGGACACACCTCACCGCACTCGGCACGGCATAAAACCGAACCGGCGCAGGCTGAAACAGCACCCCGGATATGCGGGCGCCAAGAAAGCAAGGAAAGAGAATTGTCTCGGAAGGTTGGTGCGCGGTCAGTCGCCGGCACGCGGCGGGTGAGAAACCGCCTCACACGTCGGCCCGGCCTCCGCCAGAGATGCCAGATCCCGATTCACGCGGGACGTCGCCTCCGCGAACAGCGGAACAAGCCACGCCACGACCGTCAGCCCGCAGGAGAGCACAAAAATGCGCATCGTCAGCACTACGAGCTGGGTAAATTTCGACTTTCGTCCTGACTCATGTTACCCCGGCAGTAGGTCAATAAAGATTACAAACAGAAAGGATCAAAGCCGCACAGGTGCACAAATCAACGACAACCAGTAGCTCTACGTGATCACGCTTGGTACCCGCACCAGAGCTCCGAGTGTCCGTCATTGACCCTCGGATGCTGCCCGCGCAGGCCGGGTGAGCCGGGGCGGGTGCCGGTGGCCGCTTGGCCGCGCGCGAGACGATCTCGCACAGTAGGTTGGCGGAGTGACTGGACGGTTCCCGATCGAAGACGTCTCCCCCGCCGTCGCCTGCGGTCGCTACCCGGCCAAGGCGGTGGTCGGCGAGGCGGTGCCGGTGTCGGCGCGCGCCTACCGGGAGGGACACGACGCGTTGGGCTGCAACGTGGTCTGGCTCGGCCCCGACGGCAAGGCCCGGCCGTTCACCCGGATGCGCCCCGGCGAGCCCGGCCAGGACCGCTGGCACGCCGCCATCCGCCCCGACGCCGTCGGCGCGTGGACGTTCGCCGTCGAGGCGTTCCAGGACCCGTACCTGACCTGGCAGAACGCGGTGACCAAGAAGATCGCCGCCGGCCAGGGCGCGGCCGACCTGGCCAACGACCTGGCCGAGGGCGCGCGGGTGCTGACCGCCGCCGTAGACCTCGTGCCGGCCGCCGACGTCGACCGGGTGACGGCGGCGGTGGCGGCGCTCGGTGACGCCGACATGGAGTTGCCCCGGCGGGTCGCCCCGGCCCTCGACCTGGCCGACCTGCTCTGGGCGTACCCGGTGCGCGAGCTGGTCACCACCGGCTCGGAGCACCGGCTCTGGGTAGACCGCCCCCGGGCGCTCTTCTCCGCCTGGTACGAGTTCTTCCCCCGCTCCGAGGGGGCGATCCCCGCCACGGTCGACGCGCCCGCCCGGTCGGGCACGTTCGTCACCGCGCTGGACCGGCTGCCCGGGGTCGCGGCGATGGGCTTCGACGTGCTTTACCTGCCGCCGATCCACCCGATCGGCCGGGTCAACCGCAAGGGCCCCAACAACACGCTCACTGCCGGCCCCGACGACGTGGGCTCGCCGTGGGCGATCGGCGCGGCCGAGGGCGGCCACGACGCCATCCACCCCGACCTGGGTACGCCGGCGGACTTCCGCGCCTTCGTCGCCGCCGCCGCCGAGCAGGGCCTGGAGGTGGCGCTGGACCTGGCGTTGCAGTGCGCCCCGGACCACCCGTGGGTGACCGAGCACCCGGAGTGGTTCACCACCCGCGCCGACGGCAGCATCGCGTACGCGGAGAACCCGCCGAAGAAATACCAGGACATCTACCCGGTGAACTTCGACAACGACCCGGAGGGCATCCGGGCGGAGATCCTGCGGGTGGTGCTGCACTGGATCGGCGAGGGCATCCGGATCTTCCGGGTCGACAACCCGCACACGAAGCCGTTGGACTTCTGGCACTGGCTGATCGCCGAGGTCAAGAGGGTCGAACCGGACGTGCTGTTCCTCGCCGAGGCGTTCACCCGGCCGGCGATCATGCACGGGCTCGGCAAGATCGGCTTCACCCAGTCGTACACCTATTTCACCTGGCGCACGACGCCAGCCGAGATGCGGGAGTACTGCGAGGAGCTGGTCGCGTCGGCCGATTACATGCGGCCGAACTTCTGGCCGAACACCCCGGACATCCTGCACGAGACGTTGCAGCACGGCGGCCCGCCGATGTTCAAGATTCGGGCGGTGCTGGCCGCGCTGCTCTCCCCCTCCTGGGGCATGTACGCCGGCTTCGAGCTGTTCGAGCACACCGCCCGCCCCGGCGCGGAGGAATACCTGGACAACGAGAAGTTCGAGCTGCGCCCCCGGGACTGGGCGGACGCACAGGCGCAGGGGCGCTCGCTGGCCCCCTTCGTCGCCACCCTCAACCGGGTGCGCCACGACAACCCGGCCCTGCACCGGCTGCGCAACCTGGTCTTCCACGACATCGACAACCCCGGGCTGCTGTGCTGGTCCAAGCACGACCCGGAGACCGGCAACACGGTGATCGTGGTCTGCTCGTTCGACTCGCAGACCGTGCAGTGGGGCAACGTCACCCTCGACATGCCGGCGCTCGGCCTCGACTGGCACGAGCGGTTCACCGTGCACGACGAGCTGACCGGCGCCGGCTACGACTGGGGGCTGCACAACGCGGTACGGCTCGACCCGTACCTGCAACCCGCGCACGTGTTCACGGTGCGCCGGCCGGCACTGCCCCCGGTGGAGCCGACCGCGCCGGCCGCGCCCGACCTGACCGTGCAGGCCGTGCCCTCCGAACTCTCCGGGGGCACCGCCCCCACCGCTGCGGCTGACAAGGACGACGCACGATGGACGAGCTGATCGCCGGCGCGGCGCACGACCCACACGCCGTGCTCGGCGCGCACCCCGCCGACGGGCGCACCACCATCCGCACCCTGCGCCGAGGCGCTCAGGCGGTGAGCGTGCTCGTCGGTGACGAGCGGCACCCGGCGACCCGGGTGCACGACGCGGGCGTCTTTGAGGCCGTCCTGCCCGGTGAGGTGCTCGACTACCGAGTCGAGGCCGACGGCGCGATGCACGACGACCCGTACCGTCACCCGCCCACCCTCGGCAAGCTGGACCTGCACCTGATCGGCGAGGGCCGGCACGAGCGGCTGTGGGAGGCGCTCGGCGCCCGGGTCCGCGACGGGGGCGTGGCGTTCGCCGTGTGGGCGCCCAACGCGCGCGGCGTGCGGGTGGTCGGCGACTTCACCGGCTGGGGCCCGGACGACGGCTGGCCGATGCGCTCGCTCGGCTCCAGCGGGGTGTGGGAGATCTTCGTCCCTGACGCGCCCGAGGGCGCCCGGTACAAGTACCGGGTGCTGGGCGCCGACGGGCACTGGCGGGACAAGGCCGACCCGATGGCCGCGTACGCGGAGGTGCCGCCGGCCACCGCGTCGGTGGTGCACCGCTCGACGTACCAGTGGAACGACGCCGACTGGCTGGCGCGACGCGCGCGGCGGCAGCCGCACCAGGAGCCGATGAGCGTGTACGAGGTGCACCTCGGCTCGTGGCGGCCCGGCCTCGGCTACCGGGAACTGGCCGAGCAGCTCACCGCGTACGTCACTGAGCTGGGCTTCACCCACGTGGAGTTCATGCCGGTGATGGAGCACCCGTTCGGCGGCTCCTGGGGCTACCAGGTCACCGGCTACTACGCGCCGACGTCCCGGTTCGGCAACCCCGACGACTTCCGGCACCTCGTCGACACCCTGCACGACGCGGGGATCGGGGTGCTCCTGGACTGGGTGCCGGCACACTTCCCCAAGGACGAGTGGGCCCTGGGCCGCTTCGACGGCACCCCGCTCTACGAGCACCCCGACCCGCGCCGCGGCGAGCACCCCGACTGGGGCACGTACGTCTTCGACTTCGGCCGCCGCGAGGTGCGTAACTTCCTGGTCGCCAACGCGCTCTACTGGTGCGACGAGTTCCACGTTGACGGGCTACGGGTCGACGCGGTCGCCTCGATGCTCTACCTGGACTACTCCCGGCCCGAGGGGCAGTGGCTGCCCAACGTGCACGGCGGCCGGGAGAACCTGGAGGCGCTCGCCTTCATGCAGGAGGTCAACGCCACCGTCTACAAGCACCACGCCGGAGTGGTGATGATCGCCGAGGAGTCCACGGCCTGGCCGGGCGTCACCCGCCCCACGGCCGACGGCGGGCTCGGCTTCGGGTTCAAGTGGAACATGGGCTGGATGCACGACACCCTGCTCTACACCTCGAAGGACCCGATCCACCGGGAGCACCACCACCACCAGCTCACCTTCTCCCTGGCATACGCGTGGAGCGAGAACTACGTGCTGCCGATCAGCCACGACGAGGTGGTGCACGGCAAGGGCTCACTCGCCGCCAAGATGCCCGGCGACACCTGGCAGCGGTTGGCCAACGTGCGGGCGCTGCTGGCGTACATGTGGGCGCACCCGGGCAAGCAGTTGCTCTTCATGGGCTGCGAGTTGGGCGACGACCGGGAGTGGAGCGAGGAACGTGGCCTCGACTGGTACCTGCTGCACGACCCGGCGCGGGCCGGCGTGCAACGCCTCGTCGGCGACCTGAACCGGGTCTACCGGGACACCCCGGCGCTCTGGGCGCAGGACACCGAGCCGGCCGGCTTCCGCTGGATCGTCGGCGACGACGTCACCCACAACACGGTGGCGTTCGTCCGGATCGCCCCGGACGGGGCGACGCTGGTCTGCGTGGCGAACTTCTCCGCGCTGCCGCTGGAGGACTACCGGATCGGCCTGCCCGCCGCCGGGACGTGGACGGAGGTGCTCAACACCGACGCCCACCACTACGGCGGGTCGGGGGTGGGGAACCTGGGTGAGGTGCACGCGCAGGACGTGCCCTGGCACGGGCTGCCGGCGTCGGTGGCGCTGCGGGTGCCCCCGCTGGGCGCACTCTGGCTTCGGCGCGACTGACCCGGCCGTCGGCCGAGATTCACCTATGCCGATCGCCAGCACTGGGGTTGGCGCATCCCTAATATTTTGGGTGCGTCAACCCCAGTCGTCGCTAAATCACCGTCATGCCTAGTTCGCTCCGCTAGCTTGGAGCGAGTAGAAGACGACAACCCTCGGCCACTCTCCGAACTCGTTCACCTCCCCGGCAGCGTAGTTGAGGCCGAGAATGTCGAGATCTCCAGTAGCGCGTAGCGCATCGATTGAATCAGCAACATGGCGCAGTAACGCGGCCACGTCCCCCTGTCCCTCCCCAAGAGGAAGGCCGAGCGAATAATAGTTGCACAACCAGCTCTTGGCAGGCACACCTGAGGTGCTCATTCTGAGCCCTTTCTCAATGCCGTAGCAGTCAAAATACTTGCAGTCGTCGGGAATGAGGCCAGTGGGATCGCTCAGAGTGACAGGGGTGTTGTTGGCATAGGAGTACCCATTCCACTGCTGGGGTTGGCCGACGTCCTGCAATGGATCGACAGATAGAAACCGGCCAGAAACAGGCTAGTAGGCACGGGCACCAACAATGGCGCACCCTGCAGGACTCACCGGCTTGTTGAGGAATCCTCGGTTATCAGGGGTGGCGACAGTTGTTCCTCGGGCCGTGCCGTAAGGGCTGTACTGCCGCCAGGTGGGATTTTGGGCGGTGTTGTTGAGGTAGAGCGTTGGGGTGCCCTGATGGTCGGCGCCGGCGAATGTGTAGGCGGTGCCGCTGCCGGAGCGAATACCGCTGCCGCCGCCGGGCAGGTTGTAGTAGCGGTTTCCGTCGATGACGTTGGTGGTCGTGTTGAGGTACGACCCTCCGAGAGCGCCCTCGGTGGCGGGGATGGTGACTGTCTGCCCGAGGCTGTTGCCGAAGACGTTGAACGCCTTCTGCTGACTGGAATATGCCTGCCCGCCCCGGTAGGCGGTGGTGGTCAGTTTGCCGATGGCGTTGGTGACACCGGCGACGGCGTTGCTGTTGTCGTAGGCCCAGGCCGCGCGTTGGTTCGCCGACGACTGATTGGTCACGGTGGCAGCGTACTCACCGGTTTTGCGGTCGAGGGCGTCGTAGGTGAACGAGAGCGTCTTATTGCGGCCGTCGGTGGGCTGGACGAGCTTGCCGTTGGCGTCGTAGACCATGCTGCTGCTGCCGGCGTCGGGGTCGGACTTCGCCACCACCTGGCCGAGCAGGTTGTACGTCGAAGTCCAGACGTTGTTCTCCGCGTCGGTCAGCGTCGACTGGTTGCCGCGGTTGTCGTAGCCGTACCTGCTGACCATGGCAGTGCCGCCGGTGACGGTGAAGTCACCGGTGAAGGTGTCCGCCGGAGTGCTGACCGTCGGGCGGACGCTGTACTCGTGCAGCTCCTTGTTCCGGCCCAACGGGTCCGTGACAGTCGCCTTGACCGCACCGCCGGCGGGCGGGACGACCGTGGTGCGCCCTGGTCCAGCCCCGGGTGTCGTACAACATGTCGGTGATCATCCGTCCGCCCTGCGGGGTGACCGCCTGGGTCTGCCGGCTGCGCAGCAGGGCGTCGTAGAAGGTGACCGACGTCTGGTAGCCGCCGTGACGGCGGTCTTCGAGACCGTGAAGCCGCGGCGTCAGCATGGAGGTCGCCTCCGGCTTCGCCACCGCCGCTGACAAGCGCGTGATCGACTACACCGGGGACGGCCGGTCGGACGTACTCGCCCAAATCGGCGACGAGCTGCAATAGTCCCCTCCCCCGCTCGGTGCGGTGATGATCGCCTCTGGCCGCCGCCGGGACGTGGACGGAGGTGCTCAACATCGACGCCCACCACTACGGCGGGTCGGGGGTGGAGAACCTGGGTGAGGTGCACGCGCAGGACGTGCCGTGGCACGGGATGGCGGCGTCGGTGGCGCTGCGGGTGCCCCCGCTGGGCGTGCTCTGGCTGCGCAGGAGCTGAGCCGGGGATTCAGCTGCGGGCCGGTTCACACCTTCCATCAGCCCTCGCAGACGTTCCTCCGCGCGGCTCACGGGCTTCTTCGCCTCCTGGCGGCGCAGCCGGGCGTAGTACCGCGGCACACCCAGCACGGTCCGCAGCAGCGCGTACCAGATCAGGCAGAGCAGGAACAGGACCAGGGCGTTCCGCACCAGGTACAACATCTGGAGGGCAAGGGGCCAGACGCGCCACGCGGGACGCCCGTATCGGCAGTCGGAATTGTTCTTCCCGTAGCACGCCTCCCGGAGCTCGACGGGCTTGCCGCGATCGGCCGGGGTGACGATCGAGTGCGCCAACACGGTGTCGACCTCGCGGCCGTCGTGGGTCCGGATCGTCACCTCGCAGTGCCACCAGTAGCCCAGGCCGTCGCCGCCCACCGGACCGGCACGCTGGCAGTCCCGCACCGTGGCCTCGGCCGGGGTGGACTTCCCGTCCCCGGTGCCGGGATAGAAGCTCGCCACCGTGTCGACCACCAGTGTGGTGACGACGATGACGGCGACGGCGGCGACAGCCGTTGCGAAGTGCGTCAGCCTGCCCCAGAACGGCCCGCGTCGCTCGTAGGTGGCGATCTGCGCGCGCTGAATCTCCGTCATTTCGTCCGGCCCCGCACCACTCAACTGGACGCACTTCCCCCTTCGTGCCTCGTCGGGATCAGTTGGCCGGCGCGAGCGCCGGGCTTCCTGCGGGACGTCACCGACACCGGTGACCTGCGCGTGGTCAACCTCGACGGGGACACCGGCCGGCGGTCAGCCGAGGCCGGCGTCGTGGGCGAGGAGCGCCAACTGGGTGCGGTTGTCGAGGTCGAGCTTGGTCAGGATGTGCGAGACGTGGGTCTTCACGGTGGCCAGGGTCAGGTCGAGCGCGGCCGCCGTCTCGGCGTTGCTGCGGCCCTGACCGATCGCCGCCACGACGTCGCGCTCGCGCGGGCTGAGCGCGGCGAGGGTGGCCTTCGCCCGCCCGTACGCGCCGGCCTGGACGGCGACGCGGTCCATCAGCCGGCGGGTGACGCGCGGGGAGAGGATCGGCTCGCCGGCCGCGACCTGTCGGACCGCCTCGGCGATCCGGGCCGGCGGGGTGTCCTTGAGCAGGAAGCCGCTGGCCCCGGCCCGCAGCGCGTGCAGGATGTTCTCGTCGGTGTCGAAGGTGGTCAGCACGATGACCTCGGGCGGCCGTGGGCGGGCCCGCAGCCGGCGGGTGGCGGTGATCCCGTCGACGCGGGGCATGCGCAGGTCCATCAGCACCACGTCGGGGGCGTGCGCGTCGGCGGCGGCCGACACCTGGTCACCGTCGGCGGCCTCGCCGACCACCGCGATGCCCGGTGCGCCGTCGAGCATCATGGTCAGCCCGGCGCGGACGAGGGCGTCGTCGTCGACGACGAGCACGCGCACCGGCGGCGGGGTCACGCCGGCCATGGTATCGAGGCGTGCAACCGGAACTCGCCGCCGATCACCTGGTGGTCGAGCCGCCCGCCGGCCAGCTGCACCCGCTCGGTGAGCCCGACCAGCCCGGCGCCGTCTGACCCGCCGGGCGGCGTCGCGCGCGGCGGCGGCAGCGCGTTGCGGACGTCGATCTCCAGCCCCACACCGGGCCCGCCGCGCAGGGCGACCTGGACCGGCTGACCGGCGGCGTGCCGGCGGGCGTTGGTCAGCCCTTCTTGGATCACCCGGTACGCGGTGCGGGCCACCACCGGCGGCGCCTCGGCCGGCTCGTTGACCGCCTCGCGCAGCAGCACCTCCGTGCCGGCGTCGCGGGACTCCTCGACCAGGCGCGGCACGTCGGCCAGCACCGGCTGCGGTCGGCTGCCCTCCCCGTCGCCCGGGTCGTCGTCGCGCAGCAGCGAGATCACCTCGCGCAGCTCGTCGAGGGCCTGGTGCGCGCCGTCCCGGACCACCCCGGCGGCCTTGGACAACCGCTCGGGCGAGGAGTCCGGCCGGTACTCCATCGCCCCGGCGAAGGTGGCCAGCAGCGACAGGCGGTGGGCGAGGACATCGTGCATCTCCCGGGCGATCTTGCGGCGTTCCAGCATGCGCGCCTCGGCGACCCGGCGGCCCTGCTCGGCCTCGGCGCGACGGGCCCGGTCGCGCAGCGAGCGGATCAGCGCCTCGCGGGCCTGCGCCCACGCCCCCCAGCCGAGCAGCGCGCCGTAACCGACGGCGATCAGCGCCAGCCACCAGCCGTACGAGATGCCGTCGTTGGACCGCCAGACGCCCCGGACGGGGTGCCCGGCGATCCCGGCCACCGCCACCCGACCGCCACCGGGACGCGCCTGCGCCGGGCCACCTGCAGCGCGCCGATCGTGGCCGGTGGGGTGGCCGCCGGCGACACCGCCGCCAGCACGGTGAGCACGGCCGTGGCCGCGACCGGCCGCCACAGCATCAGCGGCATCGACAGCAGGCTCAGCGCGCCGGCCACCAGGTCGAGCGCGAGCAGCGGGCCGGCCGGGCGGCTGCCCCACCAGCCCACAAGCGTCACCGCGACGAGCACGCCGGACGAGCCCAGCAGCGTCGCCAGGGCGACGAGGCGGGGGCGGCGGTCGCAGTCGTCCGACCCGAGGGAGAAGCCGTTCACCCGGCGAGGCTAACCGTCGGACGCCGCTCACCGAGACCTACCAAAGATGGTGATGGGGTTCCTCTTCGGTGGGCGTCGGCGCGGCCGGCGGCCGGATGTGCGCGCCGACCCCGAACCGCGACGCTCGTCGGCATGACCAACGACAAGCGCCAGCCCGACCCGACCACGACCACCGACAGCCGCCAGCCCGATCCGACCCCGACCCCGACCCCGACCCCGACCACCGTACGGCGTACCCGTCGCGCGGTCACCGTCGCTGCGGGGGCGGCCTGCGCCCTGCTGCTCTGGGCCGTCAACGACCCCTGGGCCGGCATCGACCTGACCGTCCGCCAGGGCGACGCCACCCGGCACGTCGGCCCGGTCGCCGTGGTGGGGGCCGCGCTCGCCGCTGGCCTGGCCGCCTAGGCCCTGCTCGCGCTGCTGGAGCGGACGGTCCGCCGCCCGGCCCGGACGTTCCGGATCATCGCGCTGATCGTGCTGGTGCTCTCGCTGGCCGGCCCGCTGGGCAGCGGCGTCGGCACGAGCAGCCGGCTGGTGCTGCTCGGCATGCACCTGACCGTCGGCGCGGCGCTGATCATCGGACTGCCCGGCCGGCGACGCTGCCGGTAGTACCGGTAGGACCGACTCTTCTCCCCCGGGCCGCCGCGTTCCCGTCTTGTCGGTCGGTGCTGTAAGCGTCCCCTCGCGTTGATCGAATTCGGCCGTTCCACGCGTCGGCGCGACGCTCCGGCTGCCGACGCAATGGCACGGCCGGGCGGACCTCGGGTACGACAAGATCCAGGGCGGGCACCTCCCGCCTCGTGAAGCAACGGGAATGGCCGAGCCGGTCCTCGGCCTGGGCGCCGACGTGGTCGCGGAGTCCCCGTTGTGGCGGGTCCGCCGGCTGGTGGAGCTGGCCGTCTCCGGGGGTCGCCGTGCCGACCCCGACCCGGACCGGTACGCCTGGGCCTGGCTCGCCACGACCGCCCACCTCGCCGCCACCGAGCGGGAGCTGATCCACTCCTCCTGGGTCGCCCCGGGTTCGTTCGAGCTCTGACCAGGGATGACGGGCGTTGCGTGGCCACGGCCGGACGGGCCCGGGAGCGCGATGACGCGTCCCGGTCCCGGCGCAGCTCGGCTCAGAGGCGGGTGATCCGTACGGCGTCGGCGACGACGTACCCCGTTGTGCTGGTCCAGCGGCTGACCCCGACGACCTGGCGGGTGCCGGCGGCGAGGTCGTAGGTGCCCAGCACCCGCCACTGGCCGCCGCCGGTGCGCTGGTCGACCTTGGTCGTCACGGTGCCGTTGGCCGTCACCACCAGGTGCGGCGCGGCGCTGTTGTAGCCGGCGTCGGCCGGGTACCAGACCTCGACCCGGTACGAGCCGGCGGCGGGGAGCGTCGCGGTGAACCAGGCCGGGTCGCTGACCGCCTGCGGCTCGGCGAAGCGGTAGTTGGCCCCGTACCGGGTGGTGAGGTACGACGACGTGCCCCAGGTGGCGGCGGCGGTGAAGCCGCCGGCGGTGGCGTTGTCCACGATCACGCTGAACGCGCCGCCGGTGCCGGTGACCAGCCGCGCGTTGCTGGCCGCGCTCTCGGCGTGCAGCCGGTCCAGGCCGGTCACCAGGTAGCGGTAGGTCGAGCCGGCCGCGGCGGTGGCGTCGGTGAACGTGCCGGTGCTGCCCGAGGCGCGGACCGTGCCGAGCAGGTTGCGGGCGTCGGCCAGGTCGCAGGGGTCGACCGCGCCGTCACCGGACAGCCGGTAGACCGCGTACTGGGCGGTGCTCCCGGAGGTGCCACGCTGCCAGGTCAGGGTGACGCCGCCGGTGCCGCGTACCGCCGAGGTGAGGCTCGGCGCGGCCGGCGCGACGCCGCCCACCCCGGCCGGCGCGAGGGCCGGACGGCGGTAGTGGTCGTTCGCGACCCGGGTGACCGCACCGATCCGATCGGCGCGCACGTCCTTGGCGCTGAAGTGGATGTCGCCGGCGATCTGAGGGTAGGCCCGGTTGGCCGTCAGGTGGTCGCTCAGCTCGGCGGTGTCCTGCCAGGCCGCGTCCTGCCCGGACGCGCCGGCCCGGTAGGTGGCCTGCCCGACGAGGAGCTGCACGTTGGTGCCGGTGACGGTCTCCGACCACCAGCGGATCAGCTCCGCGTAGTCGGCCGAGGGGTGGCCGATGTGCCAGTAGATCTGCGGGGCGATGTAGTCGATCCAGCCCTGCTTGACCCAGCGGCGGGTGTCGGCGTAGATCGCGTCGTACGCCTGGAGGCCGGTGGTGCGCGAGCCGAGCGGGTCGGTGCCGGCGTTACGCCAGATGCCGAACGGGCTCACGCCGAGCTTCACCCACGGCTTGACCGCCTGGATCCGGTTGTGCATCTCCTGGACCAGCAGGTTGACGTTGTTGCGCCGCCAGTCACCGATGTTGCTGAAGCCGGCACCGTACTGGGCGAAGGTAGCCTGGTCGGGGAATCCCCCACCGCTGCCCGGGTACGGGTAGAAGTAGTCGTCCCAGTGCACGGCGTCGAGGTCGTAGCGGCTGACGGCGTCCATCATGGCGTCCTGCACGAAGGCGCGGACGGCGGGAATGCCAGGGTTGTAGTAGAGCTGGCCGTTGTAGGCGACGGCCCAGCCCGGGTTCTTGCGGGCCGGGTGGCTGGCCGTCAGCTTGGTGAGGTCGGTGTGGTTGGCGACCCGGTACGGGTTGAACCAGGCGTGGAACTCCAGGTTACGGGCGTGCGCCTCGGCCACCATGAAGGCCAGCGGGTCGTAACCGGGGTTGCCGCCCTGGGTGCCGGTGAGCCACTGCGACCAGGGCTCGTAGGTCGACGGCCAGAACGCGTCGGCGGTGGGGCGGATCTGCACCACGACGGCGTTCATCCGCCGCTGCTGGGCCAGGTCGAGCCAGCCCCGGTACTCCGCCTGCTGGGCGGCCGCGGTGAGCCCGGTGCGGCTGGGCCAGTCGATGTTGGCCACGCTGGCGATCCACATGCCCCGGAACTGCCGTTTCGGGGTGGCCGGATCGGTCACGCAGGCCACCTGGGCGGCCACCGGCACGGTGTCCGGCGTGGCGGGCGGGGAGGCGGTGGCGCCGGTGGGGACGGCCACGCCGAGCGCCAGCGCCACCGTCAGCGCCGCACCGGAAAGGAATCGACCATAGTCTCTACGCACGAAGAGAATGTTCGATGTTGCCGGGCCATCGCGCAAGTATCCTTCACAACTTTCACCGATCGGGGTCGCTCCGGCACTCTGCTGCCCGGCCCGACCCAGACCGGGGTGACCCACGGAGGCGTCCGCGAACGCGGCTTCGATATGCGCGGTGCGTATACCGGCCCCGCACGGAGCGGATTTGAATGGGTAGGCTCGACAAGCCGAGACGGACGCAGCCACCCGCGAATGGCGAGGTTTCCCGTGCCACACCCCAACTGCCCCCGATGCGGCGGCCAGCTGGCCCGCGACAACAACAGTGGACGGTGTGCCCCCTGCCAAGCCGCCGAGCGGGACCGACTGAGCCGACCACCGGCGGTTCCAGCCACCTTCTGGGAACACCAGCCGGTACGACGGGCCCTGGCCGAGCGACACCTCGGGCGGGTGATCCGGGCATACCGCTGCCACCCCTACCACGGGCGCAACCCGTTGCCCCAGAGCACGGTCGCGGCATGGCTGGGTATCACCCAGGCCCAGCTCAGCCGAATCGAGAATGGCTCACCGATCGTCCACCTGGACCGCCTCACTCACTGGGCGCAGGTGCTCCGCATCCCCGGCGAGCACCTGTGGTTCGCGCTTCCTGGGACGAACAGCAGGGCAAGAAGCGGCCTGCCGCCCGTACCTGCTCAGGATCAGCCTTTCTCGGAGTCTCCCGATGCGGGCCGGCGGGCGCTGCTTGCCGGCATCGCGGCCGTAGCCGCGGGGGCCGGGCTGATCGCGGCGACGGGCGTCACCCCACCTCGTCGCATCGGCACCAGGGATCTCGCTCGCCTCAACGCCGTTCTGGAGCTGTACCGGTCAGTGGACTACGAGAGCGGAGGCGGCCTGCTGTATCGGGAGGTGGCTCACTTCGCGGAGTCGGTGTACGGGATGCTCGACTGGTCGCACACGCAAGCGTTGACCGCCAGCCTCGTCTCGTCGGTGGCGGCAGCCCGGCAACTGGCCGGTTGGACGGCTCTCGACGCGGGCAAGCACAGCGACGCCCACCGTCACTTCGCCGCAGCCGAACGAGCCGCCCTCGCTGCGGACGACGCCCCGCTGGCCGCCAGGATCCGCTATTCCCAGGCCAAGCAGCTACAGCATCTCCGCCACAACCGGGACGCGCTGACGACGTTGCAGCTTGCCCGCGCCCACGTCGGGATACAGGCCACACCGGCGGTCAACGCTCTGCTTCTGGGCGCGGAGGCCGCCTCGCTCGCCGCGCTCGGCGATCACCGGGAGGCGGTGAGCACCCTCGGCAGGGCCAGCGACGAGTTCGACCGCATCGACGGTGCCCACGAACCCGAGTGGATGAGCTTCTACGACCGTGGCGAGTTGCTCGCCCAGTACGGCCGCGTCTACCGAGACCTGGCACGCCGGGACGAGAAGCACGCGCCTGAGGCAGTGCGCTGGGTGGAAAGTGCCATCGCTGCCTTCGGCCCGGGCAACGTCCGCAGCACGCTGCTCAACGAGGTCGGCCTGTGCAGTGCGCTGTTCCTCGCCGATCAGCCCGAGCAGGCGCTGACGGTCGGCACCCGCGTCCTGCACCAGGCCCGAGCCATGAATTCACGGCGGGTGATCGACCGGGTCGGCAACCTGCGACGCGATCTGGCGCGGCACCGCAAGCTGCCCGCAGTCGCCGAGTTCGAGCACAGCCTGAGCCTGGCGACGATCCACCCGACAGCGGGCTGAGCGTGGCTGACGCAGGGCGGTTCACCGAGCAGACAATGACAGCGGCCATGCACCAGGTTGCCGCCGGTCTGGGAGTGTCCGCCGGGGATGCGCGACTGCTACACCTGACGAACAACGCCGTCTTCGCGCTGCCCAGCGCCGCGATCGTCATCCGTATCGCCCGCACCCACCGGCTGCATGACCGGGTGAGCAAGGTTGTCCGGCTCGCGCAGTGGTTCGCTCACGTCGACGCGCCGGCCATCCGGCTGGCGGCGGATGTCGAACAGCCAGTACAGGTCGGCCGCCTGCTGGCCTCCGTCTGGAAGTACGTCCCGCCGACCTCGCCAGCACCGACAGCCGAAGACCTCGGTCGAGCCCTACGGGAGTTCCACACGCCCAGCGTTCCGCCCTTTCCGCTGCCGGTATGGGATCCGGTCGGCGACGCGCGCCGGCGGCTGGACGAGGCCGAAGGACTCGGAGATCACGCTCGCGGCTTCCTGGTGGGCTGGTGCGACCGGCTGGAACCCCGGCTGGCTGCGCTGCGCTGCGCCACGGAGGGACAACTGATCCACGGGGACGCCCACGTCGGCAACCTGCTCCGCGAGCCGTCAGGTCGGGTTGTGCTGTGTGACTTCGATGCGACGTGCGTCGGACCTCGGCAGGTCGACCTGGTAGCAGTCGCTGTCGGCGAGGCCCGGTTCGGTGGCGACGGCTCGTACCGATCGTTGGTGGACAGCTATGGATGCGACGTCACCACCGACCCGAACTGGTCCCTGCTGCGGGAGACTCGCGAGCTGAAGATGATCGCGGCGGCCGTTCCGCTCCTCGCGAGTTCCGCCAACATCGTCCACGAGTTCACCACCCGGCTTCAGTCCGTGATGGAAGGCGATCACCAGGCACGCTGGACGCCGTTCGCCAAGCTGATCAGTGGAAAACTGCCGTCACCGGCACGGGCCCGATCGGCGGTCAGCAGCAAAGCGCTTCTCTCGGTCGAGCTGCCCGATCAACGCCCGACGAGAGGCTGAGACGGCCCGGTTGTCCTGGCCGCCGCAGAGCGTGTGCCCGCCGCCCCAGCCCGCCTCAACTCGACGTGACCGATGGCGCGGGATTCCCTCCACGACCCATCTTGCAAAGGATCAACACGGTGGACACCACCGCCGATATCCACACGGTCAGCCGAACCGGCTGCGCCATCAGGCTTTCCGTCGGCGGAGGCAGGATCACCATCTGCAGTGCGGCGCCGGCAGGAACCAGGAGGGCTGCAAGTATCCCGGCCAGACAGGGTGGGCGAGTCAAGGCGCCTGCGGCCCCGAGCGCAGGGCCGAGCAGAACGCTGCCGATCAGCCAGTACTGGGTCGCCATGCCCCACCACACGTCGCCGTCGATGACTGCGTCCGCGCCGTAGTAGGCGGCGGTGGCGAACACCAGGGCAAGCCCTCCGGCAACCGCGCCACGCAGCATGCCCGTGGCAGGGCGTGAGTCCCGGCCCGACAGCCAGCCCGCAAGCACAGCCACTGCGGCCCACGCCCATCCGGCGTCGAGAATCAAACTGGCGAACTCTGCGGCCTGCGACCAGCCACCACGCTCCGCGCGCGCAGTGCCGACCTCGCCGAGCCAGACCGGCACATGATTCACAATCGAGTCGATGGCCCCCAGCGCCAACCCCATGAGCGGCCCGGCCACCACCCGCCACATACGATCAAGCCTCGGCGTCATGGGCGATGATTGTGACGGACCAGCCAGCTGTACCGTCAGACCAGGCCGGCGTCGCGCAGCAGCTTCCACAGCCCCGCGCCGTCGGGGGCGGAGAGCCACTTCTGCCCCACCGGCCCGGACGACGACGAGCCCGCCGGGGCGGGCAGGCTGCCGGCCAGCACCGACTGGGTGGGCGAGAGGCGGCGGATCGCTACCCCGGCCACGTTGTCCGGGTGGCCGGCGGCGAACTCCCGGTAGATCTCCGGGTCGTGCTGGCCGTCGTCACCGATCAGCAGCCAGCGCACGTCGGGGAACTCCCGGGACAGCCGTTCCAGGGTGGCCCGCTTGTGCTCCCGCCCGCTGCGGAACCACCGGTCGGCCGTCGGCCCCCAGTCGGTGAGCAGCAGCGGCCCGGCCGGGTAGAGGTGCCGGGACAGGAACCGGGTCAGCGTCGGCGCGACGTTCCACGCGCCGGTGGAAAGGTAGAAGACCGGGGCACCTGGGTGGGCGGTGACCAGCCGCTCGTAGAGCACCGCCATCCCGGGCACGGCGTTGCGGGCGTGCTCGTCGAGGACGAAGGTGTTCCACGCGGCCAGCAGCGGCCGGGGCAGGGCGGTCACCATGACCGTGTCGTCGATGTCGGAGAGGATGCCGAACCGGACGTTCGGGTCGAGAACCCGGATCAGCGCCTGCACCGGCTCGGCGTCGGCGACGCTCAGCCGCACCGACGCCCAACCGGGCGTCAGATCGGCCTCGACCACGGTGTCGACGAAGCCGCTGCGGTCGGCCTTCGCCTCGTGCGTCACCCCGCCGGCCTCGATGGTGACCGTCACATGCTTGGCCGGCAGGGTGGCGAAGCTGCGCCAGCCGCGCACCTTGTCCAGGCGCTGCCCGGCGCGGGTGTCGGGGCGGCCGAGGAGCACCCGGCAGAGCACCCGCGCCCAGCCCGGGGCGCCGTACCCGGCGTACGCGATGATGTTGGTCTGCCAGCCGGTGCGTCGTAGCCGGCGCTCCGCGAGCTTGTGCAGCGCGTCCTCGATCCGCGCGGCGCGGTGCAACTGCGGAACGGCCAGTTCGCCGGCGGGTGTCGGTGGCACGCTGCAACCCTGCCACACGTCGGCGACAACGGCCACGCGAGGCGGAGCCGGGGCCGGCTTCCCCGATTCGCCACGACCGGTACCGCGCCCGTGACACACTCCGGTCGGAACGACGACGGAGGCGTTGGTCGTGTCGACACGTGTGCGGCTCCATCGGCGGTGGCAACCGGCGCTCGACCGGCCGGCGCTGGCCGCGCTGCTGCTCGGGCTGGCCGGGTTCGGCTACCGGCTGGTCCTCACGCTGCTCACCGTGCCCACGTCGAACAGCGACGAGGCGACCTTCGGGCTGGCGGCGCTGCACGTCGCCGCCGGCCGGGAACACCCCATCTTCCTGTACGGGCAGCGCTACATGGGGATGGCCGAGTCATACCTCGCGGCCCCCCTGGTGGCCGTCACCGGGCCGAGCTGGCCGGTGCTGCGGCTGCCGGTGCTGGCGCTCTGGGCGCTCTTCGTCTGGCTGATCTACCGGCTGACCCGCCGGATCTGCGCGCCGTGGCACGCCGTGCTGGTCGTGGGGCTGCTCGCGCTGGGCCCCGAGCGGGTGCTCCGGGACCAGTTGATGGCGGTGGGCGGGCGACCCGAGGTGAAACCGGCGGTGGTGCTGATCCTGCTGGTCGCCGTGGGGCTGGCCGACGGGCGGATCCGGGCCCGACGGCTCGCGGTGGGGGCGGCCG
Source organism: Micromonospora sp. RTGN7 (assembly GCF_033804645.1). NCBI lineage: Bacteria > Bacillati > Actinomycetota > Actinomycetes > Micromonosporales > Micromonosporaceae > Micromonospora > Micromonospora sp. RTGN7. Next base: position 102,727 of record NZ_JAPZLF010000017.1, on the reverse strand, counting down.
GGCTGCTGGCCGGGCTGGCCGTCTGGTCGGACTGGCTGATCGTGCCGTACCTCGCCGTGGCCGGGCTGCTGCTGGTCTGGGTCCTGCGCCGGGAACTGCTCGGCTGGTCCGGGGCGCTGCTGGTCGTCGGGTTCGTCGTCGGGGCGGCGCCGTTGATCGCCGACAATCTGCGCGCGCCGCCCGGGCAGGACTCGCTGTCGGTGCTGCGGCAGGTCAACGGGGCGACCGGCGCGACCCCGCCCCTGGTCGACCGGCTGCGCGGTGCGCTGCTGGAGGGGGTGCCGCTGGCCACCGGGCTCTGCCCGGCCGGCGGCTGCGCCCGCTGGCAGCAACTGTTCGGGCTGCTCTACCCGGTGCTGCTGGCCGCCGTCGCAGCGCTCGCGCTGGTCGCGTACCGGCGGGCCGCCGCCGCGCCGACCGCCGACCGGGTCGGGCCGGCCGCGCAGCTCGCCCTGGTCGCGGGTGCCGCCCTGACCCTGGCGGCGTACGTCCGCAGCCCGCTGGCCGCCACCGACCCGCTGAACAACGCCCGCTACCTGTCGGTGCTCCAGCTCTCACTGCCGGTGGTGCTCTGGCCGCTGTGGCTGGCGGCGGTCCGCGTCCGGCGGGGCTCCGTGGGGGTGGCCGGCAGGCTGGCCGGCGCGTCCGCCAGCGCCGTGCTGGCCGGGCTGGCCGCCACCGCGATGATCGCCACCGACCTCTTCGTCGCCGGCCTCGGCCCGGTGCGCGCCGAGGAGCGGCGGGCCCGGGACCTGGCCGACACGGTCCGTCGGGCGGGGCTGCGGGCGGTGTACGGCGAGTACTGGACCTGCAACCGGCTGGTCTTCAACACCGCCGAGGCGGTGGCCTGCGGGGTGCTCGACGGCGAGCTGACGCCGGGGCAGAACCGGTACCGGCCGTACTGGCGGCAGGTGGAGCAGGCCGAGCGGCCCGGGTACGTGCTGGTGGCCGACGGCCCCCCCGACCGGCGGATGCGGGAGCTGCTGGGCGCGCGCGCCGGCCCGGCCCTGATCGCCGAGGTCGGCGGCTATCGCGTGTACCACCCGGAGACAGCCGTGCGGCCGTGGCGCTGAGCTGAGGTCGTACGCTGACCGGACCGGCTCGCGCCGGCACGCCGGCGTACCGAGGAGTCGTACCGAGATGCTGATCCTGTTGCCGCCCTCGGAGGGGAAGGCCGACGCCGGCACGGGCCGGCGGCTGGACCTGGCCCGGCTCTCCCTGCCCGAGCTGACCCCCGCCCGCGCGGAGGTGCTGGCGGCGCTGGTCGGGCTCTGCGCCGGGCCGGACGAGGCGGTGGCCCTGGCCGCGCTGGGGCTGACCCCGGGGTTGGCCGGCGAGCTGCGCCGCAACGCCCGGCTGGAGCGGGCGGCCACCACCGAGGCGGGCCGGGTCTACACCGGCGTGCTTTACGAGGCCCTGGACCTGGTGACACTCCCGCCGGCGGCGCAACGGGCGGCCCGCCGGTCGGTGCTGGTCAGCTCCGGGCTGTGGGGAGCGGTGCGGCTCACCGACCGCATCCCGCCGTACCGCTGCCCGATCGGGGCCCGGCTGCCCGGGGTGGGTGCACTGTCGGCGTACTGGCGGCGGGCATTGGCCCCGGCGATGGAGTCGGCGGCCGGCGGCGGCGCGGTGCTGGACCTGCGCTCGGGCGCGTACGCGGCGACCTGGGCGCCACGCGGGGAGCTGGCCGAACGCACGGTGACGGTGCGGGTGCTGCACGAGCGGGACACCCCGGACGGGCCGGTCCGCTCGGTGGTCAGCCACTTCAACAAGGCGACCAAGGGGCGGCTGGTGCGCGAACTGCTCACCGCCGGCGCTCTTCCGCGCCGCGCCGGCGAGCTGGTGACCGCGCTGCGGGACCTGAAGTACCCCGTCGTGGAGCACCCGGCGACGGCCGGCCGCCCTCGATCGGTGGACATCGTGGTGACGCAGCTGTAGCACAGAGCGCACGGGAGGGCCCGACTGACCGCGGTTGTCGCAAGATTTCCTCAAGGCTGGTGGCCACGGGTACCACGGGGCCGCCCGGCGGGCCACGGTATGGGGACCCGACGCCGACAAGGAGACTGTGGTGGCCCCCGAACCCACGCTGCTCGACCGGCCTCGCCTGCCCGCGGCCCCGCCCCCGCTGGACTGGCTGACCCTCACCGACGCGTTCGAGGTGGCCTGCCTGCTGCGCTGCACCAGCGCGCCCGCCGGACCGGCCGGGGCCGGCCGCCACACCGTGGCCCCCGCTCACATCGGCCCGGCCGCCGAGTTCAACCGGGAGGACGCCGCGCACCGGATGCGCCAGATCCTCGCCCGGCTGGAGATCCCGGTCGTCCACGAGGTCACCACCGGCGGCCTGCGCCGCCGCTACGAGCTGCACCGGCTCCAGGTGCCCCGCGAGTACCGGGCGACGTACGCGACCCTGGTGGAGGCGGGCTGGCGGCAGGGCCGCCGGGAGCTGCTCGGCGGGCTCGTCCCGGGCGCCACCACGGCCCGTCGGGTGTGGCGTCCCCGGCTGGCCGCCGCGGCCTGGCGGGCGGCCCTGCTGGCCGGCGGACGGCACGTGCGCCGGCACATCCTCGGGATCCGGCTGACCGATCGGGAGCTGGCCGCCGTGCTCGTCCGCGGCGCGGCCCTGCTGGAGGTGCCCGCCCTGCTCCGGCCCGGCGCGGGCTGTTTCGTCGTGAGCGTGGCCGGCGGCCCGGACCGGGACCGCATCCTGCACCGCGTCACCCTGGACGCCGCGACCGGCCCGGGGGTGACGGTGCTCGGCTGACCCCCGCCCGGCCGATGGGCTAGCGCCGGAAGCGGTCCACCGCCCGGCCGATGGGCTTACGCCGGAAGCGGTCCACCGCCCGGCCGATGGGCTTACGCCGGAAGCGGTCCACCGCCCGGCCGATGGGCTTGCGCCGGAAGCGGTCCACCGCGCAGAGTGCACCGGGTGAACCGTAGCTGGTCTGTGCCTCCGCGCGCCGCCGGCGTGGCGGTGCTGCTGATGGTTCTGGTGACGGCGGGGTCCGGACTCGCCGGCTGCCGGGACTCGCCGGCCGAGCCGATCCCGATCCGGATCGCCACCGGCAGCCCCACCGCCGTCTACCACGCCTTCGGCCAGTCCCTGGCCGCCATCCTCAACCGGGAGCTGCCCGGGGTTCGGGCGAGCGTGGAGGTCACCGCCGCCTCGGCGGAGAACATGCGGCTGGTCGGCACGGCCGAGGCCGAGCTGGGCTTCACCCAGGCCGACGTCCTCCCCACCGTCCGGGATGAGCACCCGCGCGTGCTGGCGGTGGCCCGCGTCTACGACGATTTGCTGCACCTGGTCACCGCGACCGACGGCCCGATCCGCTCGGTGGCCGATCTGCGCGGCCGGCGCGTCTCCGTCGGCGCGCCCGGCTCCGGCACCGAGGTCACCGCCACCCGGCTGCTGGAGGTCGCCCAGCTCGGCGGCACCGCGGTACGCCGGCAGCGGCTGGGGCTGGACGACTCGGTCGCCGCGCTGCGTGCCGGGCGGATCGACGCCTTCTTCTTCTCCGGCGGCCTCCCGGTGCGCGGCGTGCAGGAGCTCACCTCCGCCGGCACCAGCCGGATCGTCGACCTGGGCGAGTGGACGGAGCCGCTGCGCCGCAGTTACCGGGAGGTCTACGTGTCCCGGGACATCCCGCGCTCGGTGTACGGGGTCGAACCGGTGACCACCGTGGCGAACCCGAACTACCTGATCGTCCGGGCCGACCTGTCGGAACCGCTGGTCCGGGAGGTGACCCGGCTGCTGATGGAACGCCGCACCGAGCTGGCCGCGGCGCATCCCGCGGCCGGCCGGATGAGTCCCCGTTCGGCGATCGTCACCGCCCCGCTGCCGCTGCATCCCGGGGCCGCCGACTGGTACCGGTCGAACAAGTCATGACCGGTCAGCCGGCCGCCGCCGCCACCGGCCCGCCGCCCGGCACCGCGTCGACGCCCGGGAACCAGAGGCCAGCGGCCAGGCCTCGCGGCTGCGCCGGACGCATGGTGAGCCGGCCGTCGGAGGCATCGACGAGGACCGCGACGATGGTCAGTCCGAGCCCGGCGCCGTCGACGTTCTGCACCTCGGGGGCCCGCCAGAACCGCTCGGTCGCCCGGTCGAGCTGATCGAGGGTCATGCCGGGGCCGGTGTCCCGCACCTCCAGGGCCACCCCGCCGTCGGCCGGTCGGACGCTCACCGTCACCTCCCCGCCCGCGCCGCTGAACTTCACCGCGTTGTCGATCAGCGCGTCCAGCGCCTGGTCCACCGCGGTCGGCACGGTCCGGGCGTACACCGGGCCCTCGGCCGGAGCCAGGCGGAGGGCGACCGATCGGCGCCGGGCCAACGGCTGCCAGGCGGTGACCCGGGACGCGGCGACCGCCGCGGCGTCCACGGTGACCCGCTGGTTCTCCTCGCGTTCCGCGCGGGCCAGGGTGAGCAGGGCATCCAGCAGCAGGGCCAGCCGGTCGGTCTCCTCCAGCGCCAACTGATGCTCGGCCCGCCCCTGCGGGTCGGTGAGACTCGGCCCCAGCTCCTCCACCCGCAGCCGCAGCGCGGTCAGCGGGTTGCGCAGTTGGTGGCTCGCGTGCGCGACGAAGGCCCGCTGCCGGTCCATCACGTCCGACACCACGTCGGCCATGTTGTTGAAGCTGGCCGCCAGGCGGCGCAGCTCCGGCGGGCCCAGCCGGTGCTGCACCCGGGCACCCCGGTCTCCCTCGGCGATCTCGTGGGTGACCGCGTCCAGCTCGGTGACCGGGCGCAGCACCCAGCCGGCCAACCCGAACGCGGTCAGGAAGCAGGCCAGCACCGCGAAGATGCCGATCGCCACGAGCAGCAGCCACCACGCGGTGACGGTCCGCCGGACCCCGTCCGCCGGGGTGGCGATGAGCACCGCCCCGAGCACCTCGCCGCCGTCGTTGATCGGCACCGCCACCACGATCGACCCCTCCGTCCAGGGCCACACCGAGTCCGGGGCGCTGAACTGCTGCCCGGACAGCGCGTTGTCCAGCGCTGCCTCGGTGCCCGGGCCGCTGCGCCAGCTACCCGAGGCCACCACCGTGTGCCCGTCCCGGTCGACCACGGCCGCGCCGATGCCGTACAGCTCGTCGTAGCTGCTCAGCTCGCCGCCGATCGGGCCGGGGACGCCGCCGCGCAACGCCGGCCCGGCCAGCGAGGCGAACCGGGTGGCGTCGGCGAGCCGGTCGGCGCGTACGTCACCGGTCTCCCGGCTGGCCAGGGTCGCCGCGAGCGGGGTCTCCAGCGCCATGAGCACCAGCACCATCAGCAGCAGATAGCTGATGACCAGCCGACGCCGCACGGTCCCTCATTCCCCGCGCAGCCGGTAGCCGACCCCGCGGATCGTCTCCACCAGCCGGGAGTCGCCCAACTTCCCGCGCAGCGACCCGACGTGCACCTCGACGGTGTGCCGGTCCGCCCAGGTGGTGCCCCAGACGTCGAGCAGAATCCGGTCCCGGGGCACCGCCACCCCGAGCTGCCGGGCCAGCGAGAGCAGGATGTCGAACTCCTTGCGGGTGAGGGTGACCTCCCGGCCGTCAACGGTCACCGTCCGCGCCGCGACGTCGACGCGGACCGGGCCGGCCTCGATCACGTCCCGCTCCGGGGCCGCGTGCGACGCCCGGCGCAGCACCGCCTCGATCCGGGCCTGCAGCTCGACCATCGAGAACGGCTTCACCACGTAGTCGTCGGCGCCCAGCCGCAGGCCGAGGACCCGGTCGCGCTCCTCGCCGCGGGCGGTGACCGCGATGATGCCAAGCTGCGCGCTGCGCCTGCGCAGCGCCCGGCACAGGTCGGTGCCGTCGCCGTCGGGCAGGGTCAGGTCGAGCAGCACGAGGTCGCAGGGGGCGGCGGACAGCGCCGCCGCGACGGTGGCGGCGTGCTCCACCTCGTAGCCGCGGCGGGTCAGGGCGGACAACAGGGCGCCGGCGACCCGTCGGTCGTCCTCGACCAGCAGGATGCGCACCCCGAACCCCCGCTTCTCGTTTCTGGACGGTGGAATGGTCGCAGAAGCGTCGCCCGGGCGGGAGGGCCGCCCGGCCAGACCCTTTCCGTCGTTACGCCGGGCACCCGGTGGCCGGTCCCGAGCCCGGTGGATGTCCCGGCCGCCGACGCGGTGGCGGAACTGCTCCCCTGCGGGCTCGCTATGCTCACCCGAGTCCGCGCGCCGGCCGGCCCACCGGAGCCGCCAGCGGACGCGGCAGTTCCGATCCGCGCGGGCGGCGGCCGGCATCCGGCGTCGTCCCGACGCGTCCACCCGCCGGCGCGAGGCGCCCCGAGCAATGCGAGTTGACCGATGACTGACACCACCGACCGAGCCGACGTCTTCGTCCACCCGAGCGCCGACGTGGAGGAGGGTGCCCGGGTGGGCGACGGCACCAAGGTCTGGCACCTGGCCCACATCCGGTCCAGCGCGCAGGTCGGCGCCGGCTGCGTGATCGGTCGCAACGTGTACGTCGACGCCGGCGTCACCGTCGGCGACCTGGTGAAGATCCAGAACAACGTCTCGGTCTACCAGGGCGTGACCATCGAGGACGAGGTCTTCGTCGGCCCGTGTGTCGTGTTCACCAACGACTTCCGGCCCCGGGCGCAGAACCCGGACTGGACCATCACCCCGACGCTCGTGCGCCGGGGCGCGTCGATCGGGGCGAACGCTACTCTGGTCTGTGGGATCGAGGTCGGCGAGTACGCGATGATCGCCGCCGGTTCGGTGGTCACCCGGGACGTGGCGCCGTACCAGCTGGTCGCCGGCAACCCCGCCCGCCCGAAGGGCTGGGTGGACGCCAAGGGCGAGGTCGTCTCCCGTGACGTGGACAGCCCGCCGCACCGCGCCTGACGGGACCGGCACGAAAAAGGGGGACGGCTGGCGCCGTCCCCCTTTTTCGCCGTCGTTCAGGAGATCAGCCGCATAGCCGGCCGATCTCCTGCCGGAACCGCTCCATCGAGTTCGGCTTGTCGGGGCCGAGCAGGTAGATCTTCAGCTCGCGGCGCGCCTCGGTCATCGGGTCGTCGCCAGCCCGCGTGACGGCGACGATCTTCTCCAGCTCGCCGCAGTCCGCCGAGAGTAGGTACGCCCCCCGCGAGGTGGGGAAGTTGCGCCGGAACTCGTCCTCGGGCAGCCCGCTCGGGTTCGCCACCACGTACGGACGCTGGCTCTGCACGAAGTCCGAGACCACACTGGAGATGTCGCTGATCAGCAGGTCGGTCTGGTTGAAACAGTCGAACAGCGCCGGGGTGCGGCCGGTGACCACGAGGTGGGCGGTGCCGTCCAGCGAGGTGGCGTCGGTGTCGCCGCCGGCCGCGCCGATCGCCTCCACCACCCGGTCGTGCACGGCGCGGGCCTCCTTGGCCCGGCTACCGGTCAGCGGGTGCGGCTTGTAGATCAGCCGCACCGCCGGCCGGGCCGCCAGCAGCCCCTTGACGATCCGCTCCCCCATCAGCATCAGCGAGGTGTGGTACGGGTCGTCGTCGAGCCACCCCTCCCAGGTCGGGGCGTAGAGCACGGTGAAGGGCCGGTCGACGAACTCGGCGCCGAAGGTGTGTACGCCGGCGAGCTGGGGTCGGCCGACCTCCACAATGTCGGCGTCGAGCACTCCGACGCCGGCCCGGGCGTACCGCTCCCGCCCGGCGAGGCCGGCCACCCACACCTCGTCGTACACCTTGCTGTACGGATTGACGCTGGCCTGCTTGTCGCTGTCGCCGTGGCCGACGAAGACGTGCTTCATGCCCGGCTCGCGGAGCATGTGGATGTTGGCGCCGACGTTGGCCGCGTACAGCGTCGCCCGGACGCTGCCCAGCTCCAGGTTCATGAAGTCGACGCCGGCCGGCACGCAGATCACCGGCAGCCGGGTGTCGACCAGCTCGTAGAAAGCCTCCCGGCTGCGCATCAGCACCACCGCCGGCCGTTCGAGGGCCTCGGTCGGGGCGAGCCACATGTTGGCCTGGTAGACGTCCTTGGCGGGGCCCGCGAAGTAGAGGGCCACCTCCGGGCGGTGGGTGTCCAGCCACCGCTGCACGGCGGGCAGCAGCGAGCTCTGGCCGGCGCCCCGGCCCCGCAGCCAGGTCAGCGCGATGATGCCGCCGGCCAGCGCCGCGGCCAGCACGGCCAGACCGCCGGCCGCCAGCATCGGCGTGGCGTCGTCCCACACCGCGGTGAGCACCGCCGCCGGCACCAGCAGCACGTTGACCACGGCGAGCCGCTCACCGGCGACCCCGGATACCCACTCCGGGGGGCGCGGGGCCGAGCGCATCGGGCCGAGGTCGATGTTGCGCACCAGCGCGGAGAACGGGTTACGCCGGTCGATCATCTTGTTGAACGCCCCGGCGAAGATCGAGATGACCCAGACCACCGCCGGCAGCAGCAGGACCATGGTGAGCTGCCCGGCGGTGAGCGCGATCGTGGTGACCACCAGCAGCACGGCCGAGAGGTCCCGGGTGAGCTGCCGGTAGCCAAGCCCGAGCCCGACCTTTTCCAGCAGTGTCTCGGTGGATGTCCACCAGCGCCCCACGGCGTACTCGCCGACCACCACGACGAGGCCGGCCACCGCGAACACCGCGACCTGGCCGAACACCCCGGCCACGAGCAGGACGAAATAGAACAGGAGGAGCAGCGCGCCTCGGGCCGCGGTTCCCGGCGGTCCCATCAACTTGCCGAACAACGAGTACGCTCCCTACAAGATCAACAACTGGCTCCACCGGCGGCTACCGGCGCGGCCCCGACATCAACCGTGCCGGGTGGAGCGGTCAGGCCGGGTTGTTCTTCCTCTGCTCCTGCCGGGGACGCGGCAGACGGGTCGGGCCCGTGCGGCACCGGGACGCCACCCACCGGCGGCGCCGGCTTCACGGGTGGAGTCCCGTCCCGCGCTGCGTGTGACCTTAACGCGAGGGAACGCGCCGGTATCGCTCGGGTGCCACCGCCCCGGGACGGTTCCTCCCGAGTGTCCGCCCCCATCCGATTGGCGTGGCCACGCTCATCCCACGCGATTCGTGACAGGGCGGTCACCGGCGTGGAGACCGGCGACGCGCCCGCCGCGCGGGGCGACCGTCCTCGGCCGGCGTTCCTATACTGGTTCGGCCGCTGTTGCCAGGGGCGTCGCCGCACGTTCGGGTGCCGCGACGAGCAGGCCGGCCGCCGGCGAGGCCTGCGCCCTTCTGAAAGGACCCACGGTTTGACCACCCTGATCACCTTCGCCGTAGTCTTCGTGCCCGGCGCGCTGCTCGGCTTCGTGCTGCCGCCGGGCCGCTACCGATGGGCGGTGTGGGCGACCGCGCCGGCCCTGTCCCTCGGCCTCACCACCCTGGCCATGACCTGGCTGCCGAAACTCGGCCTGCCGCACAGCGCGACGGCGGTGCTGGCCGCCGAGGTGCTCCTCGCCGGGCTGGCAGTGCTGGTGTCCCGGTTGGTCGCCCGCGGTCTGGTCGACGCCGACGACAATGGGCTCCGGCCACCGCTGCGGGCGCGGCTCCGGCTGGCGCCGACCTGGCCGAACTGGCGGGACATGCTGGGCGTCGGGGTGCCCGCGGTGATCAGCGTGTCGTTCGGCTGGCTGCTGCTCGGCCGGCTGATCGCGCCGCCCGGCTGGGACGCGATGAACCACGGCTTCATGTCCCGGCGGATCATGGACACCGGCAGCGTGCTGGTCTCCTCTGCCTGCACCAGCGGCGCCACCGAGGTCAGCCTGTCCTGCTCGTTCTACCCCCTCGCCGCGAATGTCTCCTGGGCGCAGGCCGCCGAACTGTCCGGCGGAAAGCTGAGCACGGTAATGACCGCCTGGTCGATCCTGGTCGGCCCGCTGGCGCTGGTGGCCGGCGTCTACGCCGCCGTCCGCGCGTTCGGCGGGCGCCCGGTGGTGGCGGCCTGCGCGGCGGCCGCTCCGGCCGTGCTGGGCCCGATGTGGCTGTCGGCCGTCACCGGCCGGATCACCGAACAGACCGCACCCTGCCTGGCCGCCGCGATCGCGCTGCTCATCGCCCTCGCGGTGCGCGGCGCCCACCCGGTGCGACTGGGGTTACTGGCCGGCCTGGCCGGCGCCGGCATCGTCATGACGCACACCTACGACGTGCTCTTCATCGGAGTGCTTGCCATCGGCATGCTGGTGTGGCTGCGCGGGCGGCTGCGGCTGCGGCACACCGCTGCGGCGGCCGGCGCGATAGTGGTCGCCGGACTGGTCCCACTGGTCCCGCTGCTCGGCGTGCTGTTTGGTGCCAACGGTGAACGGGTGTCCAACCCGCCGGCGCTGCTCGGCAAGTGGAACGAGTCGTTCGAGTACTGGGTCAGCGACCCGCAGCGATACGTGCTCTTCGGCTACCCCGCCGTCGGCGGCCGGGACTTCCAGCTCGACGTACCGGCGATCCAGATCGGGCTCTGGCTCACCATCCCCTGCCTGCTGCTGTCCGTGTTCTGCCTGGTGCTGCGGCCGCTGCGCTGGGCCCGGCCGTGGCTGGTGGCGGGGCTCGTGTTCACCGCGATCGGGTTCTGGACCACCGCCTCGGACTCCGGGGCCGCGATGACCCTGTCCAGCCTCTGGTACGGCGTGCGGGAACGGGTCCGATCGATGATCTTCCCGGTCTACGGGCTGCTCGCGGTGGCCGGCGCGGTGGTGATCGGTCTCGCGGTGCGGTGGCTGGTCAGCCGGCTCGTCTCCCGGGCCACCGCGCTGCGCGGCTCCGGAGTCCCGGCGGCCGTCGCCGCGTCCGTGCTGGTGCTGACGCTGCTCGGGCTCGGCGCGATGCCCGCGAGCTGGCAGCCGCTGCGCGGGGAGTTCAAGAATCGGGCCCCGGTGGGGCAGTCCTACGTGCAGGCGTTCGAATGGCTTGCGGAGAACACCCCGCCCGGCACCACGGTCGGCTACGACCGGCACCGGGAGTTCATGAGCTGGTCGTACGCCGACTACGGGGTGCCGCTGCTGTTCGGCATCCCGCCGCTTCCCGGGCTACCGACGGAGAACTACGACCAACGGTGGGCCGCCTGGAACTGGCTGGTCGCCAACAAGGGTGTTGTCCCGGCCGGTTGCGAGGTGCGCCGCTTCAACATCAGCTACGTGGTCATCGGTTCCCGCAAGCTTGCCGGGGTGTGGAGCAAGCACTACGAGCGTAAGCAGCTGGTCGAGAGCGACAGGCTGGCCCTGGCGCAGAAGTTCGGCGGGGTCGAGATCTACCGGGTCACCGACGCCGGACGGGCCTGCCCGACCGCGAGCTGAACGAGACGGGCGGGGCGAGCCACGTGCTCGCCCCGCCCGTCGTCGTGCGGGTGGGCGCTGGTCAGCGCCCGCTGTCGGCGAAGAGCTGGCCGACCACCCGGTGCGCGGGGAGGATCCGCTGCCGCTCCACATCGGCGTCGACAACGCCGGTGAGGATGTCCAGGAAGTGGTCAAGCTGGGCGGCGAGCGGCTCCCGGTTGGTGATCAGCTCGGGCACCTCGATGACGCTCTGCTGCCGGTAGCCCCGGCCGTCCGGCGTGGCGGCGTCCGAGGAGACGTGTCGGTAGATCGTCACGTCCTTACGGAGCAGGTCGGCCTCGATCAGCCGGTCGACCTCGCTGATCACCAACGTGCGGACCTTGCGCTGACCGATCCGGCTGGCCGAGACGTTGGCCAGCGCCCCGCTGCCGAAGTTGAGCACCGTCTCCGCCACGTCCTCGGCCCCGGCCAGCGAGTCCGGGTGGAAGTGACCGAACGTGCCCTGCACACCCATCGGCTCCTCCCCGCCGAACGCCTGGATGGCCAGGTCGACGTCGTGGACCAGCAAGTCCCACGCCACCCCGGTGCGGATCCGCGGCGCGTACGGGGAGTGCCGGGTGGCGGTCAGGTGGACCGGGCGGTCGATCAGCGCGAGCGCGGTCAGCACGGCCGGGTTGAACCGCTCCAGCAGGCCGCAGAGCAGCGGGATACCGCGCTTCTCCGACATGGCGACGATGTCCTCGGTCTCGCTGAGGCTGCCGCAGACCGGCTTCTCCACCAGCAGCGGCTTCTCCGCCGCCAGCACCTGCCCGGCCAGGTCGTGGTGGAACTCGGTGGGGGCCGCGATGACCACCGCGTCGATCCCGCTGAGGTCGTCGACGTCCGGGGCCCAGTCGGCGCCGTACCGCTCGGCGGCCTGGAGGCCGACCGAACGGCGGGGCTCGACCACGCGGGCCAGCTCGCAGCGCTCGGACTGGGCGATCACGCGGGCGTGCAGGGAGCCCATCACCCCGGTGCCGACCAGGGCAACGCGCAGCGGGGCGGTCACGCGCCCACCGCCGCGCGGACGCCCTCGATCACCTGGTCGAGGTCGCTGTCGGAGAGGTGGTGATGCACCGGCAGGGAGAGGCACTGCCGGGCCACCCGGTCGGCCACCGGGGCCGGGTCGGCGACCACCCGGGGGTGCTCCCGGTAGCAGTCGTAGTCGTAGACCGTCTTCGGGTAGTAGATGCCGCAGCCGATGCCGCGCTCGGTCAGCCGGGTGATCACCTCGTCCCGCGTCACCGGGGCGGCGTCGGTGACCAGCACGGTGTACTGGTGCCAGACGTGCGACCGGCCGGGCAACTCGGTGGGCAGCCGCAGGCCGGGGACGTCGGCAAGGCCGGCGCAGAGGCGGGCGGCGTTGTCCTTGCGCCGCTTGACGTTGTCGCCGTACGCCGCGAGCTGCGGGATGCCCAGCGCCGCCTGCAGGTCGGTGAGCCGGTAGTTGTGGCCGGCCACCTCGTACTGGTAGCGCTGCCGCATGCCCTGGTTGCGCAGCACCCGGAGCCGGTCGGCGAGGGCGGCGTCGTTGGTGGTGATCATCCCGCCCTCACCGGTGGTGAGGTTCTTCGTGGCGTAGAGCGAGAAGGTGCCCAGACCGAAGCTGCCGGCCCCGCGCCCGTCGACCGTGGCGCCCAGTGACTGCGCGGTGTCCTCGACCAGGCCCAGCCCGTGCCGTTCGACCAGGGGCACGATCGCACCCATGTCGGCCGGCTGGCCGTACAGGTGCACCGGCATCACGACCTTCGTCCGCGGGCCGATCGCCGCGCCGAGGGCCGCGGCGTCGAGGCAGAAGTCGTCCTCCCGGATGTCCGCGAACCGGGCGGTGGCGCCGGCCTCAAGGATCGCGTTCAGGGTGGCGACGAAGGTGAACGGGCTTGTGACGACCTCGTCACCGGGCTGGAGGTCGAGCACCTCCAGGGCTGCGACCAGCGCGGTCGTGCCGTTGTTGACGGCCACCGCGTGCTCCACGCCGACCACGTCGGCGAAATCGCGCTCCAGCCGGGCGACCATCGGACCCTGTGCCAGCATGCCTGAGCGGATCACCTCGACCGCGAGCTGTTCAGCCGCCTCGTCCAGTTTGACGACGGAAATGGGGATCACAGCGTCTCTCCTCGGGGGTCGGTGGCAGCGAGCAGACGGTAACAGCGGCGGACTCCGGCCGGGCGAGTGGTCCGTCGCCTTCGGATTCCGAATCCAGCGTGCCAGGGTGCCTACGGGCGCACAGCCTGGGCTAGTGTAGTGCCCGCTCGGACCACCCTCACCCCTGGCAATGGGTGAACGCAACACGGAGGCAGGTAACGCATGGTAGAGACCACCACGCGGGAGGACGCCGCCGTCGCGGACATGCCGACACCGCCCGCTCCGTCGGCCCCAGCCAGCCCGCTGAGGCGGTGGCTGTCGCTGGGCGTACGGGTGGTCGTCATCGCCGCCATCGCCGCCGGGATGGTCTGGAGCGTCGTCGACCAGTGGCCCCAGGTCCGCTCCACCTGGCTCGGCCTGGCCTGGCAGTCGGTGGTGCTCTCCGTCCTGGCGGCCCTGCTGGGCATGGTCGCCAACACGATGGCCTGGCGGGCCGCCGTGGACGACCTGGAACACCGGGTGTCCGTCCCCGCCGCGCTGCGGATCTGCCTCGTCGGGCAGCTCGGCAAGTATGTCCCGGGCAGCGTCTGGGCGTACGTGCTCCAGATCGAGTTGAGCAAGCGGGCCGGACTGCCCCGGGCCCGGGCCTTCCTGGCCACCCTGGTCACCCTCGGTCTCAGTGTCACCGCCGCGCTCGGCCTCGGGCTGCTGAGCCTGCCGGCGCTGCGCAGCGCCGCTGGCGCCACCGACGCCAGCTATGCCGACTCGGTCCGGGTGGCGCTCTGGATCGTGGCGGCGCTGTTCCCGATCGCGCTGGTCTGCGCTGTGCCACGGGTGCTCACCATGCTCGTCCAACTCGCCCTCAAGGTGCTGCGCCGACCGCCCCTGGAGAACCGGCTCACCTGGCCGGGGGTGCTGCGCGTGATCGGCTGGAGCGCCCTGGGCTACAGCCTGTTCGGGGTGCACCTGTGGCTGCTGGCCAACGCCCAGGCCGCCCCGGGGATGGAGGGCCTGCTACGCAGTGTCGGCTCCTTCGCGATCGCGATGACCGTGGGCATGTTCGCCTTCCTCTCCCCCTCGGGGCTCGGCGTGCGGGAGGCCGTGCTGGTCGCCGCGCTGGCGCCGTTCCTGGTCGGCAGCGGCGGCGTCGGCGCGGCCATGGGCATCGCGCTGGCGTCCCGGCTCATCTTCACCATCGCCGACGTCGTCGCCGCTGGCCTGGCCGCCCTGTCCGGAATGCGTCAGCTGCGCCGCGGTGCCCCGGCACCGGCCACCGAGTAGCGCGACCCACGCCCGCACGGAAGGGCCCGATCACCTCGCGGGGTGATCGGGCCCTTCTGCGCGGATGCTCAGCGGGTAGCGACGCTGGTGATCCGGGTGAACTCCCGCATGAGGTCGTACCCGTCCCAGGTGGCGGCGAAATTCAGCGCGTCGCCCACCGGGACCATCCGGTCCACCCCGCGGCCGCCGAGGGCCCGGGCGAAGGCAGTCAGTTCCGCACTGCTGAACCCGAAGTGGGTGACGGTCTGGTCCCGCCGGACCACCACCGGCGCGAGGTCCGCGAGGGCCGCCACCCGCGCCTGCGGGAACGTCCCGACGCCGAGCCAGCGACGCGGAATGGCCCCCGGCTCGGCAAGGTCGACGGTCGCCAGGTCGTTGCCGTCGAAGTGAATGGCCGTAGCCGCCCCCTCGACGGCCAGGCCGTAGGTGGCCACCCGCTTCTCCACCGCCATGGCGGCGTCGACCTCCGGCCGTTTGCCGTCCAGCACGGTCCGCAGCCGGGCCAGCAGATCCGCGCGGGCGGCGTCGGCCGTCGCCCGGTCGCCGACCCAGTACATCGTCCGGGGGGAGGCGCAGGCCGCCTGGTCGAACCAGTAGGAGTCGTTGTAGAGGCCGAGGGCTGCGGCGGAGCGGTCCTGCTCAGTCGCCGCCAGCCAACCGGCCGCACCGATCACCGTGAACGAGGAGCGGTCCGGGAAGGTCAGGTCCCGGGCGTGCGGGGCGAGCGGGTGCCGGCGGATCTCGGTGACCGAACGGTCGCCGCCCCAGATGACCCGCAGGTCCGCGGCGGCGGAGAGCGCGGCGGTCACCGCATCGTCGCGGCCGTAGCTGACCATCCGCTGGGTCTGCCGGACCACCTCGGCAGCGTCGGCGAGGGTGTCGTTCAACGCGTCGAGCACCGCGTCGGCCGCACCGGCGGAGCGGGACGAGATCCGGACGACGTTGGCGTTGCCGGCCAGCGCGGACAACGCCCACGAGTAGACGAAGATGGTGTCCACATTGGCCGGGGGGACGTGGAAGACCAGCCCCCGGGGGAAATGCAGCTGACCGGGCTCGTCGGCGACCCGCTGGAGTGCCTTGGCGATCTCCCCACGTCGCAGGAAGAAGCCGAGCGAGGCCAACTCCGGGTGCCGGCGGGCGACCGCCGGGCGGAGCAGCCGCCGGGCGAACGCCACCAGGAAGTCGACCACCCGCTCGTCGCCGACAGTCAGCGGGCCGCCGGCCGGGGCCACGCGCAGGGCGGTGACCAGGTCGTCGACGGCGACCGCGCCGCCCGCCGGAAACCGCTCGACAACCTTGCTGCTCATGCTGCCTCCGCGAAGGTGTCGCTGCAACCACGCGCCTCGGCGCGGGGTAGCCGGCCCAGGATGGAGAAGCGCTTGCCGGGCCAGGCGCCGTCGTCGATGCCGTGCACGACGCCCCGGTCCTCGGTGAGCAGCAGGTGCCCCGGGTACGACCGGGGCATCGTGCTGATCACCTGGATCACGCCCGGGGTGCCGACCGGCACCTCCGCCCAGGTGTCCGGGTCCCGAACGATGATGTCGGAGAACTCGGGGCAGTAGAGCCCGCCGCCGTCCGGCCCCTCCAGGAAGGTCGTGCCGATCTGCTCGACCATGCCGTAGAAGTTGTGGATCCGGGCCAGGCCGGTGTCCTCGGTGAACCGGCGGCGGAACTCGGCATTGTCCACCGCGCGGTCGACCAGCTTCTTCCAGCCGCCGCTGTGGATCAGGATGCCGTTGCTCAGGTCGAGCTTGTTGTCGCGGGCCAACTCGTAGAGGTAGAGCCAGGTCATGAAGGTGAAACCGAAGATGAGGAACGGCTGGTCGCCGTGCTTGTCGAGGAAGGCGCGCACCGCCTCGAGGTCCGGCTGCTCCTGCTCGTCGAGGACGAAGGTGTGGTCCCGGCCGAAGTTCATCAGCCCGAGCACTCCGGCGCCCCGAGCCGAGAACGACTTACGGTTCTTGAACAGCGCCTGCGTGTCGACCAGCAGCATCGGCAGCCGCTTGGCCCCGATCACCGTGCGCAACGTGGCGGAGAGCATCTTCTGCTGGACCGCCGCGGCCTCCTTGTCGAGGAAGATCCGGCTGACGTCCCCGGTGGTGCCGGACGAGGTGAGCACCTTGAAGACCTGGTCGTCGGGGATGCTCTTCAACGTGTGGTGCTTGAACAGCCGCACCGGCAGCCAGGGCAGGTCGGCGATCCGGTCGTACCGGCGGCCGGGCAGGTGCCCCAGGGCAGCGAGCAGTCGGGCGTACTCGGGGCTGTTGGCCCGGTGGTGCTCGGTCAGCTCGACCAGCTCGGGCAACAGCCTCGCCTCGCGCGCCGCCTGGTCGAGGGTGAACAGGGTCATACCAGCGCCTCCAGGGAGCGGTAATCGATCTTGCCGTTGGGTAGCTGCGGCAACCGCTCGATGGTACGGACGTCGAAACCGGACCGGTGCAGCCTGAGCCGCTCCGAGAGCCGGCCGGCCAGCGCCTTGGCCGCGTCGTCGGTGATCTGTTCGACGAAGACGACGACCTTGTCGGGGCCGGAGACCGCCACGACCGGCCCCTGCTCGCGGGCCATCTCCTCGATGTCGTGCAGGTTGACCCGGATGCCGAAGATCTTGCCGAACCGCTTGAGGCGACCGCGCAGCCAGACGAACCCGTCGTCGTCGAGGTAACCGAGATCACCGGTGCGCAGCGTCCCGCCCTGCTCGTCGCCCCGGGTGAGGTCGGCCGCGCTCTCGGCGTAACCCATCATCACGTTCGGGCCGCGGTAGACCAGCTCGCCGAGCACGCCGGGGCGGTCGGTCTCCACGCCGTCCTCGCCGAGCACGGTGAACGATCCGCCGTCGAGCGCCGGGCCGACCGAGCCGACCCGGTCGGGCAACGCGTCCGCCGGCAGTGTGCTCATCCGCGGCGCGGCCTCGGTGCAGCCCCACATCACATGGAACCGGCCGCCGACCGCGGCGATCTTCTCGGCGAAGGCGAGGATCATCTCGTCGCGCAGCTTGCCGCCGGCCTGGGTGAGAGTGCGCAGCGACGGGTACTTCGCCGGGCTCCACCGGATCCGGTGCAGCATCTCGTAGTTGTAGGGCACCCCGGCCAGCGACGTCGCCCCGTGGGCCTGCACGGCCTGCCAGAACTCGCGGGCCAGCACCCCGCCGTCGACCACCAGCACCGTCGCGCCGGCCGACAGGTGGCTGTTCAACACGGACATGCCGAAGCTGTAGTACAGCGGCAGGCTGGTCGGGGCGATCTCGGCCGGGCCGATGGCCAGCGCCCGCCCGATCGCGGCGGCGTTGGACTCCACCGCGCCCCGGGAGAGCCGGACGAACTTCGGGTCCCCGGTCGAGCCCGAGGTCGCCAGCAGCACCGCGAGGTCGGGGTGGGGCTGGTCGGTCGACGGGCGCTCACGGACCCAGACCGGCCCGAGGGTGGGGTCGTCGACGTGGCGGTACTGCTTGGGCAGTTCGCCAGGGGCTGCGCCGGCACCCCCCTCGGCCAGGCCGACGACCAGGACCGGCTCGAAGCGCCGGACGAAATCGGCCAGCACGGCCGGGTCCAGTGCCGGGTCCAGCGGTGCCACCGGGCGGTCGGCGCGCAGCGCGCCGGCGTACCGCAGCACCGCGGCCACCGAGGTGCCGCTGCGGGCGAAGACCACCCCGGGGGCGAAGCCGGCGTACGCGGCGGCGTGCCGCTCCACCTGGGCGGCGAGGTCGGCGCCACCGAGGATGTCTCCGGTGGCGGCGTCGATCAGCCGGGCGGTCGGGGCGACCAGGTTCACGGCACGAGCCCTCCGTCGACGCCGAGCACCTGACCCGTCACGTATCGGGCCGCGTCGCCGGCGAGGAACCGGATGACGTCCGCCACCTCCTCCGGGCTGCCGAGGCGACCCAGCGCGGCAGCCGACGCCTGCCTGTCCAGCACCTCCGTCGGCAGCGACGCGGTGAGGTCGGTGCGGATGACCCCGGGCGCGACGGCGTTGACCCGGATCCCTCGGCTGCCCAACTCCCGCGCGGCGGAGCGGGCCAGCGCGGCCACGGCGGCCTTCGACGCCGCGTAGACCGACTGACCGGCCGCGCCGTACGTGCCGACGACCGAGGCGAGCAGCACGATAGAGCCGCCCCGCCGCTCGGTGCCGTCATCGGCCCTGCGTTTGCGCGCCATCGCCCGACCGGCCGCCTGGACCGCCGCGACCGTCCCCGCCACGTTGACGTCGAGGGTTCGGCGTACGTCCTCGGCGCGCATCATGCCGAGCAGGCCGCTCTCCATGATCCCGGCGTTGGCGACCAGCACGTCCAGCCCGCCGTGCTCCGCGGTGACCTGCTTGACGGTGGCACCGACCGCGTCGAAGTCCGCGACGTCCAGCCCGAGACCGTGCCCGCCGAATTCCTTGCCCACCTGCTCGGCCCGAGCGGCGTCGCGGCCGGTGATGACGACCGTGGCACCCGCCTCGGCCAGTGCCCGGGCGGTGGCCAGGCCGATACCGCGGGTGCCGCCGGTGACCAGGGCCACCCGGCCGGTCAGCTCACTCATCGACGCCGAGACCCCGCAGCATGTCGAGGGCGACCTTGAAGCTGCTCATGTCGATGACCTGCTCGGTCTCGAGCTGCACGTCGAACTCGTCCTCGATCGCGGCGATCAGGGTCATGTGGCCGAGGGAGTCCCACTGCTCGATGCCGCGGTAGTTGAGGTTCTCCACGTCGGTGCCCTCGGGCAGTTCCAGAGCGTCCTGGAAGACGGTTCGCAGGCGGTCGTTGAGAGTCATGATCGCATTTCTCCGTTGAATCAATTGGGGGTGTTCGTCACTGCCCGTCGCGGCGCTTCGCGGGCGAGCCCCAGACCGGGGCCTCCCCGCACGCCTGCGCCTCCGCTCGACGGGCGGCGTTCTCGGCGCGGACCCGTTCCGCCTCGGCCTGGATGTGCTTCTCGTCGTACCGCTGGAAGACCCGGGCCGGGTTGCCCGATACCAGACTGTAGGCCGGAACATCCTTGGTCACCACCGACAGCGGGCTGACCGTGGCGCAGTCACCGATGGTGACGCCCATCATGATCACGCTGTTACCGCCGATGAAGCAACCCTTGCCGATCCGCACGGGCTTGCGTTCGATGAGGTCGCTGCCGGAGTGGTTCTCCAGCATCATGTTGGCCAACCAGCTGGAGTGGGTGAACACCAGGCAGTTCAGCCCGATGCTGGTGTGGTCGCCGATCTCCAGACCGCCGCTGGCGTCCAGGACCGTGTTCTCCCCGATCCAGCAGTGCTCCCCCATGACCAGGTTCTCCGGGCTGACGATCTTCGTGCGCTCGCGGATCCGGGTGGTGTCGGGCAGGCCGAGGTGGCGGGCCCGCTCCACGTCGTTGAGCAGGCCGCCGACGAAGTCGTTCAGGATGCCCGTACGCAGGCGGTTGCTGCGCTCGTCGTCGGAGAACATCGTCACCCGCGCTCACCCACCATCCGCTCGAACACGTCCAGGTGCTTGCGGGTGACCACTTCGAGGGTGAAGTGCGAGTACACCAGGTCCCGCTGGCGCTTGGCGATCCACTCCCGCTCCTCCGGCTCGTCGAGCAGCCGGATCACGGCGTTCGCGAGGTCGGCCGGGTCGTTCGGGCGGACCAGCACGAAGTTCTCCCAGTTGCGCAGGTGAACGGCCGGGAAGTTGGTCTCGGTCACCGTGCCGATCGTCGCCCGACCCGACGCCATCGCCTCCAGGCTGGCGGTGCCGAAGCCACCGCCCTGCAGGTCGTGGGCCACCACGTCGGCGGCAGCGAAGTACGCCGGCACATCTGCCGACGGCACCGCGCCGGTGGTGATGATCGCGTCGCTGACACCCAGCTGCGCCGCCCGTTTCGCGAACGCGTCGAAGTAGACCTGCCCGACGATCATGACCTTGGTGTCCGGGTGCTTCGCCAGGACGGCCGGCAGCGCCTCCACCAGGGCCAGCCGGTCCCGCAGCGGAATCACGTGCCCCAACGAGACGATCAGCGGCACGTCGCCGACGCCGTGCCGGGCCCGTACGTCGGTCTCCTGGCTGGTGTCGAAGCGGCTCGGCTCCACCGCGACCGGGATGTAGTCGAAGTCAGCCGTGGTCGCGCCGTAACGCTCCGCACAGTAGCGGGCGGCCAACTCGTCCATGATGACGTAGCGGGGCTGGAAGCGGCGGATGATCGGCTTGACCAGGAACCGGTCCAGCATCCGGAACAGCGCCGCGTACTTCGGGTCCGGGCTCTCCAGGCGGGTGTGGATCGACAACAGCACCGGCACCCGGTGGCGGCGCGCGTACCGGCCGGAGATCCAGCTCAGGTCGAAGAACTGCCCGTGCTGGTGGATCACGTCCGGCTTGAACTCGGCCAGCAGGCGGGACACCCGGCGCAGGTTGCCGGGACGGGCCAGGGCGAAGGCCATGTCGAAGTCGATGGACAGACCAAGCTTCGGCATCGCCCTCGCCGGCAGCCGGACGACCCGGTAGCCGTCGCGCACCTCCTCGGCTGGCGCGTCCCGGTAGGCGGCCGTCAGGACGAGCACCTCGTGCCCGGCGGCGGCGTAGCGTTGTGCCAGCGCCGCGGCGAGATGGGAACTCCCGCCCGGTCGCGGGGGGAAGAAGTTGTTGACGACCGCGATCCGCACAGCGGTAACTCCTGTCGAGGACGGTGTGGGGGCGGGGACCGGGCCCACCGGGTGGATGGTACGGGCGGGCCGGGGGGTCTGCCGGGAGGCGACGCCGGCCTACGCTACCGCAGCGCTACAGGGATCGGCGACGGGCTCCGGCCGCGGTTGATCGACATGGGACACGGCGGCGGCGCGGGTACGGCGTGCGCCCCAGGCCGGCCCGGCGGTCGACACGTGCCCCGTGGACGCGCCGATCTCACGGGCGTCGAACGCCGCCGCGAAACGGGTGGGCCGGGAGCCCGTGCGACGACGGGCCCCCGGCGGACGGCGGTTAAGTCACGCCACCTCGGTCTTGATCAGGTCGGTCATGCCGTCGCCCACGGCGATGGTCGGCTCCCAGCCGAGCACCTCACGGGCCCGGGTGATGTCCGCCGCCCGGCGGCTGACCAGCACCTCACGCGGGTTGAACTGCGGCTCCACGTCCACGCCGACCGCCTTGATCAGGATCTCGGCGAGGGTGGCGACGGAGGTGTCGATGCCGGTGCCGATGTTGACCGGCACGTTGCCCTGCTCAGCCTCCATCGCGGCGACCACCGAGCGGGCGATGTCGTGGACGTGGATGAAGTCCATCGACTGCTCACCCTTGCCGTCGATGACCGGCGGCGCGCCGTTCTTGAGCCGCTTGACGAAGTGGTTGATCACCGAGGTGTAGTACGCGGTCGGCTTCTGGCCGGGGCCGTACACGTTGAAGAAGCGCAGGGCGATCCAGTTGAGGCCCTTGCTGCGCTGGTAGAAGCCGAGCAGGTCCTCGCCGGCCCGCTTGGAGATGCAGTACGGGGTGAGCGGGTCGAGCCGGTCGTCCTCGTGCATCGGCAACTTCTGCGGGTCGCCGTACACCGAGGCGGAGGAGGCGAACACGAGCCGCTTCACGCCGTGGTCGGCAGCGGCGGCGAAGACGTTGTGGTTGCCGACCATGTTGATGTCGATCGACTCGTACGGGTCGGCCTGGCTCTTGTTGATCGAAACCGCGGCCAGGTGGATGACGTAGTCGCAGCCCTTCATGGCCGCGTGTACGGCGCCGCCGTAGCGGACGTCCTGGTCGATCAGCTCGACGTCGCCGGTGGCCACCAGCTCCGCGACGCGGTCCCGGTCCCCCCGGAACATGTTGTCGAAGAGGCGGACCCGGTAGCCCTTCTCCAACAACAACGGCACCACGTGCAGGCCGATGAAGCCCGCACCTCCGGTGATGAAGACGGTCTGCTTCGACATGGCGGACAGTGTCCTTCCTGGGGGATCAGCGGCCGGAGGCCGTGGTGGTGACGACGTCGACCAGGCTGGCGGCGACGGTCTCTACCTGGGTGTCGGTGAGGTTGGCGTGCATCGGGATCGCCAGGTGCCGGGCGAACAGGTCCGCCGACACGGGGCACGGCGCGGTCTGGCCGTAGAGCGGCTGGGTGTGTGAGGCGTACGTGCCGAAGGTGCACTGCACGCCACGCTGACGCAGCTGGAGGGCGACCGCGCCCCGGTTCACCGCGGGGTCGAGGGTGACCACGTAGGACTGCCACGGGTGCTCGCGGTCCGGGGCCTCGAACGGCGTGGTGATCAGGTCGTGGTCCTTGAGCAGCTCACCGTAGCGGGCGGCGGTGCGCCGCTTCGCGGCGAGCAGGTCCGGCAGCCGGTCGAGCTGGGCGATCATGATCGCCGCGGCCACGTCGGAGAGCCGGTAGTTGTAGCCGAGCTCGGTGAAGGTCGGGATCGGCAGGTGGGACAGCTCGGCGCGGGTGAGCGCGCCCTCCACACCGTAGGTGTGCAGCTTGCGGGCGTGCGCGGCGAGGTCCTCGCGATCGGTGACGTACGCGCCGCCCTCGCCGGCGGTGATGCCCTTGCGGCCGTGGAAGCTGAAGGTGGCCACGTCGGCCAGGCTGCCCGCGGGGCGACCCTTGTAGGTGGCCCCGGCCGAGCAGGCGGCGTCCTCGACCAGGAACAGCCCGTGCCGGTCGGCGATGGCGCGCAGCTCGTCGTAGTCGGCGGGCTGACCGAACGCGTCGACGGCGATGATCCCGACGGTGCGCGGGGTGATCGCCGCCTCGACCGCGGCCGGATCGACCGTCCAGATGTCGGGCCGGACGTCGGCGAAGACCGGCTTCGCGCCGGCCCACATCACCGAGTGGCCGGTGGCGGGGAAGGTGTAGTCGCCGACGATCACCTCGTCGCCGGGCTTGACCCCGAGGGTGAGCAGCGCCAGGTGCAGCGCCGAACCGCAGTTGCTGGTGGTGAGCGCGTGCCGGGTGCCGACGGCGGCGGCGAAGCGCTCCTCGAACCGACGGCTGGTGGGGCCGGAGCCCGCGAGCCAGCCGGAGGCGAAGACCTCCGCGATGGCGGCGAGTTCGGCCTCGCCGACCGTAGGTTGACCGAGCGCGATGACCTCAGACATGTGACTCCCCGAGAAATTGGACCCGCAGCAGTCTAGGCCACCTGTGCGGGTCGGACGCGAATCGGACGCGCCGGGCGACTTCGTTACCATCTGTGGCCAGCGCCGGGCAGGGGAGATGAGATGACTAGGTTCGTGGTCGTGGGTGGCGGCATCGTCGGCCTGGCGGTGGCGCACCGGCTGGTGACCGACCGCCCCGGCGACTCGGTGACCGTGCTGGAGAAGGAAGCCGGCTGGGCGGCGCACCAGACCGGGCACAACTCGGGGGTCATCCACGCCGGGGTCTACTACAAGCCGGGCAGCATGAAGGCCACCATGTGCAAGGCCGGCAGCGCGTCCATGGTCGAGTTCTGCGACGAGCACGGGCTGTCGTACGACATCTGCGGCAAGCTGATCGTCGCCACCGACCCGGCGGAGCTGCCCCGGCTGCGCGCCCTGCACGCGCGGGCAAGCGCCAACGGCCTGCCGGCGCGGCTGATCGAGGCGGCCGAGGCCGCCGAGTACGAGCCGCACGTGGCGGCCGTCGCCGCGCTGCACGTCTCCTCGACCGGCATCGTCGACTTCGGCGCGGTCTGCCGCAAGCTGGCCGAGCTGCTCGCCGCCGCCGGGGCGGACCTGCGCACCCGCACCGAGGTGACCGGGGTGGCCAACCGGCCCGACGGCGTGGTGATCACCACCACCAACGGCGAGGTGATCGGCGACGTGCTGATCAACTGTGCCGGGCTGCACGCCGATCGGATCTCCCGGCTGGCCGGGGTGCCCACGCCCGTACGGATCGTGCCGTTCCGGGGCGAGTACTACGAGCTGACCCCGCAGCGGCGCGACCTGGTGCGGGGGCTGATCTACCCGGTGCCGGACCCGCAGTTCCCGTTCCTCGGGGTGCACCTGACCAAGATGATCGACGGCAGCGTGCACGCCGGGCCGAACGCCGTGCTGGCCACCGCCCGGGAGGGCTACTCGTGGGGCCGGGTCAGCCCGCGCGACGTCTGGGACGAGCTCTCCTACCGCGGGCTGTGGGCGCTGGCCCGCCGGCACTACCGGTACGGCCTGACCGAGGCGGCCCGGTCGCTGTCGAAGAAGAAGTTCGCCGCGAGCCTGGCCCGGCTGGTGCCGGAGCTGACCCCGGCGGACATCGTCCGGGCCGGCGCCGGGGTGCGCGCCCAGGCGATCCTGCCCGACGGCGGCCTCGTCGACGACTTCCTGATCGTCGAGGCGGACCGTCAGGTGCACGTGCTCAACGCCCCCTCCCCCGCCGCGACCAGCTCGCTGGAGATCGCCCGGCACATCGTGTCCCGGCTCCCGGTCGACGCCGGCCGCTGACGGCACCCGGGCGGCCGAGGCCGGCGCCGCCCGACGCCGGACGGGCCGACGCCGGACGGGGTAGCACCGGGCGGACCGACGGTGGGCGGGGTGGTGGCGGACGAGACGGCGGCGGGGCGGGGTGGTTCAGACGGGTGTGGCCGGCAGGGCCGCGTCCCGTTGCCGGGGCACGGCCGGGGCCGCACCGAGGCCGGTCGCCACGGCCTCGACGAGCACGTCGAGGTACGCCTCGGTGGGGGCGGCGCGGGCGATCGCCAGCCGCCAGTAGAGCGGCCCGACGATCAGGTCCACGGCGGTGCCGGCATCGGGGCCGGGGGACAGCTCCCCACGTTGGACGGCCCGGGCGACCAGCGACCCCCCGATCTCCTGCTGCTTGGCGCGCAGCACCGCCTGGAGCGCCTCGTCGATCTCGGGGTTGCGGGCCGCCTCGGCCAGCAGGTCCGGGATGATCTGCGAGGCCAGCGGGTGGCTCAGGGCGTGCGCCACCAGCTGGCACAGCAGGGTGAGGTCGCCGCGCAGGGTGCCGGTGTCCAGCGAGGGCAGCTTGCTGCCGGCCGCCGCGACGACGATCTCCAGGACCAGCTCCAGCTTCGAGCTCCACCGCCGGTAGATCGCGGTCTTGCTGACCCCGGCCCGCCGGGCGACCGCCTCGATGGAGAGCCTGCCGTAGCCGACCGCGGCGAGCTCCTGCATGAGCGCGCGCCGGATGGCCGTGGTGATCTCGCCCCGGAGCACCGCCGCGCCGGCCGGCGCCCGCCTCTTCGCGGTGGTCACGGCAGGCCTTTTACGGGTGTCACGGAAGGATCTTCTCGGCTGTCACGTGGGACAATGTACCGCAACGACGGTACGGTTGCGTCCCGACGTGTTGATGGACTACCTTTCCACGCAGCGACGAGGCCGCGCTCCCGGCACCGGCCACGCTCTACACCGTCGTCGCGCGCATCTCGTTGGTACGAAAGAACCGTCGTCGCGCGCATCTCGTTGGTACGAAAGATCGGAGCGCCCATCCCATGGCCAACACCGCGCTGGCCGACCCCGACGCCGGCCTGACCCAGGCGCAACTGGCCGCCCGGCACGGGCTGCGGGTCGCCGGCGAGCGGCCGTCCCTGGCGCACTACACCCGCCGCCTGTGGACGTACCGGCACTTCATTGCCGCGTACTCCAACGCCAAGCTGGTCGCCTCGTTCAGCAACGCCCGGCTCGGGCAGCTCTGGCAGGTGCTCACCCCGCTGACCAACGCGGCGGTCTACTACCTGATCTTCGGCCTGGTGCTGAAGCAGGACAGCATTCCGAACTTCATCGCGTACCTCACCGCCGGGCTGTTCATCTTCAACTTCACCCAGACCACGGTGCAGAACGGCACCCAGTCGATCACCAGCAACCTGGGGCTGATCCGGGCGCTGCACTTCCCCCGGGCCTGTCTGCCGCTGGCCGTCATGCTCACCCAGTTCCAGCAGCTGATGGCCTCCCTGGTGGTGCTCGCCGGCATCGTTCTGGTCACCGGCGAGCCGCTCACCGCGGAGTGGCTGATGCTGGTGCCGGCGGTGCTGCTCCAGGCGGTCTTCAACGCCGGGCTCACCCTGGCGGTGGCCCGGGCGGGTGCGAAGATCGCCGACCTCAAGCAGGTGATGCCGTTCCTGCTGCGCACCTGGATGTACGGCTCCGGTGTGCTCTACAGCGTGGCGCTGTTCGAGGAGGAGCTGCCGGGTTGGGCGACCAAGCTGGTCGAGGCGAACCCGATGCTGGTCTTCATCGAGCTGGCCCGGCACGCGCTGCTGGAGCAGGCTCCGCTGCTCAACACCTCGCTGCTGCAGCTCTGGCTGTACGCGGTGGGCTGGGCGGTCGTGATGGGCGTGGGTGGTTTCATCTACTTCTGGCGGGGCGAACAGGAGTACGGCCGTGGTTGAGCACATCGAGACGTCCAACGACGTCACCGTGACACTGCCCAGGATCATCGAGCGCATCCCGACCGTGGTGGTCGACGACGCGCACGTGATCTACCGGGTGCACAAGGGCGCCGCGGGCGGCACCAGCCCGGTGGCCGCGCTGAAGCGGATCGTGTCCCGCACCTCCGCGCCGAACGTCCGGGAGGTGCACGCCGTCAAGGGGGTCAGCTTCACCGCGTACCGGGGCGAGGCGATCGGCCTGATCGGCAGCAACGGCTCCGGCAAGTCCACCCTGCTGCGGGCCATCGCCGGCCTGCTGCCGGTCAACCGGGGCGCGGTCTACACCCAGGGTCAGCCGTCCCTGCTGGGCGTCAACGCCGCCCTGCTCAACGACCTCTCCGGGGAGCGCAACGTGACCCTGGGCTGCCTGGCCATGGGCATGCACCCGGACGACGTGCAGCGGTTGGCCCCCGAGATCATCGAGTTCTCCGGGATCAACCAGCGTGGCGACTTCGCCTCGCTGCCGATGCGGACGTACTCCTCCGGCATGGCGGCCCGGTTGCGCTTCTCCATCGCCGCGGCGAAGAAGCACGACGTGCTGCTGATCGACGAGGCGCTCGCGACCGGCGACAAGGGCTTCCGCAAGCGCAGCGAGCAGCGGGTCCGTGAGCTGCGGGAGGGCGCCGGCACGGTGTTCCTGGTCAGCCACCAGCTCTCCTCGGTCCGGGACACGTGCGAACGGACGATCTGGCTGGAATCGGGCGAGCTGCGGATGGACGGGCCGACCGACGAGGTGCTGCGCGCATACGAGGACTTCTCCAACGGCAAGTAGAGTTCCGGCATCCCATCGTTGTGACATTCCCTGAGAGTGAGGATCGGCAATGACGCAGGACCACACCACTGGCCCGGACGCCGCACCGGAGACCCCGGTGCCGTGGCGGCCCTCGCGGACGGTGGCGGTGGTACTGGCCGGTGGTACCGGGACCCGACTGGGCCTGGGCATCCCGAAGCAGCTGCTGAAGATCGCCGGCAAGCCGATCATCGAGCACACCCTGGCGGTCTTCGAGGCGGCCCCCGAGATCGACGAGATCATCGTGCTGATGGCCGTCGGGCACGTCCCCGACGCCCAGCAGATCGTCGACAAGGCCGGCTTCCGGAAGGTCAGCAAGGTCATCGCCGGTGGCGTCACCCGCAACGCGACCACCCGGATCGCCCTGGACGCCGTCGGCGAGGGCGACGTCAACATCCTCTTCCACGACGCGGTACGCCCGCTGCTCAGCGGCCGGATCGTCCGGGAGTGCGTGAACGCGCTCTGGACCTACTCGGCGGTCGACGTGGCCATCCCCTCGGCCGACACGATCATCCAGGTCGACTCCGACGACTGCATCACCGACATCCCGGTCCGCGCCACCCTGCGCCGGGGCCAGACCCCGCAGGCGTTCCGCTCCGGCACCATCCGTGAGGCGTACCGGATCGCCGAGGGCGACCCGAACTTCGCCGCCACCGACGACTGCGGCGTCGTGCTGCGCTACCTGCCCGACACCCCGATCAAGGTGATCGACGGCTCGGACGACAACATCAAGGTCACCCACCCGGTCGACGTGCACCTCGCGGACAAGCTCTTCCAGCTCGCCGCCGCGCAGGCGCCCCGGCTCACCGGCCACGGCTACGCCGAGGAGCTGACCGGCCGGACCATCGTCGTGTTCGGCGGCAGCTACGGCATCGGCCACGAGCTGACCGAGCTGGCCCGCAGCCACGGCGCGCAGGTCTTCCCGTTCAGCCGCTCCACCACCGGCACCCACGTCGAGCGCGCCGCCGACGTCGAGGCCGCGCTGAAGACCGCCTTCGAGGCCACCGGCCGGATCGACCACGTGGTCGTCACCGCCGGCATCCTGGAGAAGGGCGAGCTGGCGGAGATGGACCAGGAGACCATGGACCGGGTCCTGCAGGTCAACTTCGTCGGCCCGGTCACCATCGCCCGACAGTCCCTGCCGTACCTGCAGCAGACCAAGGGCCAGCTGCTGCTCTACACCTCCAGCTCGTACACCCGGGGCCGGGCCCGCTACGCGCTCTACTCGGCCACCAAGGCCGCGCTGGTCAACCTGACCCAGGCGCTCTCCGACGAGTGGGCCGAGTTCGGCGTACGGGTCAACTGCATCAACCCGGAGCGCACCGCCACCCCGATGCGCACCAAGGCGTTCGGCGAGGAGCCGGAGCACACCCTGCTCGCCGCGGAGGCCGTCGCCCAGTCCTCGCTGGACGTGCTGATCTCCGACCTGACCGGGCAGGTCATCGACGTCCGGCGGGCGCCGGGCGAGGCACCCACCACGAACGTTCCCGCCCAGGGCGGCCCGGCGACCGCCCCGGCCGCGGCCGGCTGAGCGACGACGGCCACCGCGACGGGGCGGGAGAAGCGGAAGCGACATGCGTGGTGACCTGGTCAGGAAGCTGACCGCCCGAGCGGCGACCACCGGTCTGGCGGTGCTGGCGTTCCTCGTCCTCGCCCTGACCGGGGCGACCGGCTGGGGCCTGGCGCTCGCGGTGACGGCGCTGGCCGCCGCCGCCTGGGAGCGCCGGGTGCGGCCGGCCGCCGACAGCACCGCCGAGTCGGTACTGCTCGCGGCCGGCATCCTGGTCGGGTACGCGCGCCGGCTCGACGCCGGCTTCGACCCGGCGCTGGCCGCCACAGCCCTGGTCCTGCTGGGGCTGGTGCTGCTGGTGGGGCCGCTGCGCCAGGCGGGCGACCTGGAGATCCGGGCCGCCAACCTCCCGGTCCGGTCGTGGACCCCGCTGGTGGCCGCCCGGCTGGGCGATGCCCTGCTGG
Organism: Micromonospora sp. RTGN7; assembly: GCF_033804645.1. Lineage (NCBI taxonomy): Bacteria > Bacillati > Actinomycetota > Actinomycetes > Micromonosporales > Micromonosporaceae > Micromonospora > Micromonospora sp. RTGN7. The sequence continues at coordinate 73,098 of NZ_JAPZLF010000017.1, read as the reverse complement.
TGCTACTCGCCGCAGTGGCAGCGGCCGCCGCCCTGGTGCTGCCGGCGCCGGTCGCCCTGCTGCTGGCCCTGGTGGCCGGTGCGGGCGCCGCGGCGGTGGCCCTGGACCTGGCCCGTCGGCGCTTGCGGCCCGGGGCCGGGGGCGGGGCGGTGACCCGCGCGCTGCGGGCGCACCAGCCGGAGTTCCTGCTGCACTTCTCCGCCCCGCCGGGATCGGAGTACCAGGTCACCATGTGGCTGCCGTACCTGGAGCGGATCGGCCGGCCGTTCCTCGTGATGGTGCGGGAGCCGGAGTTCCTCGCCCCGATCGCCGCGGCCACCACCGCGCCGGTGGTCTACTGCCCCACCCTGAAGACGATGGACGAGGCGCTGGTGCCGAGCCTGAGGGTGGCGTTCTACGTCAACCACGGGGCGAAGAACAGCCACTGCATCCGGTTCCCCCAGCTCACCCACGTGCAGATCCACCACGGCGACAGCGACAAGGCGCCCAGCGCCAACCCGGTCTCGGCGATCTTCGACCGGATCTTCGTGGCCGGTCCGGCCGCGATCGACCGGTACGCCCGCGCCGGGGTGGACATCCCGGCGGAGAAGTTCGTCGTGGTCGGCCGCCCGCAGGTCGAGTCGATCGAGGTACGCCGGGAGCCGGTCACCGGCCTGGGCAACCCGACGGTGCTCTACACCCCGACCTGGACCGGGCACCACGCCGACGCGAACTACTGCTCCCTGCCGGTAGCCGGGACGATCCTGCGCGGGCTGCTGGCCCGGGGCGCGACGGTGATCCTTCGCGCCCACCCGTACACCGCGCAGAACCCGGCGTCGGCGCGGCAGCTCGCCCGGCTCACGGAGCTGCTGGCCGCGGACCGGGCCCGCACCGGGCGGCAGCACGTCTGGGGCGCGGCGGCCAGCCGGGAGCTGTCCCTGGTCGAGTGCGTGAACCGCTCCGACGCGCTGGTGTCGGACGTATCCGGGGTCATCTCCGACTACCTCTACTCCGGCAAGCCGTACGCGGTGACGGACATGGGCGGCGACGGCGACCGGTTCGTCGAGCGGTTCCCGCTGGCCGGCTCGGGCTACGTGCTGCGGCGCGACGCGGCCAACCTCGACGAGGTGCTGGTCGACCTGCTGGACAGCGACTCCCGGGCGGCGACTCGCTGGACCACCCGCGCCCGCTACCTGGGCGACTTCCCTGCGCAGGAGTATGCCGAGGCGTTCCTGTCAGCGGCCCGCCAGGAACTGACCCCCACCGCAACCCCACCGCTTCCCCGCGCCCCCCGCTCCCCCCTCACCCCCACCCCCTGACCGCGGTCCGGCCCGGACAAGGCCGGCCCGGACCGGGCCGGGGCCAAGGCAGGGATCGGCCCGGGCCAGGCTGTCCTGGCCCGGGCCGATACCGGGGTGGGGTGGGTGTTAGGCCGAGTAGCCTCTGGTGGCCGTCCAGTGGGCCAGGGTGATGGTGCTGACCCAGTACGACGGGAGGGACGGGTCAGCCGAGTCGGCGATGCGTACGGTGCGGCCGTCGTTGCGGTAGCCGACGACGGCGATGTAGTGACCACCGGGGAAGGAGTGCCAGCCGCCGTTGACGTCGGTGGCGTCCCCGGCGATGTTCGCCACGACCCCCCGGCCGGCGGCGACCGCCTTCACCACGTCGGCCTGGAGCCGGTCGATCTGGGCCGAGGTAGCGGAGCCACCCGAGATCATCCGGGTGCGGTACGGGTTGTCGCCCTCGACCATCTCATTGAGCACCCGGGTGGTGTCAGCGGCCGAGTTCGTGCCCATCTCGGTGGTGCCGAGGTCGGCTGCCAGCGCGTCCTGGGTGCTCTTGACGCCAGTGGCGGAGAGCGCGTTACGCACCGCCGCGGGGCCGCAGTAGTAGTAGGTGGTCTGGGCCGCGTAGTCGTAGTCGAGGACCTTCGACGACGGCGACTTCGAGGCGGCCGGCTTCGCCGTGGTCTTGCGCGGGGCGGCCTTGGTGGTCAGATCGGGATCCGGGGTCGCCGAGGTGGCGCTCGGCGACGGCGTGGCGCTCGGCGACGCACTCGCGGTGGCCCGGGCCTGGGCGCGGCTGACGGTGCCGTCGAGGCGGGGCGCGATCTCGGCTGCGGCCGCCGTGGTGTGTCGGGGGGCGGGGGCGTCATCGGAGCCGGCCAGCAGCGCGCTGGTGCCGGAGGCCAGCACCAGCGCCACGGCCGAACCGGCGACGACCTGGTACGGGCGCTCGCCGGCGAGCCGCCGCAACTGCCGCTTGAGGTGATCGTTCACGTGTTCCTCCAGGGACGGGGGTGGAGAGCGGAGGCACCCGGGCGTACGTCGCCGTATGACGGCGCGGACGACACGCCCGTAGGCCGGTGGGGACCGCTCTGAACAGACGCCCGGTCAGGCGGGCGCGGGGCGGATGCGACGGTCAGCTCGTCAGCCCTGGGGCGACGGACGCGGGCACCACGGCACCGTGTGGGAGGAACAACCGAGGGGTGGAATCGTGCTGCACGAGGATGGCACTCCTTCCGAGACCGCCTACCGGGTTAGCTGACGGATTCGGGCGGGAAGATCGCCCTACCATGGGCCGAAGCCCGCGGATTCACCCCAACGTGCACTGGTTCCCCGGTTCGTAAATTTCACGATTGAGCGGGTCGGCGCGGCGTCGCCTCTTGCGATCGGTTACCGCACCAGACGGCCCGACATTACTGGCCGGCCGGAAGCCTGCCAACCCACCGCCACCTGCTTAAACATGCGCCATTCAGCTTTCTTTCGGTGGACAGATGAACTGACGCGGCTCAATAGGATGAGGGCCCTATCCGGCGCGGAGGGCGAACAATCGGACAACCGGTCGTGATCGTCGGCGAATTGCGTCGGCTTTGGGCCGGCACGGCGCCGGTGCCCGTTTCCGCGTCGATGTGACCGGGCTCACGGGATCAGGGCACACAGGCGGGGCCGGGCACGACCAAAAACCGGGCAACCGGGGCGAGGGCCGGCACGACCGAGGGCCGGGGCGGTGGGGTCAGCCGATGCGGGCCGGACGCCAGCGGGCGGCGGCCGGAACGGCCGGTCGGGCTGGCGCCGTGGCCGCCCGCGCGGCGGGCGCCACGACCGGGCGGGCCCGCTGCGCGGCGGCGTACGCCTCGGCGGAGAGCGCCACAGCGGCCTCGGCGGCCAGGTCGGCGTCCCGCCACGCCGTTCGCTCCCGGGCCGCCGCCGCCCGGTACCCGGACTGCTTTCCGTCCCGCACCGCACGGGCCAGCACGACCTCCTGTTCCACCGGGTGCAGCCGGGGATCCCAGCCGCCCCGGTGCGCGAAGACGTCGCAGAGCTCTCGGATGGACAGCTCGCCGCGCAGGTGGGCGGCGGTGGCGGCGTGGTGCAGCCAGCGCTCGCGGGCGGCGTACTCGGCGGGGGTACGCGGGGTGCGCGGCGGCGGCAGGGCATGCGCGCCACGGAGACGCCGGGCGGCGGCCTCCGCCTCGTCGTACGCCTGCCAGGCCCGCTCGACCGTGTCCTGGGCCGCGAGCCACGCGTCGCGGCGTCGCCGGGCCGTCTGGGCCGCCCCGGCGGCGGCCACCGCCACCTCCTCGGCGTACCGGCGCAGGTCGACGGCCTCCTGCGCGGCCAGATCGACGGCGGGCGGGGCGGGCTCGTCCGTCGGCCGGTCCCGCTCCGGGCGGGCGACCAGGACGGTGAGCACGGTGAGCGCCACCACGAGCAGCACCGACCAGATGGCGGCGGCCAGCGGCACCTCGACGAGGAACTGGTAGAGAACGATGTCCATGGTCGGCACCTACGGAAAGAGGCTGCGGAAGGCGGGACCGCACGCCGCGGAGTGGGGGCGCGGGGCGCCGCCGGGGCCGGGCGGATCGGTGCGGTGGTGAGGTGCGGAGACGACGGCGTCGCGGGCGCGGCCCGCGGGCGGGTCAGCCGCGCGGTGGCGCGCGGGAGCCGACGGTGGCCGGGGCGAGGCCGGCCGGCGCCCGCCGTGGCGTGGCCGGGCGGAGCACGGGCCGACCCGCCGGGCCGACCGGGACCGCGCCGACGGGGATCCAGCCGGCCGGGGCGGCGGCGGCCCGGCCGGAGCCGAGCGGGAACACTCTGACGGCCGGGGCGGAGCCGACCGTGGGCACCCCGCTGGCGGGAAGTGCGCCGGCGGGAGACCAGGCCGGGGCTGCGGCGTCGGGGGCGGCGCCGACGGGCAGCGCCGCATCGATGGGCAGCGGCCCGGCACCCAGCGAGAAGGCGACCGCGACGGCAAGGCTGGTCAGCATCCGGGCGGTCCAGCGCGCGACCCACCAGAGGGGACAGGTCAGCGCGACGGGCAGCACACGGTCACGCTACCGAAACCGACCGCACGACGCACCACCGCCGGGCGTGTCGTGACGTCCCGATCGCCCGGTCTTCACCGGAAAGGTGGGCCGACCGCCCGGAACGCCCGGGATGGCCGCCCTCCGGGCCGGACGGCACCCGGTCGCGGGCGGCCAGAAGCCACCGGGAGGGGGCCGGGAGGCCATCGGGGAGGGACGCGGGGGCGTCAGCGTCGTTCGGAGAGGGTGACGTACTCGCCGGTGGGCTCCGGCACGGGGACCGCCGGTGGGTCACCGGCAGAGGGTGTTGCGCCGGCACCGGTCTCGGCGGCCGGGGGTCGGGGGCGGCGGGACGCCCCGAGCCGGCGGGTCAGCGGCATCTCGACCCACCGGTGCAACAGCGCGGCCAGCCCAAGGTTCACCGCCAGGAAGCCGACCACGGCCAGCGGCCCCCACCAGCCGGGCAGCCCCACCCCGAGCCGGTCAGACAGCCGCAGGACGGTGACCATGACGAAGACGTGCACCAGGTAGAAGGCGAAGGAGACCTCGCCGAGCCAGACCATCGGCCGGGACCGCCACGGCGTCCGCACGCCGCGCACGTCCGCGTCGGCTGCGGCGACGATGACCAGCAGGTACGCCGCGGCGAGCAGAGCCGCCCACAGCTCGGCGCGGATCCACTGCGCGGCGGCGATCCAGGTTAGCGCGAAGATGATGCTGGCGGCGGTGAGGCCGGGGCCCCGCCAGCGTCCCCGACGCAGCAGTTCGGCCGCGGCCACGCCCATCCAGAACTCCAGCGACCGCACGACCGGGAAGACCTGGGTGAACCACCAGTTGCTCTCCTGCGGCACCAGGCGCTGCCCGGGCCAGAGCGCCACGATCAGCAGCGGCACGGCGGCCACCACCGCCCACAGCACCGCGGGCCGCGCCCGGCGGACCAGCGGCAGCGCGAGCGGCAGGCAGAGGTAGAAGAACAGTTCGCAGGAGAGCGACCAGCTCACCGAGTTGACGCTGTAGAAGTAGCCGGGCGTCGGGTCCCAGGCCTGGAGCAGGAACAGGTTCTCCACCGCGGCGCGGACGTTGACCGGGTCGGCGAAGACCCAGACACCGGTCAGCAGCACCACGGCCCACATCAGCAGGTGGTTGGGGTAGATCTTGGCGAGCCGCCGGCGCCAGAAGTCGCGGCGGCGCTCCCCGTCGCGGGCCGACCAGACCAGCACGAATCCACTGAGGATGAAGAAGAACTCCACCCCGGAGAGTCCGAGGGTGAACAACCAGTCGATGACGGCCTGGTAGTCGGGCTCGGCGACGATCCGCATGGTGCCGACGTGGTAGCCGAAAACCAGCAGTGCGGCGATCCAGCGCAGCCCGGTCAGCGAGGGCAGGCGACTCGCCCGGTGGGCCGGCTGCCCAGGTCGTACCACGGTCGGTGGGTTGGTCATGCCGGCGGCCCGTCCGTCCGCAGGGTAACCAGCACCGCGCCTCCTCGTCTCGTCGTGCCGGACGGCCGCCGCCGCCGCGGGGTGACGGGGCCGGCTGGTGTCGTCCGCCGGGCACCCTACCTGCTGTGCCCTCCCGGGCCCCCGGGCCGGCCGTGCGGCGACATGCGTGCGGACCGCGGACGCCCGATGGCTTAATATCGCGGTCTCCAGCCAACGGGCACGCCCGCTCCGACCTCGGTCGGGCCGCGTCCGGTCGACGCCCCGCCGGCCCACCGGCACCGGGCGGACACGACGAGAGGGAAATACCGATGCACCAGCGGATCCTGCTGCGGGCCAAGAAGGGGCCGTTCGACGTCTACTCCCCGGAGGAGACGTTCGAGCGCAACTGGATCGGCGACAACACCGGCAACCTCGTGTTCAGCCACGCGGCGCACAAGATCCTGCGGACCTCGACGGCGCAGATCACCTCGTCGGAGTTCCGGGCCAACCCGCGCGACGCGGACGAGATCAACGAGCGGTACGACGTCTTCGTGGTGCCGCTGGCAAACGCGTTCCGGCGCAGCTACGCCCAACGGCTGGGCCACCTGACCCAGCTCATCGAGCGGCTGAAGATCCCGGTGGTGGTGCTGGGTGTCGGCGCGCAGACCGACGTCAAGGGCGACCGGGAGTACCTGCGGCCGATCGACGACGCCGTGAAGGCATTCGTGAAGGCGGTGCTCGACCGGTCGCACAGCATCGGCGTACGCGGCGAGATCACCGAGGGTTACCTGCGCAGCCTCGGCTTCTCCGCGGTCGACGTGATCGGCTGCCCGTCGATGTTCCTGCACGGCGACGGCCTGCGGGTGGAGAAGCGCAAGGCGACGCTCACCGTCGAGGACCGGGTGGCGCTGACCGTCTCCCCGTACGTCAAGTCGATGGCGAAGGTGATCACCTCGCACCACCAGCGTTACCCGAACCTGCGCTACCTCCCACAGGACCTCAAGACCCTCGGCACCCTGCTCTACGGCGACCTGCCCGAGGAGCGCGGCAAGAAGGCCGCCATCCCGATCCACACCTCGCACCCGCTCTTCGTCGAGGACAAGGTGCGGATGTTCGTCGACCCGTGGACCTGGATGGACTACCTGTCCGGGTTCGACTTCAACTTCGGCACCCGCATCCACGGCACCATCACCGCGCTGGTCGCCGGGACGCCGGGCTACCTCTTCGCGCACGACTCCCGCACCCTGGAGCTGGCCCGGTACTTCGACATCCCGCACCGGATCATGAAGGACGTCCCGGCCGACGTGGACGCCATCGCGCTCTACGACGAGGCCGACTACACCGCGCTCAACAACGGGCACCAGGCCCGGTTCGACACGTTCATGGCGTTCCTGGCCAAGCACGACCTCGGGCACGCCTTCGCCGACGGCGACAGCACCGCCCGGTTCGACCGGCAGGTCGCCGAGACGACGTACCCCCCGGCGGTCCGCGCCCAGACGGCCACCGATCCGGCCGAGTTGATCGCCCGGATCCAGTGGCTGCGCGACCGTAACCAGGAACTCGGGGAGAAGGTCGAGGAACTCCACACCCAGCGGCTGCGGACCCGGGTCCGGGCGGCGGTGGGCGGACGGATGCGGAAGATACTCAACCGTTGACGCCCCGTCCGGGCTGCTGAGCGATCCCCCGCCCGACACGCCATCCACGCCTACCACGCTGTGCCGGATCGCCCCGGGCGCCACCGGGCGCGGCGTAACCTCGGATGCGTACACCCACCCCGGAGCTGTTCGGCGGCGCTGCGCGCCCCCAACGCCCGGGCACAGCGGAAGCGGCTGGAGGAGTCCTGAGCACGGTACGCGTCGGGGTACGCTGCGACGCCGGCCCGACCCGCGGGGTCGGGCACCTGGTGCGCTGCCTCGCCCTGGCCGAGGAGTTCCTCGCCCGGGGCGTGCGGGTGGAGTTCTTCGGCACCGTCGGCGGGGTCGGCTGGGCGGCCCGGCAGCTCGCCGACCGGGGCGTCGCGCTGCACCCCGGGCCGGAACGCCCCGACGATCTTGTCGCGGCGGCCCGCCGGCACGGCCTGGACGTGATGGTGCTCGACTCGTACGAGCTGGATCCGGCCGGGGCGGGGGCGCTGCGGGCGGCGGGGGTGATCACCCTCGCCGTCGTCGACGGTGACACCCGGGGGCAGGACGCCGACGTGTACCTGGACCAGAACCTGGACGCCGCGTACGGGCCGCTGCCCGGCCGGCTGCTCGCCGGGACGGCGTACTCCCTGCTGCGCGACTGCGTGGTGGCCGCGCGGCCGGTGGCGCCGCGCCCGCCGACGCCGGCCGGCCGGCCCCGGGTGCTCGCCTTCTTCGGCGGCACCGACGCGTTCGGCGCCGCGCCGGTGCTGGCCCGGGTGCTGCTCGGCACCGGCAACCCGATGGACCTGACGGTGGTCGTCGGCCGGGCCGACGTCGAGGCGGAGCTGGCGGCGCTGACCCCGGGACGGGGGCAGGCGCTGCGCCCCGTCCCGCCCACCGACGACCTGCCCGCCCTGGTCACCGCCGCCGACCTGGTGGTCAGCGCGGCGGGCACATCGACCTGGGAGCTGTGTTGCCTGGGTGCGCCCGCGGCCCTGGTCTGCGTGGTCGACAACCAGCGCGAGTCGTACCACCGGGTGGTGGCCGACCGGATCGTGGCCGGCCTGGGCGAGCTGCCCCCGCTGACCGCCGCCGGCCTGCCCGGGCGGACGGCCCGGGCGCACGCCACCCGGACGCTGCGCGCCCTGCTGACCGCCCCCGAGCGCCGGGCCGTGCTCGCCGCCCGCGCCTGGTCCACGGTGGATGGCAAGGGTCGGGTACGGGTGGCCGACGCGGTGCTCGCGCTGGTCGGCGCGGCGTCTCCGGGGTGATCCCGCCCGCGGTTGGTCGGGGCGGGGGCGAGCGGCCCGCGATGGTCCCCCACGGCGGCCGGGCCACCCGACCCGCCCACTCGTACGGGTGTACGAAAGCCGGTTAGGATGGGCCCATGTCCGGTGCCGCCTACCAGCCGTCGATGCTCGACCTCGCCCCCGACGGGCCCTCGCTGGGGCCGCTGGCCGGGCGGCTGCGCCGGCGCTCCCTCGACCGGGGCGCCTGGGTGGACCACCTGCCCGGCTGGGTCCTCGGCTCCGACCGGGTGCTCGACACCCTGCTCGCCGAGGTGCCGTGGCGGGCCGAACGCCGCACGATGTACGACGCCGAGATCGCCGTGCCCCGGCTGCTCTGCTGGTACGCCGCTGACCGGCCGCTGCCCCACCCGGTGCTCGCCGCGGCGCGGGCGGCCCTCACCGCGCACTACGCGCCGGAGCTGGGCGAGCCGTTCGTGACGGCCGGAATGTGCCTCTACCGGGATGGGCGGGACAGCGTCGCCTGGCACGGCGACACCCGGGGCCGCTCGGCACACACCGACACCATGGTGGCCATCGTCTCGTTCGGCTCGCCCCGACCGCTGGTGCTGCGCCCCCGCGGGGGCGGGGCGAGCCTACGCTTCCCCCTCGGGCACGGCGACCTGGTGGTGATGGGCGGCTCCTGCCAGCGCACCTGGGAGCACGCGATCCCGAAGACCGCCCGGCCGGTCGGGCCCCGGGTCAGCGTCCAGTTCCGTCCCGTCGGCGTCGCCTGAGGGCCCTGCGGCGCGTCGGCGCGCACCGGCGGCGGGCCCGGAAACGGGCGGAACCCGGCGGCCTGAGATCGCCGGGCCCCGCCCGCCTGTGGATCAGTCGCGTTCGATCTGGTGGCCGATGACCGACGGGCCGAGCATGACGGCGAAACCGCTGCCGTCCCGGCGGGGGTCTGCCGGCGGCAACTCCACCGGGTCGCCGGTTCCCGTCGCGCCCACCGGGCGCGAACCGATCCAGGCCACCACCAGGTCCGTTTCGCCCTTGAGGAACCGCTGCGCACGCACCCCGCCGGTCGCCCGGCCCTTCGGCGGGTACGCCTCGAACGGCGTCACCTTCACCGTCGCACCGCTGGAGGTGACCACCATCGGCTCGCCGTGCCCCGGGTCGTCGGTGCGGATCGCCCCGAAGAAGACCACCCGCGATCCGGCCGGCAGGCTGATGCCGGCCATGCCGCCGCCCTTCGGCCCCTGCGGGCGCACCAGCGACGCGGAGAAGCGCAGCAGCGACGCCTCGGACGAGACGAACGCGAGGGTCTCACTGCCGTCGGTGAGCCAGCTCGCCCCGACCACCTCGTCCCCCTCGCGCAGGCCGATCACCTCGAACTCGTCGGAGCGGACCGGCCAGTCCGGGGCGCACACCTTCACCACGCCCTGCCGGGTGCCCAGGGCCAGCCCCGGCGAACCGTCGGCCGCCGGGCCGAGCGGGGCCAGGCCGACCACCGTCTCGCCGGGCTCCAACGGCGCCAACTCGGTGGCGGACATGCCACCACGCAGCGACACCGTGCCCGCCTGCTCGGGCAGCACCGGCAGCGGCAGCACGTCGATCTTGAACGCCCGGCCCGCGCTGGTCACCAGCAGCACCCGCCCCCGGGCCGTGGAGTGCGCGACGGCGCGTACCGCGTCGTGCTTGACCCGGCCGCTGCGACGACGCCCCTCGGAGGCTTCCTCCGACTCGGCTGCGGTCCGGGCGACCAGGCCGCTGGCGGAGAGGATCACCTGGCACGGGTCGTCGGCCACCTCGAGGGGGCCGGCCGGCGCGGACGCGGCCAGGACCTCCTTGAGGTCACCGTCGACCAGGGTGGTGCGCCGCTCGGCGCCGAACTGCTTCACCACGACGGCCAGCTCGTCGGAGACGAGCTTCCGCAGCACCTTCTCGTCGTCCAGGATGGTAGAGAGCTCGGCGATCTCCTTACGGAGCTGCTCCTGCTCGGCCTCCAGCTCGATCCGGTCGAACCTCGTCAGCCGGCGCAGCGGAGTGTCCAGGATGTAGCTGGCCTGGATCTCCGAGAGCGCGAACTGGCGCATCAGGCCGTCCTTCGCGGCCTGGGCGTCGTCGCTGCCCCGGATCAGCCGGACCACCTTGTCGATGTCGAGCAGGGCGATCAGCAGGCCGTCGACCAGGTGCAGCCGCTCCTCCCGCCGGCGCCGGCGGTACGCGCTGCGCCGGGTCACCACCTCGTAGCGGTGCCGCAGGAAGACCTCCAGCAGCGCCTTCAGCCCGAGCGTCCGCGGCTGCCCGTCGACCAGCACCAGATTGTTCACACCGAAGGACTGCTCCAGCGGGGTGAGCCGGTAGAGGTCGGCCAGCAATGCCTGCGGGTTGACCCCGACCTTGCACTCGACGACCAGTCGGGTGCCGTTCTCCCGGTCGGTGAGGTCCTTGACGTCGGCGATACCGGTGAGCCGTTTGGTCTTGTTGACCTCGTTGGTGATCGCGGCGATGACCTTCTCCGCGCCCACGCCATAGGGCAGCTCGACGACGGTGATCGCCTGCCGGCCCCGGCTGCCCTCCAGCGGGCCGATCTCGATCCGGCCACGCATCCGGACCACCCCGCGCCCGGTCTCGTACGCCCGGCGCACCTCGTCCAGGCCGAGCAGCACGCCGCCGGTCGGCAGGTCCGGCCCCGGGATGAACTCCATCAGCTTGTCGAGATCGGCGTCCGGGTGGTTGATCAGCCACCGGGCGGCGGAGACGACCTCGCCCAGGTTGTGCGGGATCATGTTGGTCGCCATCCCGACGGCGATCCCGGAGGCGCCGTTGACGAGCAGGTTGGGGAACGCGGCCGGCAGCACGGTGGGCTGGGTCAGCGAGCCGTCGTAGTTGGGCTCGACGTCGACGGTGTCCTCGCCCAGCTCACCGACGAGCAGCATCGCCTCCCGGGACATCCGGGCTTCGGTGTAGCGCGCGGCGGCCGGGCCGTCGTCCGGGCTGCCGAAGTTTCCATGCCCGTCGATGAGTGGGGCGTTGAGCGAGAAGTCCTGGGCCAGCCGGACCATCGCGTCGTAGATCGCGGTGTCGCCGTGCGGGTGGTACCGGCCCATCACGTCGCCGACCACCCGGGCCGACTTCACGTGCGCCCGGTCGGGACGGTGTCCCGCCTCGTGCATCGAGTAGAGGATGCGCCGGTGCACCGGCTTGAGGCCGTCCCGGGCGTCCGGCAGGGCGCGGGAGTGGATGACCGAGAAGGCGTACTCCAGGTAGGAGTCCGAGACCTCGGTGACCAGCGGGTTGTCGTAGACCCGCGCGCCTGCCTGGTCGAAGGCGGCCAGGTCCGCCCGGGGACCGGTGTTCTTACGGCGTGCCATGGTTCAGCTCTCTCCTCGGCGGGCCACGGTCGGGCGGCCCTCTCCCCGGCGGGCGGCGGTCGGGTGTCGGCGGGCGGACCTCATGCGTCGATCGCGCCGCGGTCGACCCGGCCGGCGGAGTCGATCAGCCAGTTGCGGCGCGGCTCGACCTTCTCCCCCATCAGCAGCTCCAGGATCCGCTCGGCGGCGTCGACGTCGTCGAGGGTGATCCGGCGGACCGCCCGGGTGGCCGGGTTCATCGTGGTGTCCCACAGCTCGTCGGCGTCCATCTCGCCGAGACCCTTGAACCGGGGGATCGGGGTGACGATCTGCTTGCCGGACTTCTCCAGCTTGCGGACCGTCGCCTCCATCTCCGCCTGGGTGTAGGTGTAGGTGGTCTTCGGGCTGCGCCCCTTCGTGGTGATCTTGTGTAGGGGCGGCATCGCGGCGTAGAGCCGGCCGGCCTCGATCAGCGGGCGCATGTACCGGGCGAAGAGGGTGATCAGCAGGGTACGGATGTGCGCGCCGTCCACGTCGGCGTCGGCCATGATCAGCACCCGGCCGTACCGCAGCGCCGAGAGGTCGAAGGTGCGGCCGGAGCCGGCACCGAGCACCTGGACGATCGCGGCGCACTCGACATTGTCCAGCACCTGCTGGAGGTTGGCCTTCTGCACGTTGAGGATCTTGCCGCGAATCGGCAGCAGCGCCTGATACTCGGCTGTCCGTGCCACCCGGGCGCTGTTGTGGACGAACACCCCGGCTTCGAGAGCGAAGTTGTGGTGGCCCTCGACCGTCAGATCGTAGACGTCCGCCGTCTCGTCGAGAGGCTCGACCGACACCACCCGGTGGTTCACCGCGAAGGCCTCCTCGCGCACGCGAGACATCAGGGAGTCGCCGGGCAGCAGCGCGTCGGCACGCCGGTAGGAGCCGTCGCCCAGCCGGAACAGATGGTCGGGAGTGCAGCGCACCGACTCACCGCCGTCGATGGTGACCCGCACCAGCGGGGCGTCGCGCCTGGTGAGCCGCGGCTGCACCAGCGGAGCGACGAGCACCCCGCCGGCCGTGTCGGTCGTGTAGCCGACGTGGCTGACGCCCTGCTCCCAGTCGATGGCCAGATCGGCGAACGACCGGCTCCGACCGGACGCCAGCGCGACCATCGTGTCGCCGGTGAAGCAGCCGAGTGCGCTGTCCCCCTCGACGATGAACAGCTCACTACGCTCCACCCCGGTCGCGCGACAGTCGACCAGTTTGGGCGGCATGGACGCGCCCTCCAGGGCGGTCTTGCGCCGGGCGGCGTCCTTCTGCTGCTTCTGGGTCAGCCGGACCCGGGCCGCGTCGACGATCTTCTGGAGCACCGTACGGGCCTCGGCCTTGGTGCGGCGATCCTCCAGCCACGCCTTGAGGTGCGCCTCGATCAGCCCCTGGAGCACCTTGGTGATCCCGGCGGTGGAGAGCTCGTCCTTGGTCTGGGAGGTGAACTGCGGCTCGGGGATCCGCACGTGCACCACGGCGGTCATGCCCTCCAGGACGTCGTCCAGGGTGGGGGCGTCCTCCTTGGGCCGCAGCAGGCCCCGGGCGTTACGGGCGGCCTCGGCCAGGGTGCGGGCCATGGCGCGCTCGAAGCCCTTGCGGTGGGTGCCGCCATGGGCGTTGCGGATGGTGTTGGTGAAGCACTCGACGGTGCGCTCGTATCCGGTGCCCCAGCGGAACGCCACCTCGACCTCGGCGCGTCGCTGCACGTTGGACTGCATGACGCCGTTGGCGTCGGCGGCGTTCTCCCGGTAAGTGCCCTCGCCGGTGACCAGCAGGGTGCCGGAGACCGGCCGGTCGCCGCTCGGGGCGAGGAACTCCACCATGTCGGTGAGGCCGTCGGGGAAGTGGAAGGTCTCCTCGACCGGCTCCTCGCCGGTGGCATCGCGCAGCAGGTAGCTCACGCCGGGGACGAGGAACGCGGTGTTGCGCAGCTTGAGGCGGACGGCGTCGGCGTCCAGGACGGCACCGGTCTCGAAGTATCGGGCGTCGTGCCAGTAGCGGATCGAGGTGCCGGTGTGCTCACCGCGCTTCATCGCCCCGACGATCTGGAGGCCGGGGCCGGGGGTGAAGGGGTCCTCGGGGCCGGGGCCGTCGAAGACGCCGGGCACGCCGTGCCGGAACGACATGGCGTGCACCTTGCCGCTGCGCCGGACGGTGACGTCGAAGCGCTGGGACAGGGCGTTGACGGCGGAGGCGCCGACGCCGTGCAGGCCGCCGGAGGTCTTGTAGCCCGAGCCGCCGAACTTGCCGCCGGCGTGCAGCCGGGTGAGCACCAGCTCGACGCCCGAGATGCCGGACTTGGCGTGCACGTCGGTCGGGATGCCCCGGCCGTCGTCGTCGACCTGCACGGAGCCGTCGGCGTGCAGGATCACCGCGACCCGGGTGGCATGACCCGCGACACCCTCGTCGGTGGAGTTGTCGAGGATCTCGTTGACGAGGTGACCCACGCCACGGCTGTCGGTCGAGCCGATGTACATGCCGGGGCGCTTGCGGACGGCGTCCAGGCCCTCGAGGTGCGTCAGGTCGTCGGCCCCGTAGAGCGTCTCAGGCTGTGCGGTCAACTGGTCGTACTCCCAGGTCTCGGCGGTGGTGGTGCCGCTCACCGGCTCGATCACCTCGCGCGGCGCGCCGCAGGGAGCCTAACCGGGAGGTGGGACAGGACGTCGGCACCCCGCAGTACGGGCGGTGCCGCCGCCGCTGCTGCGGCTGCTGCTTCCCTACCCGAACCCCGAATCGGGTCGGGACGTTGACGCCCATCACTCACCCGTGATGTGATCACCATCTCAAAAAGACTTTCGCATTTATGGATTTCTGGAGGACGCGCATGTCCGTGTTCCGTCGTACCACGCTCGCGGCAGCGCTGACCATCGCGGCGGCGGCGCTGTCGACCGCCGTCGCGCTGCCAGCCCCGGCGGTAGCCGCTCTCCCCACCGCTGCCGTGGCCCTCGGTGACAGCTTCATCAGCGGCGAGGGGGCGGGTTCGTATTCCCCGGTCGTCGACAACAACGGCGTCAGCCAGGGCTTCCCCGGCTGGAGTGCAGCGAACGGCAACGCCTACTTCTGCCACCGCTCCCCCAACGCCTCGCTGTTCCAGGCCAACCTTCCGGGCATCCAGGCCCGGTTCAACCTGGCCTGCTCGGGCGGGCAGCCGCAGGACATCGCCAACGCCTCGGCCAACCGGACCAAGGGTCGCTCGGTCGCCTCCCAGCTCGACCAGCTCCGCGCGGTCGGGCAGACCCACGACATCGACGTGGTGCTCGTGGGCCTGGGCTCGAACAACAGCTCGTTCACCTTCGGCAGCGTGGCGGAGAAGTGCGCCAACCGGTTCATCGCCGACGCGTGGACCGGATGGTGGGAGTTCTGGGCGTACCTGGGTGGGCCGGTGCCGCAGGAACCGTGCTCCGACGCCGACCTGGCCACCGCGGCGCAGTTCAGCGCCGCCACCGCGGAGACCACTGCGGCCGTACGCCAGATCCTCACCACGCTCGACCAGATCGACGCCGACGGCCAGCACCGGATCGTGTTCCAGGACTACACCAACCCACTGCCGTTCGACCTCGCCTCGAACTACTGGGAGGAGGACAGCCGGGACGACACCCGGGACAAGTTCCGGGACCTCGGCGCCGAGCGGTACGCGGCCGGCTGCCCCATCCACCGGGCGAGCCTGCTGCCCGGGCACCGCTTCTCCTCCGGGCTGGGCACCCTGGTCGGCTCGGTGCGCAGCACCCTGGCCGGCGAGTTCCCCGCCGCCGACCTGGTCTACCTCAACGTGCAGCGGGCGTTCGACGGGGCCCGGCTCTGTGAGCAGTCGACCAGCCCGTCCGGCTCGCTCGCCACGCCGATCCGGCTCCAGGACGGTGCGAGCGGCACCTTCGTCACCAGCCTCGCCGGCAAGGACAAGATCGACATCCAGCGGATCGCCAACACCTGCGTGAGCTACTTCCAGACCTGTCAGGAGTCGTGGCACCCGAACGCGGCCGGACACCAGGTGCTGGGTCGCTGCCTGGCCGGGGCCGTCACCGCCGCCGCCCGCACGGTGACCTGCGTCCGCTCCGGGGACGGGACGATCAGGGTCAGCTGACCGCCCGCAGCCGGCACGAAAGGGCCCCCTGGCAACAGGGGGCCCTTTCGTCATCTCCGGCCGAGGATGAGCAGGAGGGGGCCGGTCGGGCCGTCGACCAGGTCGCCGAGCCGCGTCTCGTCGAGGACGGCGAGGAACGCCTCCTGGGCGCGGCGCAGTTGGCCACGCAGCCGGCAGCCGGTGACCAGGGGGCAGGCCGGCTGTTCACAGGCGACCACCTCGTCGTCGCCCTCGAAGGCCCGCACGACCGCGCCGACGGTGAGCTCGCCGGCCGCCTCGGCGATGGCCACCCCGCCGGAGCGGCCCCGGATGGTCACCAGCACCCCGATCTTCTGCAGCCGCTGCACCACCTTGGCGACGTGGCTGCGCGGCAGCGCGAGCTGTTCGGCCAGTTCGTCCACCGTCGTACGGGCCTGGGAGGCGGCGGTCAGCATGGCGATGCGCAGGGCCATGTCGGTGGACCGGTTGAGCTTCACGCACCGACCCTAGCCACCGCGAGCGCGCCGTGACCCGGGCCGGGCGACCCGCCTCCGGTGTGATCCGGGCAACTCAGCACCCGGGACCTTCGACCCTGAAGAGGAATCTCAGATTCCTGTTTATTGGGCACGTCGTCGACGAAAGGTGACGACACCGGACGATCGCAGGAGGACACGTCATGCTCACGGAGTCATCAGCGGCGGTGGTAAGGGCGACCCTGCCCGCCGTGCAGGCGCACGCCGAGGCGATCACCGGCCGGTTCTACCGGCGGATGTTCGACGCCCATCCGGAGCTGCTGGACCTGTTCAACCGGGGCAACCAGGCCAACGGGCAGCAGAAGGCCGCGCTGGCCGCCGCCGTCGTCGCGTACGCGGAGCACCTGGTCGGCGCCAGCGACGCACCGTGGGGGCCGATCCTGGACCGGATCGCGCACAAGCACGTCTCGCTCGGCATCACCCCGGCGCAGTACACCGTCGTGGGCCGGCACCTGCTCGCCGCCGTCGGCGAGGTGCTCGGCGACGCGGTCACCCCGCAGGTCGCCGCGGCCTGGGACGAGACGTACTGGCTGCTGGCCTGCGAACTGATCGCCCGGGAGGCCCGGCTCTACCAGGGCGCCGGGGTGGCCGAGGGGCAGCCGGTCTGGCGGGCCTGGCGGGTGGCCGAGCGGGTCCGGGAGACCGCCGACGTCGTGTCGTTCGGTCTGAAGCCGGCCGACGGCGGCCCGGTGCCGGAGTTCGTTCCCGGCCAGTACGTCTCCGTCGCGGTCGATCTCGACGGCGGCCGGGGGCAGCAGATCCGGCAGTACAGCCTCTCCGGTCGGCCCGGCGCGGCGCAGTGGCGGATCACCGTGAAGCGGGTCCGCAGCACCGCCGACGCACCCGACGGCCTGGTCTCCACGTTCCTGCACGAGCGGGTGGCCGTCGGCGACACCCTGCGACTCAGCCCGCCGTTCGGCGAGGTGAGCGCCGTGGCCGGGGAGGGGCCGCTGGTGCTGGTCAGCGCCGGCATCGGGCTCACCCCCGCGATGGCCGCACTGGAGCACCTCGCGGTCACCGCGCCGCAGCGACCGGTGACGCTGGTGCACGCCGACCGGGCCGGCACCGCGCACGTGCTCCGCGACGAGTTGCCCCGGCTGCACCATGCCCTGCCCAACCTGCGTACCGCGCTCTGGTACGAGGATGTCGCCGCCACCGACGTGCCGCTCGCCGAGCTGCCGATGCGGATCAGCCCGGGGCGCGTCGATCCGGAGCTGATCCCGCTCACTCCCGACGCCCACATCCACCTCTGCGGCCCGCTGCCCTTCATGAACCAGGTCCGCAGCGCCCTGCTGCGTCGTGGGGTTCCCAGCGACCGGATCGCCTACGAGGTCTTCGGCCCCGGCATGCTCCGCGACGGGGCCTGACCCGCCGCCCGCGTCGCCACTGCGGACGACGACGGCGCGTCGGCCACCAGCAACGGCCACCGGGCTTCGGGCTCCGCCGGCCTGCTCGTCGACCGGTCGTGGCGCGACGGCGGGTCGGCCCGAGGAGGTTAGGAGGCGAAGGCGGGGGTAGGGACCTGTGGTGCGCGTTCCAGGGAACCCTGCCGGCTCGATGGGCTTCCCGCCGGCCGGGACGGGCGGATGGAGGAGGAACTGATGCGGATCGCCATGATCTCGGAGCAGGCCAGCCCGCTCGCCGCCCCGCGCGGGGCGAGCACCGACGGGCAGGGCACGCATGTGGCCGAGCTCGCGGCGGAACTGGTCGACCAGGGCCACGACGTGCGCGTCTACACCCGCCGCGACTCCCCCACCCTGCCCGACGCGGTCGCCACCCCGGACGGCTACGAGGTGCTGCACGTGCCGGCCGGTCCGGCGCACCGGCTGCCCGGGGACGAACTGCTGCCGTACGCGGGCGAGTTCGGCCGGTGGCTGGCCGGCCAGTGGCGCGACGGGGCCTGGCTGCCCGACGTGGCGCACGCGCACTTCTGGAGGAGCGGCCTCGCCGCCGTGCACGCCGGCCGGCGCGCCGGGGTGCCGGTGGTGCTGACGTACCACTCCCTCGGCACGGCGCCGCAGCGGCACCCGGGCAGCCGGGACACCGGCCCACCGAGCCGGATCGGCTACGAGCGTGCTCTCGGCCGGGCGGTCGACCTGGTGGTGGTGCAGTGCCAGGAGGAGATCGGCGAGCTGATCCGCCTCGGCGTGCCCCGATCCCGGATGGCGCTGGTGCCCACCGGGGTCAACGAACGGCTCTTCCGCCCGGACGGCCCGGTCGCCCCGCGTGACCCGACCCTGTCCCGCGTGCTGACCGTGGGCCGGATGGTGGAGAGCAGTGGTTTCCAGGACGTCATCCGAGCCATGGTCATGACGCCGAAGGCCGAGTGCGTGGTGGTGGGCGGCCCGCCGGCCGGGCTGCTGCCCGCCGACGGCTTCGCCCGGCGCCTCGACGCGCTCGCCCGGTCGTGCGGGGTGGCCGACCGGGTGAAGCTGGTCGGCGCGGTGCCCCGCGAGGAGTTGGGCGCCTGGTACCGCTCGGCCGACCTGTTGGTCGCCGCCCCGTGGCACGCGCCGTTCGGCCTGACCGCGCTGGAGGGCATGGCCTGCGGCGTTCCGGTGATCGGCAGCGAGGTGGGCGGCATCGCCGACACCGTCGTCGACGGGCTCACCGGCGAGCTGGTGCCGCCGCGCGACCCCCGGGCCCTGGGCACCGCGATCCGCCGGCTGCTCGGCGACAACGTGCGGCGCTTCACGTACGCCACCGCGGCGCTGGACCGGATTCGCAGCCGCTACTCGTGGCAGCGCTGCGCCGAGCAGCTCAACATCGTGTACGAGGCGGTCGCCACCGTCGCCCGCCCGGTGCCGGCCCCCGCAGCGGCCTGACGGCCGGGCACCCGCGCCACCCTTGCTACTCGCCGGTAGCTTACCGCCGTACGCTGGGCCGGTGAACACGGCCGAGGAGTATACGCAGGAGTTCGTCGACGTCGAGGGCGCCCGGCTCGGGGTGCAGGTGTACCCGGAGCCCGACGGCCCCGCCGACGCCCCGGTGGTGGTGATCTGGCCGGCGATGGGGGTGCGGGCCCGGTACTACCGGCCGTTCGCCGCAGCGCTGCGGGCCGCCGGCCTCGCCGTGATCGTCGCCGACCTGCGGGGCACCGGCGCGAGCACGCCCGCCCCGAGCCGGGCCTGCCGGTACGGCTACGCCGAGCTGGCCGCCGACGTCGGCGCGGTGCTGGCCGCGCTGAAGCCGCGACTGGACGGCCGGCCGACGATCCTGCTCGGGCACTCCCTCGGCGGCCAGGCGGCGCTGCTGCACCTGGCCCTGCACGGCACGGGCGCGGTGGACGGGCTGGCGCTGATCGCCGTGGGCGTGCCGTACTGGCGCGACTACCCGGCCCCCCGCAGGTACGGGGTGCTGCCGTACACGCAGGGGATCGCCGCGACCGCCCGGCTGCTCGGCGTCTGGCCGGGCTGGGGCTTCGGCGGTCGGCAGGCCCGCGGGGTGATCCGGGACTGGGCGTACACAGCGCGCACCGGCCGCTTCCCCGCCCTCGACGGGGTGGACGTCGAGGCGTCGCTGGGCGCGCTCGACGTCCCCGTCCTCGCGCTGAGCGTGGACGACGACCAGTACACCCCGCACCCCACCCTGGACCACCTCTGCGGCAAGCTCGCCGCGGCCACCATCGCGCGCGAGCGCTACACGACCGTGCAGGCCGGCGTCCCGCTGGACCACTTCCTCTGGGTACGCGCCGGCGCGCCGGTGGCCGCGCGGGTGGCCGCCTTCGCCGCCGGCTTGCCAGGCTCCCGCCGCTCGGGTTAGTTTAGATTCACAACATTCAATCTCTACCTGGTGGCCATCCCGGGGCGGGTCACCGGGCCCAGGCGGAGGAGGATCCCATGACGCTGTCCCGAACAGGCGCCCGGCTGGCGACGGCCGCCGTCGCCACCCTCGCCACCGCAGCCGGCGCGGGCCTCGCGGTCACCGGCGCCCAGGCCGCGGCCGGCGGCTGCCGCGTCGACTACCAGCTCACCAATCAGTGGCCCGGTGGCTTCGGCGCGAACGTCACCCTGACCAACCTCGGCGACACCCTCACCAGCTGGGCGCTGACCTGGTCCTTCACCACCGGGCAGACCGTCACCCAGGCGTGGAACGCGACCGTCACCCAGAGCGATGCCCGGGTCACGGCGACGAACGTCGGCCACAACGGCAATCTGCCCACCGGGAGCGGCACCTCGTTCGGCTTCAACGGCACCTGGAACACGGCGAGCAACCCGGCCCCCACGTCCTTCGCCGTCAACGGCGTGACGTGCACCGGCACCCCGACGCCCGGCCCCACCACCCCGGCCCCGACGACTCCGGCTCCGACGCCCACCGGGCCACCCAGCACCGGATGGAGCCCCCCGGCGAACCTGGTTACCCCGCTGAACGAGGTGTGGGCTCACCAGGAGAGCACCTACAACAACCTGTACGGCTTCCGCAACTACGGCTGGGACCAGGTCTTCGCCAACCGCGGCTACCTCAACTTCTGCGTGCGGTGGGACTCCAGCGCCACGGTCACCGCCGCCCAGCGCGACCAGATCCACGCCGCGCTCTCCCGGCAGTACAAGAAGTGGATGGACGTCATGGCCGGCCACAACGGCTGGCCGTACGGCGACGTGCCGGTCAAGGTGGTCGGCTGGGCCGTCCGCGACCGCAACCAGTTGCAGTGGTCGGACAGCTCCGTCGACATCTACGTCAACAACATCCGCGAGAACGCCCCGCAGTGCGCCGAGCCCTGCGGCCGGTTCTTCAACCAGAGCGGCCAGTACCCGAACTGCCCCGGCGGGGCCGGCCACCACTACGACCAGTCGCTGTGGCTGACCGACGGGTTCGGCGGCGGCGCGGGCGGTGACTGGGGCCAGCGGGTGGGCCGCGAGTACTTCATGGCCAACCTCAACACCGACTCGATGCACATCCTGCTGCACGAGGTAGGCCACACCTTCGGGCTCGACGACTTCTACGACTGGACGCCCACCGGCGTCGGTGGCTTCCTGATGCAGGCCGGCAGCGCGACGACCATCACCGAGTTCGACAAGTGGATGTTCCGCGACTGGTGGCGCCACCTGAAGAGCCGCTACGGCCGCTGACGCGTCACGGTGCCTATTCCCGCGATCGGCGGGTATGCCGCCCTGCCCGTACCGTTGGAAGGGGATCAGATGTCCGAACGGCACACCACACTGCGCTCGATGCACGATCTGGGCCTGGCGGCCTGGTTCGGCGGCTCGCTGATGGGGGCGCTCGGCGTCAACGGCGCGGCGGCGCAGGTCAACGACTCGACCCAGCGGCTCCCGACTGCCTCGGCGGGGTGGGCCCGGTGGACGCCGGTCAACGCGGCGGCGATCGGTGCGCACCTGGTCGGCGCCGTCGGCGAGCTGGTCACCGAGAGCCCCCGGGTGGTCGCCCAGTCCGGGGTGGCCAGGGTGAGCGTGGTGAAGACGGCCCTCACGGTCAGCGCGCTCGCGGTCACCGCATACAGCCGACTGCTCGGGATGCGGTTACAGAAGGCGGGCGGCCCATCCGTCGAGGGGACGACCGAGCCGAACCCGCAGACGCCGACCGACGTGGCCACCTGCCAACGGCAGTTGAAGATGCTCCAGTGGGCCATTCCGGCGCTCACCGGCGCGATGGTGGTGGTCACGGCGTACATGGGTGAGCAGCAGAAACCGGGCCAGGTCTTCCGGGGGATCCTGGGCCGCGTCGGCGGGTTCGGCAACACGCACAAGATGATGGGAAACATGGTCGCGATGGACGCGGTCAGGCGTCACATGGCGATGTCCGGCCGCTGACCGCGGCGCCACCCGTGCCGCGCCGGGCCGGATCGGCGGGGCATGGGCGGCGCGCGCGGGCGGGAAACCAGCGCCCGGTGGCGCAGACCGACCAGCGAGGTGGCCATGACGAACAGGGACGGATCGACGACCGGCGGGGAGGCACGCGGACCGCGGTCCGCCGCCCCGACCGACACCAGCGAGGGGTTCGACGCCGATCCGCCGTGGGGCGCCGGTGAGGACTCACCGATGAACGAGGGCAGCGAGGAGACCGCGGTGCCACCGGGCAACCTCGGCGACCGGCGGGCCGGCGCACCGGCTTCGCCCACGCCGCCCGAGGGGCGGCACGGGTTCGGCACCGTCGAGAAGACCCCGGTCACCGAGGCGGGCCCTGGCGCGCCACCCGATCCGGCACCGTCGCGGCGTACGTTCCCGGACGACACCGCCGGCGGTGACCTGCCGGACAACTCCCTGGAGGAGTCGACCGGCATGCACCCGGAGGGCATTAGCCGGCGCGGCTGACCCGCATCCCGCAGGCCGGCACGGTCGCCGGCGCCAGGACCTCGACCAGGCGGGCGGTGTCGCGCTCCTGGTCTCCGCAGCAGTTGTGCCGCTGGCCCACGCGGCGCTGCGGCCGTGGAAGCGGACCACGGTGCGGAGTGGCCGGAGCTGTCGGTGGGGGTGGCTAGGGTGCCATTGACCTCGACACCAAGGACGGTGGCATGACCAGTACCGAGCAGCTCCTCACCGGCGAGCGGGCCGACCTGCTGAACGCCCTGCACCAGCGCCGCGCGTTCCTACGGCACACCGTGGACGGCATCACCGACGCGCAGGCCGCCGCGCGCAGCACCGTCAGCGAGCTCTGCCTCGCCGGCCTGATCAAGCACGTCGCGACCACCGAGAAGCGGTGGATGCGGTTCACCGTCGGTGGCGCGGAGGCGATGCAGGCCACCCCGGTCGACTGGGCCGGCCAATTCCGGATGACCGACGGGGAGACGCTGGCCGGCCTGCTCGACGACTACTCCCGGGTGGCCACCGCGACCGACGAGTTGGTGGCCACGCTGGACCTGGACGCGGCCTACCCACTGCCGGAGGAGCCCTGGTTCGAGCCCGGAGCCAGCTGGTCGGTGCGCCAGGTGCTGCTGCACATCATCGGCGAGACGGCCCAGCACGCCGGGCACGCCGACATCATCCGGGAGGCGATCGACGGGGCGAAGACGATGGGCTGACCCGCCCGAGGCTCACCCGGACCGGTCGACGACGTAGTCGGCGAGGGCAAGCAGGAACCGGCCGTCCTCGGAGTCCGCCCGCTCGCCCAGCGCCGCCGCGGCCTCCGTGCGGGCGGCGTCGGCCAGGTCCCGGGCCTGTCCCTGGGCCACCGTCACGCTGTCGTACGCGAGTAGCCGGCGGTGCAGCCAACGCACCTCCGCGGCGGTCCGGGCGACGCGGGCGGCACCGAGGAAGCGCACCGCCCGCTCCCGCTCGGCCGCGGTGCACCGGTCCAGGAAGTCGATCAGGATCAGCGTCCGCTTGCCCTCCCACAGGTCGCCGGAGATCTCCTTGCCGTAGCGGGCGTAGTCGCCGACGAGGTTGAGCACGTCGTCCTGGATCTGGAAGGCCGCACCGAGGAACCAGCCGTACCGGTCCAGCCGGTCCATCCCGGGCCGGCCGTCGCCGACGGCCAGGATGCCGGTGCGGCACGGATAAACGCACGTGTACCAGGAGGTTTTCTTCAGGCACATCCGGTAGTAGTCGTCGGCGGTCAGGTCGCAGGCGTTGTCCCGGATCCAGCCGACCTCGATGGCCTGCCCCTCCAGGGAGTGGCGCAGCATCAACCGGGTCTGCTCGACCAACTCCCAGGTCGTGCCGGAGCCGAGGACGTCCCGGTTGGCCAGCAGCCGGTCCAGGGCGAGCAGATTCGTCATGTTGCCCACGTTCAGCGCCACCGGAACCCCGTAGCGGGCCGACAGGGTGGGGGCGCCCCGACGCTGCTCGCTGCCGTCCTGGATGTCATCGTGGATGAGGAAGGCGTTGTGGAACAGCTCGACGGTGGCGGCGACGTTCACCACGGTGTCGTCGTCGGTGCCGCCGAACGCGCGGCAGGTCGCCACGCACAGCGCCGCCCGCAGTCCCTTGCCCGCCCGGCCGGGGTAGTCGGCCACCAGGTCGTACAGATACCGGGGGCCGCCGGTGGGCAGTTCGGCCAGCAGGGTGGCCATGGTGCGGGCCCGGTAGCGCGCGAGCAGCACGTCGACCGGGCTGTCGGTCACGGTGGCGGTCACCGGTTCAGCGGCCGTCGGCGGGCACGCCCGGCTTGGCGCCCGGGGCCACCGGGTCCCCTTCGGCCCGGCGGGTGCCGGCGGAGACCCGGTCGAGCAGCCCGTTGGCGAACTCGGGGGTGAGCCGGGCGAGGTCGAGGAGGCTGTCCAGCGCGTCGTGGGCGTCCGCGGCGTACCGACGGGTGAGGTCGTCGCCGGAGGCCGGGGTGGGAAGCTGGCCGACCACCATGTCGATCAGGGCGTGGGTGTCCTTGCGGACCCGCCCCACCACCTCGTCGAACGCCGCCGGGTCGACCCGCCGGTCCGCGGTGAGCCGCTCGGTGAGCCGTCGGGCGCTCTCGACGCCCCCGGCCAGTTCCTCCTCCAACACGGACGCCGCCCGGGTCACCGCCTCCGAGAGGGTCTCACCGACCCGGTCGAACCGCTCGTCGGAGCCTGTGGTCTGCGCTTTCGGGTCTGACATGGCTTCTCCTCCACCGACGTTGCCTGGGGCGGAGTCTCGCACCGAAGGGGAGGCCAGGCGGCGGACTGTAAGGATGTCGACCCACCCGGTCCGCCTCCGCCGGGCACCTTCGGCCGGTGGCCGGCGGGTTCCCGGCTGGTAACTTGCCCCGATGAGTCTGCGGCGTCGACGCGTGGCGGTCACCCTGCGCCTGGCCATCGTGATCAGCGTGCTGGCCGGGATCGCGCTCACCGCCCTCGGCCCGGCCACGATCACCGGGCTGCTGCCGTACTTCACGATCCAGAGCAACGTCGCTGCCGGCCTCCCCGCCGGCTACGCCGGTTGGCAGGCATGGCGGGGCCGGCCCGACCCGCCGTCGGTGCTCAAGGGCGCGCTCACCCTCTACATCACCATCACCGGGGTGGTGTACCACCTGGTGCTGGCCAACCCGGCCAGCCCGTTCGCCATGGCGCAGCCGGACCGCACGCTCGGCGAGGCATGGGG
The DNA here is from genome assembly GCF_033804645.1 of Micromonospora sp. RTGN7. Taxonomy (NCBI): domain Bacteria; kingdom Bacillati; phylum Actinomycetota; class Actinomycetes; order Micromonosporales; family Micromonosporaceae; genus Micromonospora; species Micromonospora sp. RTGN7. Next base: position 47,587 of record NZ_JAPZLF010000017.1, on the reverse strand, counting down.
CAACCAGTTCCTGCACACCGTCGTGCCGCTGCTGGCGGTCGCCGACTGGACGCTGTTCGACCCGCGCGGCCGGCTGAGGCTGCGGCACGCCGCCTGGTGGTTGGCCTTCCCGCTGGCGTACCTGGGATTCGCGCTGGTCCGGGGCCTGATCGTGCACCGGTACCCGTACCCGTTCGTCGACGCCGGGCAGCTCGGCTACGCCGGCGTCGGGCTCAGCTCGCTGTTCTTCGCGTTCGCGTTCTGGTTGCTCGGGCTGCTCCTCGTGGGCGTGGACCGGGGCCTGTCCCGACGCGCCCGCCCGGGCGAAAACCGGACCCACCCGATCGGGGCGACTCCGGACAACTGGGCCTGAACCCCGCAGCCGGCACACCCTCGGCCGGGCCCGGCCCCGGGTACCGGCGGGCCCCGCCGGATCGCCGGCTCCGGGTGCCGCCAGCCGTTTGCCTGGGCGCTGAACGGGCAGCTCACAGGCGGAATGTTGACGCCGGAGGAACGGGGGGACCCGAATGCGCGCGCTGCGGTTGCCGAAATGGAAGTCCGAGCCCGAACTGGTCGAGGTCGACGAGCCCACCCCGGGTCCGGGGCAGGTGGTGGTGAAGATCGGCGCGGCCGGCGCCTGCCACTCCGACCTGCATCTGATGCACGACTTCGACGCCGGCGCGGTGCCCTGGAACCCGCCGTTCACCCTGGGCCACGAGAACGCCGGCTGGGTGCACGCCCTGGGCGCCGGGGTGACCGGCCTGGAGGTCGGCCAGCCGGTGGCGGTCTACGGGCCGTGGGGCTGCGGCACCTGCGACCGCTGCCGGGTGGGCAACGACCCGTACTGCGAGAACCCGGCCGCGGCGCCGGTGCCCGGCGGGGGTGGTGGGCTCGGCCTGGACGGCGGGATGGCCGAGTACGAGCTGGTCCACCAGGCCCGGCACGTCGTGCCGCTGCCCGAGGGGCTCGACCCGGTGCTGGCCGCGCCGCTGACCGACGCCGGTCTCACCCCGTACCACGCGATCCGCCGGTCCTGGCAGAAGCTGGCGCCGGGCAGCACCGCCGTGGTGATCGGCGTCGGCGGGCTCGGGCACGTCGGCGTGCAGATCCTCAAGGCCACCACGGCGGCCCGGGTGATCGCGGTGGACACCCGCGCCGACGCGCTGAAGCTCGCCGAGGAGTACGGGGCCGACCTGACGCTGCGCTCCGGCGCGCGGACCGCCGAGGAGATCCGGCAGGCCACCCCGGGCGGCCGAGGCGCGGACGTGGTCCTCGACTTCGTCGGCGCGGACGCCACGATGACGCTCGGTGTGGCCGCCGCCCGCACCCTCGGGGACCTCACCGTGGTCGGGATCGGCGGTGGCACGCTGCCGGTTTCGTTCTTCTCCGTGCCGTACGAGCTCAGCATCCAGACCACGTACTGGGGCAGCCGGCCCGAGCTGATCGAGGTGCTGGACCTCGGCGCACGCGGATTGGTCCGACCGAAGATCACGAGGTTCGCCCTGGAGGACGCCGTCGACGCGTACCGCCAGATGCAGGACGGGTCCCTGGAGGGGCGGGCCGTCATCGTGCCGTGACCGGCGGCGGGCCGGGCCGGTTTCGCGGCCGCAGCCCGCCGGTCAGTCGGCGTCGAGCAGGCCGCGCACGTAGGCGGCCTGACCAACGTGCTGGAGGTCGTCCTCGGCGACGCTGACCAGCCGGACGCCGAGGGTCACCGGCGGGTCCCAGTCCTCGTCGACCACCCGGTCCAGGTCCCCGGGCCGGAGTCCGGCCAAAAAGCCCCGGGTCCGCTCGGCGACCGCGTCGAAGTAGTCGAGCAGTGCCCGCGCGCTCTCCGGCCGGACGGCGGCGACCTGCTCGGGGGTGTGCGCGAATCCGGTGTCGTCCGGGTCGGCGGAGAGCCCGAACCGGCCCGCCCAGTCGCCGGTGACCCAGATCTGCTCGGCGCCGAGCAGGTCGGCGACGTGGTGGTCCTGGATCCGGGTCAGGTGCCACACCAGCCAGCCGATCGGGTTGGCGCCGGGCGCGGGCACCCGGCGCAACTGCTCCGGCGACAACCCCTGCACGGCGGCGCGGACCAGGCCGGGCAGCCGGCCGTAGGTCTCGGTCAGCACGTCGGTCACGTCCATGCGGTCCTCCTCGGCGTCGGGTCTCCCCCGCGCAGTACCGCAGGAGCGGCCCGGCAAACCTGCGGCCGGCGCAAGGAACCTGCGCCGAGCCGTCGGGCCCGCCCGGCCGCCCGGTCGTCGACCGCCCGGCCCGCACCGACCGCCGGGCTCGCGGTCAAGCGCCGAAGAGATATTCAGGGGTCAATGCAGGGGAGATCACCCCAGCCCTACCAGCAGCGAAGATACGGGTGATTGAATGCGCTACTTTCTTGCGGAGCCCGCAATTCGACAATAAATTTCACGGGGTTCACGCTTAGCCGCGCGGAGGAGAGCCCGTGGATATCACATTGACCTTCGACGCCGCCTACGCCTCCCACGCGGCGGTCGTCATGTCGACCGTCGCCGAGTCCAACCCGGGCCGGTCGATCCGGTACTGGCTGATCGCGGCCGACAACGTGACCACCGCGGCGCGCGCCATCCTGACGGAGGCGGCCGGGCCGGACGCCTCGGTGAAGTACCTCCGAGTGGACGCCTCCCGGGTCAGCCTGCCCAGGAGCAGCGACCCGGTGATGTCGTACCTGTCCTCGGCGATGTACCTGCGCCTGCTGGTCCCGGCCGCCCTCCCCGCCGATGTGCGGCGGGTGCTCTACCTGGACTGCGACACGATGTGCACGAACACGCTGGCCCCCCTCTTCGACGTCGACATGGGCGGCACCCCGCTGGGCGCGGTCATGGACCCGTTCAACCGGCGGCTGCTCGACATGGGCGGCATCCCGGGCCTCGCGGGGTACCCGGACCTGGACCCGTGGGCGTTGTACTTCAACTCCGGGGTGCTGCTCATCGACGTCCTGCGGTGGAAGGAGTACGAGGTCACCGAGAAGTCGCTGTCGTACCTTGCCCGGCACGCCCGTGAGTCGCGGTATCCGGACCAGGACGCCCTCAACTACGCGGTGTACGGCAACTGGTTGCGGCTGCCCCGGCAGTGGAACGACCTGATGGCCTGGCGGCGGGAGCCGGAGTTCGGCGGGAAGCTCTCCGACTCGGCGGTCGTCCACCCCGCCGGACCGATCAAGCCCTGGCAGGCAGGCTTCCCCAAGGGCGCCCGGCGCGACCTCTACTGGCGGCACCGCCGTCGCCACGGCGGCCTGGTGATCACCACCCGCCGCTGACCTTCGGCGCCGGTTCCCGGCCGGCGGGTCGCGGTGGCCGCGCACGACGAAGCCTCTGCCATCATCGTGGCGATGCCCGCGAACCCGACCGCGCCGGTCGCCCATCCGCCGACGGCCCCCGGCGCCCCCGCGCGCGGCACCGTGCTCGAGGCGGTGCTGGAGCGCGTCACGTACGCCAACGAGGAGACCGGGTACACCATCGCCCGGGTCGCCACGGACCGCTCCGGCGACGACCTGCTCACCGTGGTCGGCGCCCTGCCCGGCGCGCAACCCGGGGAGCGACTGCGGTTGGTCGGCAGGTGGGGGTCGCACCCGAAGTACGGGCGGCAGTTCGAGGTGTACAGCTGTTCCACTGTGCTGCCGGCGACGATCCAGGGCATCGAGCGCTACCTGGGCTCGGGGTTGATCAAGGGGATCGGCCCGAAGATGGCGGCCCGGATCGTCGCCGCCTTCGGCGTGGACACGCTGCGGATCATAGAGGAGGAGCCCGGCCGGCTGGTCGAGGTGCACGGCCTCGGGAAGAAGCGCACCGCGGCGATCGGCGCGGCCTGGCAGGAGCAGAAGGCCATCAAGGAGGTGATGATCTTCCTCCAGGGGGTCGGCGTCTCCACCTCGCACGCCGTTCGGATCTTCAAGCAGTACGGCGACGACTCGATCGCGGTGGTCCGCGACGACCCGTACCGGCTGGCCTCCGACGTGTGGGGCATCGGCTTCCGGACGGCCGACGGGATCGCCAAGGCCGTCGGCATCCCGCATGACAGCCCGCAGCGGGTGCGCGCCGGCATCCGCTTCACGCTCTCCGAGGCCGCCGACGACGGCCACTGCTACCTGCCGGAGCCGAACCTGGTCGCCGACGCCGCGGCGATCCTGGAGGTGCCGGCGGCGCTGGTCGCCGCCGCGCTGGCGGAGCTGGTGGCAACCGAGGATGGCGTGGTCGCCGAGGCGGTGCCGAACCGGAGCAACGAGGGCGCCGTCATCCCGGCGATATACCTGGTCCCGTTCCACCGGGCCGAGTCGGCCCTCGCGGCGAGCCTGGTCCGGCTGCTGCGCGACCCGGTGGACCGGATGCCGGCCTTCGCCGACGTGGACTGGCCCCGGGCGCTGGCCTGGCTGCGGGCCCGCACGGGCGCCGAGCTGGCGGCGGAGCAGGAACAGGCGGTACGGCTGGCGCTGACCTCCCGGGTGGCCGTGCTGACCGGGGGCCCCGGCTGCGGAAAGTCGTTCACCGTACGGTCGATCATCGAGCTGGCCGCGGCGAAGAACGCGAAGATCGTGCTGGCCGCGCCGACCGGCCGGGCGGCGAAGCGGCTCACCGAGTTGACCGGCCACCCGGCCACCACCGTGCACCGCCTGCTCCAGCTACGCCCCGGCGGGGAGGCCACCTTCGACCGGGACAACCCGGTCGACGCGGACCTGATGGTGGTCGACGAGGCCTCGATGCTCGACCTGATCCTGGCCAACAAGCTGGTCAAGGCGATCCCGCCCGGTGCGCACCTGCTGCTGGTCGGCGACGTCGACCAGCTTCCCTCGGTGGGCGCCGGCGAGGTGCTGCGCGACGTGCTGGCCGCCGACACCGTGCCCCGGGTGCGGCTGACCCGGATCTTCCGGCAGGCGCAGGAGTCGGGCGTGGTCGTCAACGCGCACCGGATCAACGCCGGGCAGGCGCCGGTGTTCGGCGAGCACCCCGACTTCTTTCTCTTCCCCAGCGACTCCCCGGAGGTCACCGCCGAGCAGGTGGTCGACATCGTGGCCCGACGGATCCCGCGCCGGTTCGGCCTGCGCCCCCGCGACGTGCAGGTGCTCACCCCGATGCTGCGTGGGCCGGCGGGTGCCGGGAACCTGAACACCCTGCTGCAACAGGCGATCGCCCCGCACCGCGAGGGCACGCCGGAGCGGCGGCACGGCGGGCGGGTCTTCCGGATCGGCGACAAGGTGATCCAGGTCCGCAACAACTACGACAAGGGCACGGCCGGGGTCTTCAACGGCACCGTCGGGGTGGTCACCGCCCTGGACGTCGACGACCAGACCCTGGTCGTACGCACCGACGAGGACGAGGACGTCAGCTACGAGTTCCACGAGCTCGACGAGTTGCAGCACGCGTACGCCATCACGGTGCACCGGTCGCAGGGCAGCGAGTACCCGGCGGTGGTGGTGCCGGTGACCATGGGCGCGTACCCGATGTTGCAGCGGAATCTGCTCTACACCGCCGTCACCCGCGCCCGAAAGCTGGTCGTGCTGGCCGGCTCGCGCAGGGCACTGGCGATAGCGGTGCGGACCGCGGGCACCGGCCGCCGGCACACGGCGCTGACCCACCGGCTCTCCCCCGGCCGGCCCTGAGCCGGGGGCCGGGCCGCGGATCATCGCACCGCCTGCTCCCGTTACTCGGCGATCCGGGTACGGCCGGTCCAGTGGAAGACCACGGGCACCTCGCCGGTGACCCCGGAGATGTCCCGCTCGAAGTGCTCGTAACCGCCGTAGTGGCGCACCTTGATCTTGTGCTCCACCGGGGAGACCTGGCGGCTGCGCAGGTCGCCCGGGAGGTTGACCGGCCCACCCTCCAGCACCACGTCGATGATGCTGGCGGCCTCGTCGCTGATGGTCCTGGCCGGAACCGGCCGGGCGAACCGATCGTCGCCGTTGACGATGGGGCCCGCCGTCGAGAGGGTGGGGGCGGGATCGGAAACTGTCATCGCACGACCTCCGTCGCTCGTCGCTCCGCCTCGGACGCCGGCCTGGTGGCGGCGCGGGTTACCGGCGGGGGCGGCACCCCGTCCGCGGAGACGGAACAGGCGGCGGGAGAACGCCCTCCCGCTGGCCGGTTGACGTCCCGTCCGCGCCAAACGTAATACAGATCACACTCGACGGACACCCTTAACCACCCCTAGCAGAGGGGCCGCGCGCACAACGGCGCCGTGTCGGCCAGGACCGGCACGGCGCCGTGAGCGGGGAACCCTCCCCCACGGAAGGCATGGGGAAGGCTTACTCCCAGCGGAAGAAACGGATGGCGAGCACGCTGCCGAGGACGGCGGTGATCGCCAGGGCGAGCAGTTGCGGCCAGGCCGGGCTGTCGCCCGCCCAGGCCGCGGCAATCGTGTCGACGGTCGCGCCGAGCGGCGAGTAGTCGCCGATCCGGGCCAGTACGGCCGGCATCTGGTCGCGCGGCAGCCAGGCACCGGCGAGGAAGAGCAGCGGGAAGAAGAGCGTCGGCCCGATGGACTGGGCCGCCCGGGCGGACGGCGCGAGCGCCGCGATGAGCAGGCCGATGGAGAAGAGGCAGGCCACTCCGAGCAGGAACGCCAGCACGAAGCCGGGCACGTTGGCCGGGGCCGGCTGGTCCAGCAGGAACCGCACGCCGATCGCGGTGACGACCGCCCCGGCCACGCCCATCACCAGGTTGACGACCACCTGCGCCACCAGCAACAGGGCCGGGTTGACCGGCGTGGTGGCGAGGCGACGCAGCACCCGCCGCTCCCGGTAGATGCCCAGCGCCATCGGCAGGGTGAACAGCGCCAGCATGCCGATGGTGAGGCCCAGCGCGAGGGACGGCAGGAAGGTCAGCTCGGCGTGTTGCCCGGCGCCCCCCTCGGATGCGCCCCGTTGCGGCAGCCCGAAGACCAGCATCAGGCCCAGCGGCAGGGCGAAGATGAAGAACAGCGACACCGGCTCGCGCAGGAACAGCTTCGCCTCGACGGCGATCAGCTTGGACAGGGCGTTCACGAGGACCTCTCGTCGGTCGACGGCGAAGTGGCGGCCCGGACGCCGCGGCCGGTCAGCGAGACGAAGGCGTCGTCCAGGGTGGGCTGCACGACCCGCAGCGCGGTGTACCGGATCTTCTGCTCGGACAGCGTCGAGAGCACCGTCTGGAGGACCTGCTCGGGGCCGGTGACCGTGATCTCGTCGCCGTTGCGACGCACCCCGGTCACGTCGGGCAGCCCGGCGAGCAGGGAGTCCTCCACCGGGTCGAGGGGGCGGAAGTACACCCGGTGTTCCGTGCTGACCCGGGCGAGCAGGCCGCTGGGGGTGTCGATGGCCACCACCCGGCCGGCGTCGATGATGGCCAGCCGGTCGCAGAGCCGCTCGGCCTCCTCCATGAAGTGGGTGACCAGCACGACGGTCACCCCTCGGTCACGGATCCGCTCGACCAGTTCCCAGGTGTCGCGCCGGCCCTGCGGGTCCAGGCCGGTGGTCAACTCGTCCAGGATCGCGATCTCCGGGCGGCCGACCAGCGCCAGGGCCACCGAGAGCCGCTGCTTCTGCCCACCGGAGAGCTTCTGGAAGGCTACGTCGCGCTGCGCGGTCAGGCCAAGGTCGTCCAGCAGTTCGTCGATGTCGGCCTGGTTGCGGTAGAAGGACCGGTACAGGTCCAGCGCCTCGCGGACCCGCAGCTTGTCGGGGAGCTGGCTCTCCTGCAACTGGGCGCCGACGCGGTGCCGCACCTCGGTGCGGTTTCGCACCGGGTCGAGGCCGAGCACCCGGACGGTCCCGCCGTCGGCGCGGCGCAGCCCCTGCACGCACTCCACCGTGGTGGTCTTGCCCGCCCCGTTGGGCCCGAGCACACCGAAAATCTCGCCCTGGTCGACGGTGAAGGAGACGTCGTCGACGGCGATCTTGTCGCCGTAGCGTTTCTGCAGGTGCTCGACTTCGATGACGGGCATGGGCGTCGTCCTCCTCGGGTGCGGGTTGTCGTCCGGAGGGCGCGCCCTCGGGGAATCGCGGTGCCGCCGTGCTGAGCGGTGCCGTGGTGCTGGGGATTTCGCGGTGCTGGGGATTTCGCGGTGCTGGGGAGGCCCGGTGCGGGGGGATCGACCGACGCACGGCCGGTCGCCGCCGGATATCATCCGGCCATCCGAGGCACGAATCAACCCATCGGCTGACGAATCGGGGTACGGGGTCCGCCGACAGGGGTACCGGCACGTGGTCGAGCAGTCGCAGCAGGTCCAGCCGGCCCAGCAGGTCCCGGGCCCGCGCGCCGCTGCGGCCGGTCGCCACCGCCAGCCCGATCCCCCGCCCGCGCAGCGTGCCGAGCACCCCGGACGACCTCGGGCGCGCTGCGCCACCGCATCGTCGCACCGGTCACCACGCCACCTCCCACCCCACGTCCGACCTACCGGCCGGCGACGGTCGGTAGGGGTGGCCGGCCCGGGGGCACCCCGACTACGGTCGGATCGTCCGGGACCCGCCGTGCCGGGCCTCCGGCGACCACCGTGACCGCACCGGCGCCCCGCGAACCCTACCGGCGTCCCGGGCGGTCCGGCCCGCTCTGCGGGTCCGCCGTGGTCGGCTGGCGCGTCGCCGGTCGGGCGCGGGTCCGAGCCGCTGGAGAGGTGCGCCCACATGCCGCTGCTGAGCTGGCTGTCCGAGTCCGCCGACGACCGCCCGGACGCGATCCGGGTCGACGACCGGGCGGTGTCCGGGATGGAGCTGCGCCGGCTCGCCTCGGCCGTGGCCGACGACCTGCACGGCGTCGACCGGGTGGCCGTAGCGGCGACGTCCACCCTGGAGACCGTGGTCGGCGTGGTCGGCGCGCTGCTGGCCGGCGCGGCGGTCGTACCGGTGCCGCCGGACGCCGGCCCGATGGAACGCGACCACATCCTGCGCGACTGCGGCGCGACGGCCCTGCTCGTCCCGGCGGACGACGACCGTCCGGCCGACGGCACGGGCCCACGGGCGGTCCCGATCGACCTGGCCCGACGGTCGGACACCGTCCACCCCGAGCCGGACCCGGCCGCCACCGCGCTGATCCTCTACACCAGCGGCACGACCGGGGCCCCGAAGGGCGCGGTGATCTCCCGGCGGGCGGTCGCGTCCTGCCTGGACGGGCTCGCCGAGGCCTGGGCCTGGACGCCCGACGACCTGCTGGTGCACGGGCTGCCCCTGTTCCACGTGCACGGCCTGGTGCTGGGGGTGCTCGGCCCGCTGCGGCTGGGCAGCCGACTGCACCACGTGGGTCGGCCCCGCCCCGAGCGGTACGCCGCCGCCGCCGGGTCGATCTACTTCGGCGTACCCACGGTCTGGTCCCGGATCGCCGCGGACCCGGACTCGGCCCGGGCGCTACGCCCGGCGCGGCTGCTCGTCTCGGGCAGCGCCGCCCTGCCCGCAGCGGTCTTCGCGGACCTCGCCACGCTCACCGGCCACCGGGTCGTCGAGCGGTACGGGATGACGGAGACCCTGATCACGGTGAGCGCGCGCGCCGACGGGCCGCGCCGGCCGGGGACGGTGGGGGTGCCGCTGCCCGGGGTGCGCACCCGGTTGGTCGACGAACACGGCGAGCCGCTGCCCGCAGACGGGACCGCGATGGGTGAGCTACAGGTCAGCGGCCCGACCCTCTTCGACGGGTACCTCAACCGGCCGGACGCCGACACGGCCACCCGCACCCCGGACGGCTGGTTCCGCACCGGGGACATCGCCACGGTCGACCCGGACGGATGGCACCGGATCGTCGGGCGGGCCGCCACCGACCTGATCAAGAGTGGCGGTTACCGGATCGGCGCCGGCGAGGTGGAGGATGCCCTGCTGGCCCACCCCGGGGTCCGGGAGGCCGCCGTGGTCGGCACCCCGCACCCGGACCTCGGCCAGCAGGTCACCGCGTTCGTGGTGGGCGACGGGGTGACCGGGCCGGAGCTGATCGACTTCGTGGCCCGGCAACTGTCGGCGCACAAGCGCCCCCGCGAGGTGCGGCTGGTCGACGCGCTGCCCCGCAACGCCCTGGGCAAGGTGCAGAAGACGCGGCTGACGGCGGACTGACCGGCGTCAGCCGGTGGCCGCCGGGATGCTGATGGCGGTGAGGACCAGGCCCCGGTCGACGAGGAACCGGCCCCGGAAGGCGGCCACCGGAGCGCCGTCGAGGACCGGGCCGGGCACCAGCAGGTGGGCGACGAACGTCCCGGCGGCGTCGACCACGATGTCTGCCTCCGCGAAGTCCAACCACTTGGCGGTGAGCGGGAACCACGCCTTGTACACCGACTCCTTGGCGCTGAACAGCAGGCGGTCCCAGCAGACGGCGGGGTGGGCGGCGGTCAGCGCGGCCGTCCGGGCCCGCTCGGCCGGCAGGGCGATCGCGTCGAGCACCCCCTCGGGCAGCGGCGCGTGCGGCTCGGCGTCCACCCCGAGGGTCGCGAACGCCGTCGTACGACCGACAGCAGCCGCCCGGTAGCCCTCGCAGTGCGTCATGCTGCCGACGACCTCGCCGGGCCAGACCGGCGCGCCGCGCGCGCCCGAGACGATCGGCACCGGGGCGATGCCCAACTCCCCGAGGGCCCGGCGGGCGCAGTGCCGCACGGTGGTGAACTCCCGGCGGCGCTTCTCCACCGCGTTCGCGACGAGCTTCTCCTCCTCGGGGAAGAGAGTCAGGCCGGCGGGGTCGGTGAAGGATTCGGCCACCACCACGGCCGGGGGTAGAATCTGCTCGATCACAACCGCCGATGCTAGGCGCTTCGGTGGCGCGCGCCGACCCGTCGCCGGGGCGCGATCGCGTCGATAGGGGTGGGATACGGGTGGAGAGCGACGGGGACGGGTGCCAATCTGAGGGTGCCCCGGCCCGGCAGGTCGGGGGCGTACAGCGGTCTGACGGATGCGGGACAGTGATGTTGAGTGGCAGGGTGGTGCGGTTCGACGAGGTGCGGGGCTACGGCTTCATCACCCCGGACAACGGCGGAGACGATGTGTTCGTGCACGCCAACACGGTGGACGGCGACAAATGGGCACTGGCCCCCGGTGTCCCGGTGGAGTACGAGTCGGTGGAGAACGACCGCGGCCCCAAGGCCCTGACGGTGCGCGTGCTCGGACCCGCCCCGGCGGGCGAGCGGGCTGTGCCGGCCCGGGTCGCGCCCGGCACTACGTCGACGGCGGGGCGGGGCCGGGAGGCGGGGCAGATTTCGGGCGGGGCCGACGACGAGGAGGGCCTCTGCGACGTGCTCTCCGATCGGGCCTTCTCCACCGAGACGACCGAGGCGCTGCTGACCGCCGTGCCGGACCTGACCGGGGCGCAGATCGTGGCGGTGCGCGCGCGGATGCTGGCGCTGGCTCGACGGCACGGCTGGGTGGAGGGCTGAGCGTCCCCGCGTCGCGGGGCTGGCTGGTCCCCTCCGGTGGCCCTCGGGCCCGGGTCAGCCGGCGGTGATGAGCAGCGACTTCCTTATCCGGCCCTGCGCGCTGCGCGGCAGTTCGTCGACGAAGTGCACCCGGCGGGGCCGTTGGCCGGCCGACAGGTACCGGCCCACGTGGTCGATGAGCACCTGGGCGGTGAGCCCCTCGGCGGCGACGACGAACGCGGTGACCTGCTCGCCCAGCCTGCCGTGCGGGGTACCGACGACGGCCACCTCGCGGACCCCGGGGTAGCTGAGCAGCACCTCTTCGACCTGCCCGGTGTGCACCCGGCGGGCGCGACCGTGCACCAGGTCGGTTCTGCGCCGCCCGATTATCCGGTGCGACCCGTCCGGTGCCACGGTCGCCAGGTCACCGGTGGCGTGCCACCCGACGCTCGCCCGCTGCCGGCACGCGTCGACGTACCCGCTGAACAACGTGGGCCCCCGGATGCTCAACTCGCCGGCCGAGTCGCCGTCGGCCGGTACCGGCCGGCCCTGCCGGTCCAGGACCCGGGTCTCGACACCGGGTAGGGGCGTCCCGACGACCCCGGCGGCGGGGGGCTCGTCCACCCGCCCGGCCACCGCGACGAGGGTCTCGGTCGTGCCGTACCCCTGGATCAGCGAGTGCGAGGTGAGCAGCCGGATCCGTTCGATCACCGCCGAGGACAGCGGGGCATCGGCGGAGACCAGGACCCGCGCCCGGGCCAGCGAGCGGGCCCACAGGCGGTCCTGCGCGATCCGGGCCCACTGGCAGGGCAGGGCCAGGTACATGGTGCCGGCCGGGCCGGCGGGGTCGTCCCGGTCGAGGTGGACGAACCGGCTGCCTACCCGCAGCGCGCCGAGCAGGCCCACCACCAGGCCGTACGCTCTGAACAGCGGGGCGCCCTGGACCACCACGTCCTCCCCGTTCCAGCGCCACGCCTCGGCCAGCAGGTCCAGGTCGACGGCGATGGCCCGCCGGGAGATCCGCACTCCGCGCGGTGGGCCGCTGGCGCCCCCCGTGTAGAGGATCACCGCGTCGGCATGCGGGGGTGGCTCCGGCTGGTGGGTCCAGGACTGCTGCCGCAGGTCGATCGGGACGGTGGGCAGCCCGTGGATGGCGTCGCGACCGAGCAGCACGGTCGCGCCGGACTCCCGCAGAACCCGGGCGCGCTCCGTGGTGTCGGCCTGGGGTGGCAGGGGCACCAACGGCACACCGGCCTGAACGGCGCCCGCCATGCCGACCACCGCCTCCAGGCTGGGTGTCGCGTCGACCGCAACCGCCTCGGCGCCCCGGATCCGGTCGGCGACCGCGTTCACGCAGCCGAGCAGGGCTTCGCTGGAGAGCGTGCGTCCGGCCACCCGAACCGCGTCGGCCCTGTCCACGCCGGATCCCCCCAGTGCCGGCAGCAGTGTCATCCGCCCTAACCTCTGTCGAGGACGTTGACGAGTGTCGGCAGTGGTGGGGACATCGCGGCCACAGAGCCCTTCGCGTCATGGGCGCGGGTAGCCCCATATCGGCCATCCCCGCTCGCTGCGGGTGACCCGAAATTAGGCTGCGCTATCGCCGGGCACAACCCCTAGCCGCAATGCCGCGTAGTCAGGTGGTGGGAACGTTGTCGAGCGGCGTGTCGCTGGATGCGGACGGCCCGGTCTCGGCATAGAGCTTTGCCACTGTGAGACAGCCGCGAACCGGGAGCACCGCCGTGGTGGCACTTTAGCCTTTAACCCGCCTGGTCAAAGCGGCGGCAGGACGGTCCGCCCGGGGGCCGCCGGGTGAGTTGACGTCGTGGGTGCCGTGCGAGGTGGTCGATGCGGTGTGGGGGCAACCGGTCGGTGCAGGCTCGGGGCACGGGACCTGCCCACGGTGAACTCGCGGGCGCCGATCGCCTGCGGGACCCTCGGCACCCGGGCCGGTGCCAGTGCCAAGGGACCGGACAGCTCGCCGGCACCGCGCTGACCTGCCCATCGGCGCCAAGGACAGCCGGTTCCGCCGCCGCACGCGCCTGGGGTGGAGTTCCCGTCCTCGGGTGGGCGGGTGCCGCGCCCGGGGCAAGCCATGGAGCCCACGTCCTGTCGGCCACCTACGCAGACGGTGCGGCTGGCGATGGCCCGCACGCCACCATCGATCTCGTCGGTGCCGTCGGCCGTGCGCTCCGGGCCGGCCTCCTGCCCCTACGTCGGACCCGCATCAGCACCTCCTGGTCATCCGAGCGATCTCCGGACGCCGACAACCCCACGATCATCGCCATCGACCGTACGGGCCCAGCGGATTTACCGCCGGCCCGGGACTCTGGCTACACGGCATTTTCCCTAGCCGTGCCGCTGAGTGCGCCAGCGCAACGTCCACCCCCTTCCGGGCCGATGCGCCAGGCGGGACCGCCACCGTGCCAGCCTCCGCGTGCCCATTGACGGAAACGCGTGGCCCCGCCCGCCGACGGATCACGGTCGGCACCGACCGGCGGTCGCCGAAAATTATGGCGGCGGCTCCCGCAGCGAAATTGCCCACCATTCATATCGGATGATCTACATATTGCCACCGGTCATCATGTTGATTCTGCCAGGCAGACCGCGATCGCTTCGGTAGCCGACGGGCGAGCCCCGCGCTCACGGACAATCCGCCATTAACCAACAAAGCGATGATTGTTTTGCAAATGCCCGAATCAGCCAAGGGGCGCCGACGCCACCGAGGGTGCCCTCGCTCCCGCGCCCCGTCCCGGGAGGGAGCGTCGGCCACCGGTCGGGGATCGCACCCGCCACCGGGCCGGGCCGACACCCATCGGCGCTCAACGGTCCCGCGCCACCGGGCGGCGGCAACAGCCCTGCGGCGGTCCCGCCGGGCACCGTCGCGGACCTGGGAACGCCGGCCACCCCGCCCGACGGGAACGAGGGCGGGCCAGTGGCCCGGCTCCGGCCCCGCCCTTCTGCTCCCCGAGGTCCGGCCGCACCCGATCCCCCGGCCCGGGATGAACTTGCCCACCCGCCGGACACCGGGCGACGGTTGCCGGCGAACGGACCGCCGGGCCCTCGGGGTGGGGCGGGGTCGCCGCCCCACCCCGACCACCCGCAGGGCCAGGCCAAGCCGTGTGCCGGGGGCCGGCGGGGAGGGATCAGCGCACCAGCTTCGCGCAGCGAGCGCTCACCCCGGTCGACGCGGACCTCGCCGCCCTTTCCACCCAATTGTCGGCAAGCCCCGAAAAGGGTATCAACCGGCCAAACAATCGCTCACTCATCACGTTATGAATTCACTCGATGACGTTCCGCTGTCGGCTCCCGCGAACCGCGCCGGCCGGCCGGCGACGCCCCCGGCCAATGTTTGCTCATCCTTTACAGAACTTCCGCTTGCCGCCCAATTGCCAGACTGCCATACTCCCAGCATGTACGGCGGTCGATAACACGAGGGACGTGGCCGAGCGGGTCCGAGAATTGTCGAAGGTGCTGGTAGAGCCAGGTGCAGAAAAACCGGTCAGTCAAGTTAATCGATGGTTCATCCACGGAGTGTGACACTCGTCCGCATTCGCCAATACGGGAATGGGTCGGCAATTGCCGATCCCCGCTTTCGTCCGGCGCGATGGCAAACCAGGGAAGGTGGCGCACCCGGTGACGGCGAACCATGCGCCCCGACCGAGGCCACGTCCATGGAGTTGATCGAACGGTCCTGCCAGCTCGACCTGCTGGCGCGCCGGCTCGTCGGCCTGCTCAGCCCCGCCGACCCCCTCGCCGAACAGCGGCCGGTCACCGTGCTGACCGGCTGCGTCGGCGCCGGCAAGACCAGCCTGCTGCAGGCCTTCGCCCGTCGGACCACCGGGGCCGGCGCCCGGTTCCTCGGGGCGAGCGCCTCCCGCGCCGAGCGCACCGTCCCACTGGAGGTCGTCCGCCAGCTCGTCCGGGCGGCACCGCTCGAGGCCGACGAACGCGCCCGCCTCGAGCGGCTGCTCGACGAGGCCACCCTCGCTTGGGCCGACATGGACGACGACGACCGGGAGGGGCCCGCCCGGATCACCGCGACGATCGGTGGCGCCCTGCTGGAACTGGCCGCGCGGGGCCCGCTGGTCATCGCGGTCGACGACGTCCACCACGCCGACATGCCGTCGCTGCGCTGCCTGGACTACCTGGCCCGGCGCGTCTCCGGCCTCGCCGTGCTGATCGTGCTGACCGAGGCGCCCCGGACCCGTCCGTGGCACCCCGAGGTATACGCCGAGCTGTTACAACCCGCGCGGCTGCACCGCCTCCGGCTCCCCCTACTCACCCGCGACGGGACCTACCGGGCCCTGGCCGTCCGGCTCGGCGTGCCGACCGCGCGGGCCATCGCCGAGGATTCGCACCGGGTCACCCGCGGCAACCCCCTACTGGTGCAGGCGCTCGCCGACGACCACCTGGCCGACGCACCGCACCGCACCAGCCGGCCGGAGGTCGGCGAGGCCTTCCGGGAGGCCGTGCTGAGCTGCCTCTACCGCTGCGAGCACCTGGTGCTCAAGGCCGCCCGGGTGCTCGCGGTGACCGAGGAGCCCCTGCACGGCAGCCTGCTGCCCCAACTCGTCGACGTCCGCTCGGGGTCGAGCCTGCGGGCGATCGATGAGTCGACCAGTGCCGGCCTGATCGGCGACGCCGGGCTGCACCCCGTGGTCGGCCGGGCCGTGCTCGACGGCATGACCGCGCAGGAGCGCGCCCGGCTGCACCGGGAAGCCGCCTGCCTGCTGCACGAGGACGGCGCGCCACCGGTCCGAGTCGCCCGGCACCTGGCCAGGACGGACGAGCTCGGCCAGCCCTGGATGGCCCAGGCGCTGCTCGATGCCGGTGAGCAGGCGCTGTTGGAAGGCGAGGTCGACACCGCCCTGCGCTTCCTGCGCCGCGCCAACCGGGACTGCGCCGACGACTCCGTCCGAGCGCGGATCCGCTCCGCGCTCGCCCGCGCCGAGTGGCGGCTCGACCCGCAGGCCGTGGTCCCCCACCTGCTGGGCGTGGCCAGCGCCGTCCGGGCCGGGCACCTGAACAGTCGGCTGGCCGCGGGGCCGATTCAGTACCTGCTCTGGCACGGTGAGCTCGACAGGGCCCTCGAGCTGGTCCACCACCTCGGCGACCGGCCCGACAGCAGGGACCCGCGCTCCGCCGCCGAACTGCTCGTCACCAAGGGCTGGCTGACCAGCCTCTACCCCGGGGTGGGTATCGACCGGTCGGCGCCCACCCTGACCAGCCGGGACCCGCTCACCATCGCCAAGGTCAAGCGGCGGCTCCAGGGCATCACCATGGTGATCTCCGTGCTCGAACGGGGCGACGCCGGCGCCGTCGAGGACGCCGAGCGGACGCTGGCCACGATCAGACTGAACGACGAGCGGAACATGTGGACCGCCGTCTGCGCACTGATCACGCTGATCTACGCCGACCGGCTGGACCTGGCCGCCGACTGGTGCGGCCGACTGGGCCGCACCGCCACCACGAACCGGCAACCCACCCCGGCGGCGATGCTCGCCGCCCTCGAGGCGGGGATCGCCGGCCTTCGCGGCGACCTGCCCCGGGCGCAGAAGCTCGCCGACACCGCCCTGGCCCAACTCTCGCCGAAGGGCTGGGGCGTGGTGATCGGGATTCCGCTGGCCATCCGGCTGCGCGCCCTGACCTTCATGGACGAGCTCGACGCGGCGGCGGCCTGCCTCCAGATCCCGGTGCCGCCGATGCTCTTCGAGACCCCGTTCGGTCTGCACTACCTGCATGCCCGTGGGCTGCACGCGCTCGCCTCCGGCAGCCCGGAGAGCGCCCTGGCCGACTTCCAGCTCTGCGGGCAGCTGATGACGTCGTGGCGACTGGACCTGCCGGCCCTGCTCCCCTGGCGGACCGAGTCGGCCCGGGCCCTGCTCCAGCTCGGCCGCAGTCGGCAGGCCGAGAAGCTGGTCCGGGAGGAGCTGCGCCGGCTACGGCCCACGCACGTCCGAAACCGGGCCGCCGCCCTGCGGGTGCTGGCCGCCGCGGAGGACGGTCGGGACCCGATCCCGCACCTGCGCAGCTCGGTCCGCCTGCTGCGCCAGTGCGGCGACCGGATGGAGTTGGCGCACAGCCTCACCGACCTCGGGCACGCCTACCAGCAGGCCGGTGACCTGCGGCAGGCCCGCAAGGCGACGCGGGCCGCCCGGACGCTGGCGCAGGAGTGCGGCATCCCGGTGCTACGGCCCGGCATCGCCACCGCCCGCAGCGGGTCGACCGAGGCCGACCCCGACGTGACGGTCGTGGTGGCGGGACTCAGCGACACGGAGGCCAGGGTGGCCACCCTGGCCGCGCAGGGCCACACCAACCGGGAGATCGCCGAGAAGCTCTTCCTGACGGTCAGCGCCATCGAGCAACGGCTGACCCGGATCTACCGCAAGCTCGACGTCAACTCCCGCGGTGAGCTGGCCGCCCGGCTGCGCCTGAGCCGGCCCGGCGCGACGCCGGCCGAGCACCTGGGGGTCCCCCGCGTCGGCCGGTGCCCGGACGGCGACGTCCCGGCCTGACCGAGAGTCACTGCCGGGCCCGGCGGCCGGGGCGAGCCCTCAGCTGGCGCCCCGGGAACGAACGACCATATGACACCATCACCCCGCATCGTCGACAACCGTCGTCGATCGTGTCTACTCGCGACACCGTTCGGTCGACCCCTGCACCCCTTGTGGCGCGATCGCAACCCCTAATAGGCAATGAGATCCGCAGGTTTGGCCACGAAACGATGGGGTCTCGCTCCCGTTGTCGCACCACCAGCCCGGTGCCAGACTCGCCTGGACGTCGAATCGCTCGCTGGGGAGCGCGGTCCGGCAGGGGAACGTCCAGGTCCACCCGGCATGGCGGCCCGGTGCGCTCAGCCACCCACCCAATGGCGGGTAGGTGGCGGAGGGGCGGCTGTCTGGCCTGGGGGAGGCGGTGTCGGTCGGTACCGGTGGTCCCGGTTCGACACCGCGTACGAGAAGGGCTGACACGAGTGGTGCTGGTGCAGCGAGAAGAACAGACCGCCCGTCTCCGAAAGGCGTTCGGCGCCTGTGAGGAGCAGCAACGCGGACACGTCGCGCTGGTGACCGGAGCGGTGGGCAGCGGCAAGACGAGCTTGTTGGAGACGTTCAGCGAGTGGGCGGGGGCGGCCGGGGGGCGGGTGCTCAGCGCCGCCGGCTCCCGGGCGGAACACGGACTGCACCTGGGGGTCCTGGGACAGCTGTTCCACAGTGCCCGGTTGGACCACGAGGCGGCGGTACGGGTCGAGAACCTGATGCGCGACACCGCCTTCGCGCTGCCGCTGCCCGAGCCCGACGGCGAGCCGGTCGCCGGCGACCGGGTCTGGGCGCCCCTGTTGCACGGCCTGTTCACCGTCCTGCTCGACCTCGCCGACGCCGGGCCGCTGGTCCTGGCCGTCGACGACGTGCACCACGCCGACCCGGCGTCACTGCACTGCCTGCTGTACGTCACCCGCCGGCTACGCCACGCCCGGATCATGGTGCTGCTGGCCGAGGCATCGACGCAGCGTCCACCGCACCCGCAGTTCCGCGCCGAACTGCTCAGTCAGCCGTACTTCTCGCGGATCACCCTGCCGCCGCTGACCGTCGACGCGATCGCCCGGCTGGTCGACCCCGACGGCGGGGCCGCCGCCCGCGAGACGGCCGAGCGCTGCCTCCGGATGACCGGCGGCAACCCGCTGCTCACCCGGGCTCTGATCGACGAGCGTTCCCGGGGCGAGGCCGACGACGACCGGGTGCCCGACGCGAGCAACGGCGACGCGTTCGACCAGGCCGTGCTCGGCTGCCTCTACCGGCACGAGCCGGGGGTACGCCGGGTGGCGCACGCACTGGCCGTACTGAACCGCCCCGCCCCCACCGAGCTGCTCGGTCACCTGCTCGACATGGTGCCCGAGTGCGCCGCACCGGCGGTACGGGTGCTGCGCACCTCCGGTCTGATGGAGGCCGACGAGCTGCGCCACCCGCGCATCCTGCGCTCGATCCTCGCCGACATGTCCCCCGAGGAGCGCCGCAGCCTGCACCAGCGGGCCGCCGAGGTGCTGCACGAGCACGGCGCCGAGCCCGGCGTGGTGGCCGAGCACCTGGTCGCCGCCGCGTGGGCGGACGCCGCCTGGGTGGTGCCCGTGCTCTCCGACGCCGCCGCGCACGCCCTGGCGTCGGGTCGACCGGACGTGGCGTCGGCCTGCCTGCGGCTGGTCGCCCGCGCCGAGATGGACGACCAGCAGCGCAGCGCGACGACCGCGATGGTGGTCAACGCCCGCTGGCAGGTCAACCCGCTGGCCGTGAACGGGCAGCTGACCGAGCTGGTGGAGAGCGCCCGGGCCGACGGGTGGTCCACCGGCGCGGCCCTGTCCACCGTGCCGTACCTGCTCTGGCAGGGGCGGATGGAGGAGGCTACCGAGGCGGTCAGCGGATTCTCCCCCGACGACGACCACGGCCCCACCGCCAGCACCGCGGGTCGCCTGCGGGCCATGCAGCTGCTGGTCTCCCTCTCCCACCCCGACCAGTTGGCCTCCGTACGGGAGACCCCGAGCACCTGGAGCCGGGCGGCGACCGCGCCGACCACGATCAGCCCGCAGCTCCAGGCGGTGACGGTGCTCGGCACGGCGCTGATGCCGACGGGCGAGCACGACACCGTGGCCACCGCCGAGCAGCTGCTGCACCGGCACCACACCGACGACGGCGCGCTCGGGCTGCTCACGGCCCCGCTGCTGGCACTGCTCTGGACGGGCCGCTCGGACCGGGTCGTGGTCTGGAGCGACGTGCTGCTCGACCGGACGGCAGTCCGGCACGCCCCGGTCTGGCGGGCCGTCGTCCGGGCGGTGCGGGCGGAGGCGGCCCTGCGCCTGGGCGACCTGCCGGGCGCGGAGCACCATGCCCGGGCTGCGCTGGAGGACATCCCCGCCCCGGCCTGGGGGGTGGCGATCGCCGGCCCGCTGGCCACGCTGATCGCGTCCGCGACCGAGGCCGGCCGCTTCTCCGAGGCCGACCGCTGGCTGGCCCACGCGGTCCCGGCGGGCATGTTCCGCACCCCGCTGGGCGTGCACTACCTGGCCGCCCGGGGCCGGCACCACCTGGTGATGGGCCGGCCGCACGCGGCGATCGCCGACCTGCGCCGGTGCGGTGAGCTGATGCGCACCTGGGGCATCGACGTGGCCGGGCTGGTGCCGTGGCGGCTGGAGCTGGCCCGGGTGCAGCTCAGCGTGGGCAACAAGACACACGCCACCCAGCTGCTCCAGGAACAGCTGCGCGTGCCGCACGGGGTCGACGACCGGACCCGGGGCCGCTCGCTGCGGCTGCTCGCCACCACCGCCGCCCCGGACCATCGGCGCAAGCTGCTCTCCGAGTCGGTCAACCTGCTCCAGGGCTGCGGCGACCGGCTGGAGCTGGTCCGGGCCCTCGGCGACACCGGGCAGACCCTGCAACGGGCCGGTGACTCGGCGCGCGCCCGGCTGCTGGTCCGCCGGGCCTACCAGCTCGCGCAGGACTGCGGAGCCTCGGTGCTGGCCCAGCGGCTGATCCGGCGGGAGTCGGGCGGCGGGTTGCTTCCCGCGTACCCGGCGAGCAGCGAGGTGCCGGAGCCGGACGACGGGCTGAGCGAGGCCGAACGCCGGGTGGCCGCGCTGGCCGTCCAGGGGCACACCAACCGGCAGATCTCCAGCAAGTTGTTCATCACGGTGAGCACGGTGGAGCAGCACCTGACCCGGGTCTACCGCAAGCTCGACGTGAAACGGCGCACCGACCTGCCGGCCCGGCTCGTCGCGTACGCGGAGCCGCTGGCGGAGGAGCCCCAGGGCGCCGCGTCCTGACCGACCCGACGGGGGCGCCACGGTGGGTGACCACCGCGGCGCCCCCTTCTCGCGTACGAAAGGAGGGGCCCTCAGCCGACGACCGGGGCGCCGGCCCGGCGCGACGCCGCCCCGGCGCGGTGCCGCAGCACCAGGTCGGCGGCGGCGGCGGCCCCACCGGCCTGGTGCAGCCGTCGGCTCCACAGCCCGGCCCGGTCCCGGAAGGACCCCTCGGTGAGCAGCCGGCGCAGCTTCGCCACGATGTCCGCGACGTCGAGGGTGTCGTCGTGCTCGACGGCCAGCGCCATGCCCGCGTCGACGACCCGGACCGCGCCGTCGTGGCAGTCCAGCCAGAACGGCAGCACCAGCTGCGGCACGCCGAACCAGGCCGCCTCGTGAATCGCGTTGGCGGCGGCGTGGTTGAAGAAGACCCGCACGTGTGGGTGCGCCAGCACCTCCACCTGCGACGGGAGCCACGACTCGACCCGCAGGTTGGCCGGCAGTGAGTCGGCCGACGGTAGGAAGCGCTGCCGGTCGGCGGGGAGCTTCCACAGCACATGGTGCTCCGGGGCGAGCCGGGCGGCGACCTCGACCAGCGCGGCCACCTGGGCGGCGTTCGGTCGCATGATGGTGCCGAAGCCGATGTAGACCACCGACTCGTGGGCGTCCAGCCAGCCGCGCAGCTCCGCGCCGTCGGGGCTTGCGGCGATCTCCCGGGGCACCATCGAGCCGACCATTCGCAGCTTCGTGGGGGCGGTGGCGAACGGGTACTCCAGCCCGAAGACCGTGTACGCCATCAGCGCCTCCGCCGCGTCGGCGTACATCGAGGGGCGCAGCTCCACGTTGTCGATGCCCGCGGCCCCACGGCGCTGCGCGGCGGCGGTGCTGCGCGCCAGCCGTTCCGGCTCCATCAGGGTACGTAGCAGCGCGTCCCGGTGCCGGCGGTTGGCGGCCTGCTGGCTCGGGCTCATGTGCAGCGGCAGGCCGGACAGCGGCGTCGGGTACGTCGGCGGCAGGTTGTCCTGGAGGAAGTTCGACGGCGGCACCGACACGCTGATCACGAACGGGACGCCCAGCGTGGTCATCGCGTCCATGCCGAACGAGGCGAACGAGTCCACCACGGCCAGCGCCGGCGACACCTCATCGATCAGGGCCAGGCAACGCTCGTACAGCTCGTGCAGGTAGTCGTAGTCGACGGAGGTGTCCACGTAGCTGGCGAAGTTCTCCACCCGCGAACCGGCGGACATCCGCCGGTGTTTCTCGTCGTCCCAGTGTTCCGGGCGCACGTCCAGCCGGGCCTCGCCCAGCGACACGAAGCGCACCTCGCCGTCGCCGGGAAGGCCCTCCACGTCGGCCCGGCGCTCGTCGGTGCAGGCGAACCAGACCCGGCGCACCCCCCGCCGCTTCAGCTCGCCGGCCAGGGTGAACAGCGGATTGAACAGCCCGGAGCTGCCTGAGGTGACGATCAGCAGTGGGCCCTCGGTGGCCGTCATCGCACCGGCCCCCTAGTCCATCGCCCGACGCATGAAGCCGCGGATGCCGATCGCGGAGAAGAGCACGAACACGCCCGCGAGGACGATCAGGTCCAGCCAGAGCGGCACCGACTGCACCCCGGGCGGGGCGACCAGCGACCGGGTGGCCTCGCTGACGTAGGTGAGCGGGTTGATCGCGCAGATCAACTGGAACCAGGGCAGCGAGTCGAGGGCACGCAGCGGAAACTGGGTGGCGCCGGTGAACATCAGCGGCGTCATGATCACGGTGAACATGATCTGGATGCGTTGCGGCGGGACCAGGGTGCCGAAGGTCAACCCCATCGCCGAGCCGACCATCGCCCCGGCGGCCAGCACCCCGATCACCGGCAGCAGCGTGGAGAGCGGCCAGGTGACGCCGAGCAGGAGCATGCCGATCGGGATCAGCACCACACCGGCGATGACGCCCCGGATCGCGCCGAAGACGATCTTCTCGAACGCGACCAGCGGGATCGCCATCGGCGAGAGCAGCCGGTCCTCGATCTCGCGGGTGAAGGAGAAGTCCATCACCAGCGGTAGGGCCGTGTTCTCCAGGCCGATCAGGAACGCGTTGAGCGCGATCACGCCAGGCAGCAGCACGTTGGCGAATTCGGGGCTGGCGTAGCCGAGGCCCGTGAGCACCTTGCCGAAGATCAGCAGCATGAACAACGGCTGAAGGAAGACCTGGGCGAAGAAGGCGCCCAGCTCCCGGCTGGTGACGAAGAGGTCGCGCCAGAGCACCGCCCGGAAGGTGGCGAGCTGGTCCAGTACGCGCACCGGCGCGGCCAGCGCGACCGCGGTCGATGAGGTGACGGGTACGGTGACGCTCACCGAAGTTCCCTTCCGGTCAGGTGGATGAAGACGTCTTCTAGGCTCGGCTGACCGATGCTGAGGTCGCGGACCTCGCAGCCCAGGTCGCTGAGGATCTTCAACGCCATCGGCACGGCGTTGGCCGGCGCGGTGTCGGTGTAGAGGCGGAAGGACAGGGTGGCGTCCGGGTCCGCGGGAGCCTCGGGCATCGGCATCGGTGGCATGCCGGGAAACATCGGCATCCCGCCCGGCGCCCCGCCGACGCGCAGCCGCTCGACCCGCTCGACGTCGGGAACGTTGCCGAGGGCGGCCTGCACCTCCTCGACGGGGGCGCCGGCCGCAACCACCAGGGTCAGGGTGCTGCTGCCGGGCAGGGTCCGGGTCAGCGCGGCCGGGGTGTCCAGGGTGAGCAGCTTGCCGTGGTCGACGATGCCGACCCGGTCACAGAGCTTCTCCGCCTCGTCCATGTCGTGGGTGGTCACCACAACGGTGACCCCGGACTGCTTCAGCTCGGCGATCCGGTCGTGCACGAACAGCCGGGACTGCGGGTCGAGGCCGGCGGAGGGCTCGTCCAGGAAGAGCACCCTGGGCGCGTGCATCAGCGCCCGGGCGATCATCGTGCGCTGCGCCAGGCCGCCGGAGAGGAAGTCGGTGCGGGCGTTGGCGAAGTCCTTGAGCCCCATCTGCTCCAGCAGCTCGTCCGCCCGCTTCGTGCGCGCCGCCCGGGACACCCGGTGGTACGCCGAGTGGAACAGCAAATTCTGCCGGACGCTCAGCGCCCGGTCCAGGTTCACCCGCTGTGGCACCACCGCCAGCAGACGCCGAGCTCCGGCCGGCGAGCGGACCACGTCCGCCCCGCAGACGGTGGCCCGTCCCGAAGTGGCCCGCACCCGGGTCGTCAGCACCCCGATCGTCGTGGTCTTGCCCGCGCCGTTCGGCCCGAGAAGACCGAAGACCTCACCCGCGGCGACGGAGAAGCTCAGTCCGTCCACCGCCGGTGGCATGTTGGGCTGGTACCGCTTGACCAGCTCCTCGACCACCACTGCCTCGTCCACGTCGACATGCTCCCGTCCTGGTCCCTGATGGGACAGATGTCCATCACTTCGATAGGGGCTGCTAGGGGCTCACCAGGGGCACCGCGCCCCACCGACCCGCCCCGGCCGGCCCTCCTCACAACCCTTGTGCGATCAGCCACTCCTGCACGGTCGCGGCCAGTTCCGGGCCCCGCTCGCCG
Organism: Micromonospora sp. RTGN7; assembly: GCF_033804645.1. Taxonomy (NCBI): domain Bacteria; kingdom Bacillati; phylum Actinomycetota; class Actinomycetes; order Micromonosporales; family Micromonosporaceae; genus Micromonospora; species Micromonospora sp. RTGN7. Next base: position 22,962 of record NZ_JAPZLF010000017.1, on the reverse strand, counting down.
ACCATCGTGAAGTGGTCGCCGGCCGCGTCCACCACCTCGTGCGGGTACGGCCAGCGGGACCGCCAGCCGTCGGGTTCGCCGTGCCACTGCCCCAGCGGCTGGCCGGCCCGGACCAGCAGGGTCGCCGCGTCCATGGGGGCGGGCTGCCAGTCCAGGAACAGCGGCAGGTAACCCGCCCACGCGGTGGTCCGGTAGTCGTCCATCGGCGTATACGCGCTGTCCCGCTCGACCATCCCGTCGAGCAGTTGCGACGTCCAGCCGCCGAGCACCTCGCTGTTGGCCGGGTAGGTGTCCATCAGCACCACCGCGGTCGGCGGGCGACCCTGACGCTCCAACTCCCCGGCGAGCAGGTTGGCCACCATCGCACCGCCGGAGTGGCCGGCCAGCACGAACGGGCCGCCCCCGACGGCGCGCAGCACCGTGTCGGCGTGCACCCGCAGCAGCGCGCCCCGGTCGGCGGGGAGTTCCTCGCCCACCCCGAAGCCGGGGTTGGGCAGCGCCCACACGTCCCGGTCACCCCGGAAGCCGGCGGCGATGCGGGCGTACTCGTGTGGGCCGGACAGCAGCGACATGGTGCAGCAGCAGACCACCGGCGTGCCGGGCCCCTCGGCCAGCCGGAGGATGCCGGCCGGACGGGCGAGCTGCGCCGGTTCGGTGAAGCTGGGCCGGAACTGGGCGAGCTTGACCAGCACTTCGGCGTACCCGGCGGCGTCATCTCGGGCCTTGGGCTGGCGGAACAGCCCGCCCAGGATGCCGCCAGCCCCCTCCGGGGTGCCGGCACCGGAGCTGGCCTCCGCGTCACCGGCCGCGCCCGCCCCGAGGATCTGGCCGAGCAGGTGCCGGGCCAGCACCGTGGGGGTGGGGTAGTCGAACAGCAGGGTGGCCGACAGCTCCGCGCCGGTCTCGTGGCGCAGCGCGTCGCGCAGTTCCAGCGCGGTCAGCGAGTCGAAGCCCAGCTCCAAGAAGTCCCGGTCGGCCTCGATCGCCCCGGGCGATGCGTGCCCGAGCACCGTGGCCACGTGCGCCCGGAGCAGGTCGAGCAGGATCCGGTGCCGGTCGGCGGCGGAGCAGCCGGCGAGCCGGTCGCGCAGTACCCGGGCCGGGTCGGTCACCTCGCCGACGGGCCGCCCGTCCGCCCCGGCGACGGCCGTCGCCTCGGGCACGCCGCGCAGCAACGGGCTGGGGCGTACCGCGGTGAAAGCCGGCACGAACGTGGGCCAGTCGACGTCGGCGACGGCGAGCTGGTCGTCGCCGCGCCCGACCGCCTGCTGCAACGCGGCCACGGCCAGCTCGGCGTCCAGCGGCCGGACGCCCCGGCGGCGCAGCTGCGCCGGCTCGGCGACCTCGTCGACCCACGGCACCCAGGCCACGACGGTGGCCGGTCGGCCGGCGGCGCGGCGGCGGGCGGCCAGCGCCTCCAGGCCGGCGCCGGTGGCGGCGGCGACCGCCGCGCCGCCGCTGCCCCAGGTGGCGGCGGTGGAGGAGAAGATGACGAACTCGTCGACCGGCCGGTCGGCGCAGGCGGCGTCGAGTGCCGCCACGGCGGTGACCCGCTCGGCGACGGCGGCGGCCAGCCCGGCCGGGTCGGCGACGGTGACCGGGTCGCCGGTGCCGCCGGAGTCGGCGACGTGGACGACGGTGCGCACCGGCGAGCCGGCGGCGGCGAGCCGGTCCAGAAGTTCGGGCAGCGTGGCGGGGTCGTCGACGGTCGTGACGGTGACGCCGTCGCCGGCCGGTTCGGCGGGCGCGGCGGGGCCGGCGAGGACGAGGTGGGTCGCGCCGCGCCCGATGAGCCAGCGCAGCACGTGCGGGGCGCGCACGGCCGCCGTCCCATGCACCAGCACGGCGCCCCGGGGCCGCCAGTCCTCGTCGGCTGCGGCCGGGCCGGTGGGGGCGGGTTCCAACCGCCGGGCGTACACCCCGCCGGCGCGGACCGCGAGCTGGTCCTCGGCGGCGTCGGCCACGATCACCCGGGCCAGCGCGGCCAAGGCAGCGTCGTCGGCCTCCGCCGGTAGGTCCACCAGGCCGCCCCAGAGCCGGGGCTGTTCCAACGCCAGCACCCGGCCCAGGCCCCAGAGGTACGCGCCGGCGACGTCCGGCGCGGGATCGTCGGCGTCCACGGCCACCGCACCCCGGGTCACGCACCAGAGCGGCACGGTGACGCCCGCGTCGGCGAGGGCCCGGACCAGCACGGCGGTGCCGGCCAGTGCGCCCGTCCCGAAGCCGAAGTCCGGCTCCCCCACGGCGAGCAGCGAAACCACCAGGGCCGGGGCGGGTCCGGCCAGCGCCCCGGCGAGCTCGTCGGGGCGGGCGGGCGCCGGTGACAGGCCGGCGGCGCGCAGCGCGGCCAGCACCGGCCCGACGTCGACGCCGGAGTCGGCGACGACCAGGCAGTGGCCGGTGGCCGGGGCAGCCGGGGGCGGCGGATCGGTCCGGGTCCAGCCGGTGCGGTAGCGCAGGGCGTCCAGCTCGGACCGGCGGCGCTGCCGGCCCCGGTACGCGGCGAGGGCGGGCAGCAGGTCGGTCAGCGCGTCCCGCCGGTCGGCGTCAACGCCGAGGACGGCGGCCAGCGTGGCGGGCTCGTCGGTCTCCACGGCGTCCCAGAACGCCCGGTCGGCGGTGTTCTCCGCCGGTCCGCGGGTGAAGTCGATGACCATCGGCTCCGGCCAGTACCGCTCGTGGTCGAAGGCGTAGGTGGGCAGCTCGACCCGGCCGGCGTCGGTGCCGGCGAAGAGGGCGGTCCAGTCGACGCCGGCCCCGCGCAGGTCGGCGGCGGCGAGCGCGCCGAGCAGCCCGGCCGCCTCCGGCTGGTCCCGGCGGCCGACCGGCACGAACGACGCCGCGTCGGCGTCGGGCAGACACTCCCGGCCCAGCGCGGTAAGCGCGCCGTCGGGGCCCAGCTCCAGGAAGGTGCCCACCCCGGCGGCGGACAGGGTGGCCAGGCCGGCGTAGAAGCGGACGGTGTCCCGGACGTGGTCGACCCAGTAGCCCGGGTCGGTGGCCTGCTCGGCGGTGAGCAGGTCACCGGTGCGGTCGGAGACCACCGGCAGGGTCGGCGGGTGCCAGGTGACCTTCTCCGCGACCACCCGGAAGTCGGCCAGCATGGCGTCCATCCGGGCGGAGTGGAAGGCGTGGCTGACCTTCAGCGGGCGGGTCCGCTGCCCCTGGGCCGCGAGCCGTTCGCCGGCCGCGAGCACAGCGTCGGCGTCGCCGGAGAGCACCACCGACGCGGGGCCGTTGACGGCGGCCAGGGCGACCCGGTCGTCGAGCAGCGGGGCCACCTCGGCCTCGGACGCCCGCACCGCCAGCATCGCCCCGCCGGCGGGCAGGGCCTGCATCAGCCGACCCCGGGCGACGACCAGGGCGGCAGCGTCGGACAGCGACAGCACCCCCGCCACGTGCGCGGCGGCCAGCTCGCCGATCGAGTGGCCGAGCAGGAACTGCGGGCGCAGCCCGCACGCGGTGACCAGCCGGTACGCCGCCACCTCGTACGCGAACAGCGCCGGCTGGGTGAACTCGGTGCGGTCCAGCAGCGCCGCCTCGGGCGAGCCCGGCTCGGCGAAGACGACCTGGCGCAGCGGGCGGGGCAGGTGCCGGTCGAGTTCGGCGGCCACCTCGTCGAAGGCGGCGGCGAAGACCGGGAACCGGCGGTGCAACTCGACACCCATGGCGGGACGCTGCGCGCCCTGGCCGGTGAAGAGGAAGGCGAGCTTGCCGGCGGGGCGGGCCACCCCGCGCAGCACGCCGGGGGCCGGCCGGTCCTCGGCGACCGCGCGCAGGCCGGCAACCAGCGCGTCGACGTCGTCGCCGGTCACTGCGGCCCGGTGCGGCAACGCCGCCCGGGTGGTGACCAGCGAGTACGCCACGTCGGCCGGACGCAGGTCGGGGTGAGCGGCGAGGTGCTCCAGCAGCCGGCGGGCCTGCCCGGCCAGCGACGGGGCACAGCGGGCGGAGACGATCCACGGGACCGGCGGAGCGGGCGTCCCGGCGGGCCGGACCGGGCCGGCGTCGGCGGGGTCGGCCTGCTCGATGATGGTGTGCGCGTTGGTGCCGCTGACGCCGAATGCGGACACTCCGGCCCGGCGCGGCTGCCCCGTCTCCGGCCACGGGGTGGTCTCGGTCAACAGGGTCACCGCCCCGGCGGACCAGTCCACGTGTGGGGTGGGCCGGTCGACGTGCAGGGTGGGTGGCAGCACCCCGTGCCGCATGGCGAGGACCATCTTGATGATGCCGGCGACGCCGGCGGCGGCCTGGGTGTGGCCGATGTTCGACTTCACCGAGCCGAGCAGCAACGGTCGCTGGACCGGGTGCTCCCTGCCGTACGTGGCCAGCAGCGCCTGCGCCTCGATCGGGTCGCCGAGGGTGGTGCCGGTGCCGTGCGCCTCGACCACGTCGACCTGGTCGGCGGTCAGCCCGGCGTTGGCCAGGGCTGACCGGATGACCCGCCGCTGCGAGGGCCCGTTCGGGGCGGTCAGCCCGCTGCTCGCCCCGTCCTGGTTGACGGCGCTGCCGCGCACCACGGCGAGGACGCGGTGACCGTTGCGGCGGGCGTCGCTGAGCCGCTCGACGAGCAGCATGCCGACCCCCTCGGACCAGCCGGTGCCGTCGGCGGCGGCGGCGAACGACTTGCACCGCCCGTCGGTGGAGAGCCCGCGCTGCCGGGAGAACTCCACGAAGACCGTCGGGGTGGCCATCACCGACACCCCGCCGGCCAGCGCCAGGGTGCACTCGCCGAGCCGGAGCGCCTGGCAGGCGAGGTGTAGCGCGACCAGCGACGAGCTGCACGCGGTGTCCACGGTGACCGCTGGCCCCTCCAGGCCGAGGGCGTACGAGATCCGGCCGCTGGCCACGGCGGCGGCGCTGCCGGTGCCGAGATACCCCTCGACGCCGCCGCTGACCCCGGCCAGCAGGGCCGCGTAGTCGCCCTGGCTGCTGGTGGCCGCGTAGACGCCGGTGGGTGCGCCGCGCAGCGTGGTCGGGTCGATGCCGGCCCGCTCGAATGCCTCCCACGCGGCCTCCAGCAGCAGCCGCTGCTGCGGGTCCATGGCCAGGGCCTCGCGAGGGCTGATGCCGAAGAAGGCGGGGTCGAAGTGGCCGGCGGAGTTGAGGAACCCGCCCTCGCGCACATACGAGGTGCCCCGGCTGTCCGGGTCGGTGTCGTAGAGGGCGTCGAGGTTCCACCCCCGGTCGTCGGGGAACGGCACCATCGCGTCGGTGCCGGCGGCGACCACGTCCCACAGCTGCTCCGGTGAGCTCACCCCGCCGGGGAACCGGCAGCTCATCCCGATGATCGCCACGGGCTCGCTGAGCACGGCGGTGAGCTGCTGGTTCTGCTGCTTGAGTTTCTGGTTGTCGAGCAGGGAAGCGCGTAGCGCGCTGACGACCTCGTCCAGTGAGACGCTCATCGGGGACTCCTTGCGGCCAGCCGGGTCACGAGTCGGTGCCTTCCATGGCCATCCGGACCAGGCCGGCGACGTCGAGTTCACGGATCTCCGCCTCCGGCGCAGGCGACGCGGCGGACACCGGGGCGGCCGGGCCGGTGACCGTGCGGGCCAGCTGCAGGAGCTGGTCGAGCAGGCCGGCCTGGCGGAGCTGGTCCAGCGGGATCGCGGCGAGGACCCGGCGGACCGACTCCTCGTCCCCGCCGTCACCGGCGCCCGTCCCGCCGTCGGGGAACAGCTCCTCGTGCAGGTGGTCGGCGAGGCCGGCCGGGGTCGGGTAGTCGAAGACGACCGTGGTGGGCAGCTCGTGCCCGGTCGCCGCGGTGAGCAGGTTGCGCAGCTCCACGGCCGTCAGCGAGTCGAAGCCGAGGTCGAGGAAGCCCCGGTCGGTGTCGATCACGTCGCCGGAGGAGTGGCCCAGCACCTTCGCCGCGTCCACCCGCACCATCTCCAGCAGGGCGGCCCGCCGTTCCTCCGCGGGCAGCGGGCGCAGCCCGGCGAGCAGGTCCCGGGTGGCCGAATCGGCCGGCGCCGGGCCGTCGGCGACAGTCGCCGGCACAGCCCGCAGGGCCGGCAGGTCGGCCAGCAACGCGCTGGGCCGCAGCGCGGTGAAGAGCGGGTGGAAGGTGGCCCAGTCGACGTCGACGACGGCGACGGTGACGTCCCCGGCGGCGAGGGCGTGCCGCAGTCCGGCCATCGCCACGCCCGGCGGCATCACCCGCAGGCCGCGGCGGCGCAGCTGCTCGGGCGCTCCGTCGGAGAACATGCCCGACTCGCTCCACGGGCCCCAGGCCACCGACGTGGCCGGCAGTCCCCGGCCGTGCCGGTGCTCGGCCAGCGCGTCGAGGTACGCGTTGCCGGCCGCGTACGCGCCCTGCCCGCCGCTGCCCCACACGGCCGCGATGGACGAGAAGAGCACGAACGCGTCCAGCTCGACGCCGTCGAGGAGTTCGTCGAGGAGCTCGGCGCCGACCAGCTTCGGGGCGATGACGTAGGCGAGGTCCTCCAGGGTGGTGTCGGCCAGCGGCACCACCTCGCTGACGCCGGCGGCGTGCACCACCGCCCGCAGCGGCGGGCCCTCCCGCCGCAGCTCGGCCACCAGGTCGGTCATGGCGTCCCGGTCGGCGGCGTCGCACCGGGCGATGCGGCCCTCGACGCCGAGGCCCTCGAGCTCGGCCAGCAGTTCGGCCGCGCCGGGGGTGGCGGCGCCGCGCCGGCCGGTCAGCACGACCCGTTCCGCGCCGGCCCTCGCCACCCAGCGGGCCACGTGCCCGCCGAGCGCGCCGGTGCCGCCGGTGATCAGCACCGTGCCCCGGGGCTGCCACGGCGCGGGGTCCCCGGCGGTGACGGCCGGGACGAGCCGGCGGACCAGCACACCGGACTCGCGGACGGCGAGCTGGTCCTCCGCGACGCCGCCGGTGAGGATGCCGCCGAGCCGCATCCCCGTCCAGCTCTCCACGGTGGTGGGTAGATCGACCAGCCCGGCCCAGCGGGCGGACTGCTCCAGCGCGGCCACCCGGCCCAGCCCCCACAGCATCGCCTGGCGGGGGTTCACCGGCACGTCGCCGTCGCCGACGCCGACCGCGCCCTGCGTGACGCACCAGAGCCGGGCCGACGCCTCGGTGTCGGTCAGCTCCTGGAGCAGGTGGACGGTCGCGGCGAGGCCCCGGGTCAGCGCCGGGTGCTCGGCGTGCGAGGCGTCGTCCAGGCCGAGGAAGGACAGGATCGACAGCGTCCCGTCGGCCGCCTCAAGCGCCTCGCCGACCACGTCGGCGAGCTGTCCGCCCAGGTCGTCGGGGTCGGCGGCGGTGTCGACGGGCACGATGGTCACGTCGGCGCCGAGGGTCCAGGTGCAGGAGTCCAGGCCCGGGTCGTCGGCCCGGTCGGCGGGCAGCAGCACCAGCCAGGAGCCGGGTTCCTGCTCGGTAGACGTCCCGGCGAGCGGCTCCCAGACCGCCCGGTACCGGGCGTCGTCCACCAGGGACCGTTCCCGGCCGCGTCGCCGCCACGCCGACAGCGCCGGCAGCACCGCCCCGAACGGCTGGTCCCGGTCCACGTCCAGCTCACGGGCCAGGGAGTCGAAGTCCTCGGCCTCGACCGCCGCCCAGAACCGGCGCTCGACCTCGGTGCTGTCGTCCTCGGCGGTGCGGTTGGCCCACACCGGCGGCTCGGGCCAGTAGCGCTGCCGGTCGAAGACGTACGTCGGCAGGTCCGCCTCCTGGGCGCCGGTGCCCTCGTACAGCGCCGACCAGTCCGGGGAGACGCCATGGGTGTGCAGCGCCGCGACGGCCCGCAGCAGGGCGGCCGGCTCCGGCCGGTCCCGGCGGAGCGTCGGCACGACCAGCGGGGCCCGGCCACCGGCCGGGGCGCCCTCGGCGAGGACTGCCTGGGTCAGGGCGGTGAGCACCCCGTCGGGGCCGATCTCGACGTATCCGGTGCAGCCCTGGGCCCGCAGGGCCGCGACGGCGTCGGCGAAGCGCACCGTGTCGCGGGCGTGCCGCACCCAGTACGCCGCCTCGCCGAGCCGCGCCGCGTCCACCGGCGCGCCAGTGACCGTGGAGACCATCGGCACCGTGGGGTCCTGGTAGGCAAGCCGGCCGGCGACGGCGGCGAGGTCGTCGAGCACCGGGTCCATCAGCGGGCTGTGAAAGGCGTGGCTGACGGTCAGCCGCCGGACGCGTACGCCCCGGGCCGACCACTGCGCGGCCAGCTCCTCGACGGCGTCGCCGGCCCCGGAGACCACCACGGCGGCGGGGCCGTTGACGGCGGCGACGGAGACCCGGTCGGCGTGGTCGCCGAGCGAGGCGACCACGTCGGCCTCGGCGGCGGCGACGGCGAGCATGGCCCCGCCGTCGGGCAACGCCTGCATCAGCCGCCCCCGGGCGGCGACCAGCTCGGCGGCGTCGGCCAGGGAGAGCACCCCGGCGGCGTACGCGGCGGCGAACTCGCCGATGGAGTGCCCGGCGACCGCGTCGGGGCGCACACCCCACGCCGCCAGCAGCCGGAACAGCGCCACCTCGACGGCGAAGAGCGCCGGCTGGGTGAACTCGGTGCGGTCCAGCAGCGCCGCGTCGGGCGAGCCGGGCTCGGCGAACAGCACGGGCTTCAGCGGCGCGGGCAGGTGCGGGTCGAGGGCGGCGCACACCTCGTCGAGGGCAGCGGCGAAGGCCGGGAACGCGGCGGCCAACTCACGGCCCATCCCGGGCCGCTGCGCGCCCTGCCCGGAGAACAGGTACGCCACCTTCGGCCGGGGCGCGACCGCGCCGGTGACCACCAGCGGCGAGTCCTCGCCGGAGCCCAGGGCGCGCAGGCCGGTGCGCAGCGCGATCCGGTCGGTGGCGAGGACGACGGCCCGGTGCTCCAGGGCGGCCCGGGACACCACGGACGACCAGCCGACGTCGACCGTCGGCGGGGCCTCCGGCCCGGTGAGCCGGTCCGCCCACGGGCCCGCCTGGGCGGCCAGCCCTGCCGCGGTACGCGCCGACAACAGCACCGGCACCACCGGCAGCCGGCCCGGGTTCCCGGCCGGCTCGGCCGGCTCGGGCAGCTCGGGGGCCTGCTCCAGGATCGTGTGCGCGTTGGTGCCGCTGATCCCGAATGAGGAGACGGCGGCCCGCCGGGGGTGGTCGGTGACCGGCCACGGCCGGCCCTCGTCGAGCAGCTCGACCGCGCCGACACTCCAGTCCACCTGGTCGGTCGGCTCGTCGACGTGCAGGGTCTGCGGCAGGTAGCCGTAGCGCAGGGCCAGGACCATCTTGATGATGCCGGCGACCCCGGCGGCGGCCTGGGTGTGCCCGATGTTCGACTTGATCGACCCGAGCCAGAGCGGCTGGTCGGCGGGGCGTTCCCGGCCGTACGTGGCGAGCAGGGCCTGCGCCTCGATCGGGTCGCCGAGCTTGGTGCCGGTGCCGTGCGCCTCGACGGCGTCCACGTCGGCCGGGGTGAGGCCGGCGTTGGCGAGGGCCTGCCGAATCACCCGCTGCTGCGAGGGCCCGTTGGGCGCGGTGAGGCCGTTGGACGCGCCGTCCTGGTTGACGGCGCTGCCCCGGATCACCGCGAGCACGGGGTGGCCGTTGCGCTGGGCGTCGGAGAGCCGTTCGACCAGCAGCAGGCCGAGGCCCTCGCCCCAGCTCGTCCCGTCGGCGGCGGAGGCGAACGCCTTGACCCGGCTGTCCGGGGCCAGCCCCCGCTGCCGGCTGAAGCCGACGAACACGCCGGGGGTGGACATCACGGTGACGCCGCCGACCAGGGCGAGGGAGCACTCCGCCTGTCGCAGCGCCTGGCAGGCCCAGTGCAGGGCGACCAGCGACGAGGAGCAGGCGGTGTCCACCGAGACGGCGGGGCCCTCCAGCCCGAGGGCGTACGACACCCGGCCCGACAGCACGCTGCCGGCGTTGCCGGTCATCAGGTGCCCCTCGGCGCCCTCGGCGCTGAACATGAGGTTGCGGTAGTCCTGGTAGTTGGTGCCGACGAAGACGCCGGTGGGGCTGCCGCGCAGCGCCTGCGGGTCGATGCCGGCCCGCTCGATCGCCTCCCAGGACGCCTCCAGCAGCAGCCGCTGCTGCGGGTCCATGGCCAGGGCCTCGCGGGGGCTGATGCCGAAGAAGCCGGGGTCGAAGTCGGCGACCCCGGTGACGAAGCCGCCCTCGCTGGCGTAGCTGGTGCCCTCGTTCTCCGGGTCGGAGTCGAAGAGCCGGTCGAGGTCCCAGCCCCGGTCGGTGGGGAACTCGCCGATCGCGTCGCCGCCGGCGGCGAGGAGCTGCCAGAGCTGCTCCGGGTTGTCCGCCCCGCCGGGCAGGCGGCAGCTCATCGCCACGATGGCGATCGGCTCGCCGTCCACGGCCGGTGCCGCCGGGGTCAGGGCGGCCACGTCGGGGGCGGCACCGGTGAGCAGCTCGTCCAGGTGCGCGGCGAGCGCCGTCGGGTTGGGGTAGTCGAAGGCGAGCGTGGCGGGCAGCCGCAGGTCGGTGGCGGTGGCCAGGAAGTTGCGCATGTCCACGGCGGTCAGCGAGTCCAGGCCCAGATCCCGGAAGGGCCGGGTGGCCGGGATGTCGTCGGCCGCCCCGTAGCCCAGCGCGGTCGCCGCGCACTGGCGGACCAGTTCCAGCAGCGACGCGGCGCGCTCCGCCGGGGTGTGCCCGGCGAGCCGCCGGGCCAGCGCCGACGGTACGTCCGCCTCGTCGGCCTCGGCGGCCTCCGGGGTGACCTGCCGGGTCGCCTCGCGCACCTCGTCGAGGTCGGCGATCAGCGGGCTGGGCCGGACCAGGGTGAACGCGGGGGCGAACCGCCCCCAGTCGATGTCGGCGATCAGCGTGGTCGTCTCGCCGCGATGCAGCGCCCTGGCCAGCGCCTCGACGGCCAGGTCGGGGTCCATGCCGACCATGCCGCCCCGGCGCAGCCGCTGCTGGGCACGCTCGTTGTCGGCGGGCAGGCCGGCCCCGCTCCACGCGCCCCAGGCCACCGAGAGGGCCGGCCGGCCCTCGGCCCGGCGCCGCTCGGCGAGGGCGTCGAGGAAGGCGTTCGCCGCCCCGTACGCGCCCTGCCCGGCGTTGCCCGTGGTGCCGGCGACCGAGGAGAAGAGCACGAAGGCGTCCAGGTCCAGGTCGCGGGTCAGCTCGTCCAGGTGGACGGCGGCGACGCACTTGGGCGCGGCGACGGTGTGCAGGCGCTGCGGGGTGGCGGTGTCGACGATCCCGTCGTCGAGGACGGCAGCGGTGTGCAGCACGGCGCTCAGCGGGACGTCGGCGGGGACGCCGGCCAGCAGGTCGGCGAGTTGCCCCCGGTCGGTGACGTCGCAGGCGGCGACGGTGACCCGTACGCCGAGGTCGGTCAGCTCCGCCTCCAGCTCGGCCGCGCCCGGGGCGGCCGGGCCGCGCCGGCTGGCCAGCAGGACGTGCGCGGCACCGGAGCGGGCCGCCCAGCGGGCCAGGTGTCCGCCCAGCCCGCCGGTGCCCCCGGTGATCAGCACGGTGCCGCGCATCCGCCCGCCGTCGTCCGCCGAGTCGCCGGACGTGGCCGGTTCGGGCTCGGTGATCCGGGTGAGCCGGCGGGCGAAGACCCCGGAGTCGCGGACGGCGAGCTGGTCCTCGCCGCCGCTGTCGCCGAGCGCGGCGCAGAGCCGGATCCCGGTCCACGGGTCGAGGGTCTCCGGCAGGTCGACCAGGCCGCCCCAGCGGACGGGGTGTTCCAGGGCGACCGCGCGGCCGAGGCCCCAGACCGCGGCGGCGGTCGGGTTCGGTGCCAAATCCCCGGCGTCGACGGCGACGGCCCGCCGGGTGGCGCACCACAGCGGCGCCGCGACGTCGAGCGACCCGAGGGCCCGCACCAGCAGGACCGTACCGGTGACGCCCAGCGTGGTGGCGGGGTGTTCCGGGTGTGCCCGCTCGTCGAGCCCGAGCAGCGACAGCACCGTGACGGGGGCGCCGTCGGCGGGGAGCGCGGCGCGCAGCAGGTCGGCCAGCGCGGTCGGGTCGGTGGTCGCGTCCACCTCGACGGGTACGACTTCCGCGCCGACGTTGCCGAGCGCGCCGAGCACGTCAACGACGATCGGGTCCTCGGCCAGCGCGGCGGGGACCGGCACCAGCCAGGTCCCGTCGAGCCGGTCCAGCGGCAGGTCGGGCAGGGCCGGCCAGGTGATCCGGTAACGCCACCGGTCGATGTCCGGCTCGTCGTCGAGCTGGGCGAGGAAGAGCGGCGGCGCGGGCCAGTACCGCTGATGCTCGAAGGCGTAGGTGGGCAGGTCGACGGTGGCCGTGGCGGCGAGCACCTTCGTCAGGTCGACGGGCAGGCCGATGGCGTACGCGGTGGCCAGGTTCGTCAGCAGCCGCACCGCGTCGTCGTCACCGCGCCGCAGGCTGCCCAGGGTGTGCCCGGTGGTAGCGGTGTCGTCGAGGATCGCCGTCACCGGCATCGTCAGCACCGGGTGCGGGCTGATCTCCACGAAGGCGCGGTGACCGGCGTCGATCGCCACCCGCACCGCCGCGTCGAACCGTACGGTCTGCCGCAGGTTGTCGTACCAGTACTGCGCGCCCATGGAGGTCGGGTCGACCCAGTCCCCGGTCAGGGTGGACACCAGCCGGACGTCACCGGCCTGCGGGGCCACGTCGGCCAGGTCCGCCCGCAACTGCTCGGCGACCTCCTGCACCGACGCGGAGTGCGACGCGTAGTCCACCGGGATCAGCCTTGCCCGGAGCCCGTCGTCGGTGCACGCCTGCACCAGGTCCGCCACCGGCTGCGGCGGCCCGGACACCACGACGGTGCCCGGACCGTTGACGGCCGCGACGCCCACGCCGGGGAACCGCGCGAGGCGGGCGGTGACCGCGTCGGCGGATAGGTCCACCGATGCCATCGCCCCCGTGCCGCGCAGCACCGCGAGGGCGCGGGAGCGCAGGGCGACGGTCTTCGCCGCGTCGTCCAGGGTCAGGATCCCCGCCACGCAGGCCGCACCGATCTCACCCTGCGAGTGGCCGATGACCGCCTGCGGCGCCACCCCCGCCTGCCGCCAGACGGCCGCCAGGGCGATCCCGACGGCCCACAGCACCGGCTGGACGACCTCGACCTGGTCCAGCCACGACTCGTCCTCGCCGGTCAGCACGGAGACGAGATCCACGTCCAGGTAGGGGGCCAGCGCACGCTGGCACTGCGCCAACCTCGCGTCGAACACCGGGGTCCGACCCACCAGACCGGCCGCCATCCGCGCCGACTGCGCACCCTGACCCGGGAACACGAACACCGGGCCCGCGCCCGGGCCCGCCGCCGCGCCGGAGACCACGTTGCCGACCGGCGCACCCGCGGCCAGGGCGTCCAGGCCGGCCAGCAGCTCATCGACGGTCGAACCGACCACGGCGGCCCGCTGCTCGAACGTCGACCGGGTGGCCGCCAGGGACCAGCCCACCGCCGCCGGGTCCAGGCCGTCGCGCCCCCGCACGTACGACGCCAACCGGGTTGCCTGGCCGACGAGGGCGGACCTGGACCGGGCCGACACCGTCCACACCGTCACGTCCGAGGCGACCAGCCCCGGGGCCGTGGTGGGGGCGGCGGCCGGCTCGTCGTCGGCCTGCTCGATGATCACGTGGGCGTTGGTGCCGGAAATGCCGAAGGAGGAGACGGCGGCCCGCCGGGCCCGGCCCGTCTCGGGCCACGGCCGCGCCTCGGTGGTCAGTTCCACCGCGCCGGCCGTCCAGTCGATGTGCGGGGAGGGCTCGTCGATGTGCAGCGTCGCCGGGACGACCCCGTGCCGCATGGCCAGCACCATCTTGATGATGCCGGCCACCCCGGCGGCGGCCTGGGCGTGGCCGATGTTCGACTTCACCGAACCGAGCAGCAGCGGCGCGGCCTCCCCCCGGTCCTGCCCGTACGTGGCGATGAGCGCCTGCGCCTCGATCGGGTCGCCCAGCGTCGTGCCGGTGCCGTGCGCCTCCAGCACGTCGACGTCCGCGGTGGAGAGTCGCGCCGAGGCGAGGGCCTGGCTGATCACCCGCTGCTGCGCGGGCCCGTTCGGGGCGGTGAGCCCGTTGGACGCGCCGTCCTGGTTGACGGCGGAGCCGCGGACCACCGCGAGGACGCGGTGCCCGTTGCGGCGGGCGTCGGACAGCCGCTCGACCAGCAGCCAGCCGACGCCCTCGGAGAACCCGGCGCCGTCGGCGCCGGCCGCGAAGGACTTGCACCGCCCGTCCGGGGAGAGTGCGCGTTGCCGGCTCGACCCGACAAAGAGGCCGGGGGTGGCCATCAGGGTCACCCCGCCGGCCAGCGCCAGGTCACACTCTCCCGCCCGCAGCGCCTGCACGGCGAGGTGCAACGCCACCAGCGAGGAGGAGCAGGCCGTGTCGATGGACACCGCCGGCCCCTCCAGCCCGAGGGTGTACGAGATCCGGCCCGACGCGACGGCCGCCGCACCCCCGGTCATCGAGTGCCCCTCGTCGCCGTCGGGCGACATCATCAGCAGCGTGCCGTAGTCCTGCCCGTTGGTGCCGACGAACACCCCGGTCCGGCTGCCGCGCAGCACGGCGGGGTCGATCCCGGCGGACTCGACGGCCTCCCACGAGGTCTCGAGCAGCAGCCGCTGCTGCGGGTCCATGGTCAGCGCCTCGCGGGGCGAGATGCCGAAGAAGGCGGAGTCGAAGTCCCCGGCCCCGTCGACGAACCCGCCCTCCCGGGCGTACGAGGTGCCCGAATGGTCGGGGTCGGGGTGGTAGAGCCGCTCGGTGTCCCAGCCCCGGTCGGTGGGGAAGGGCGCGATCGCGTCCCGACCGTCGCTCAGCAGCTCCCACAACTCGTCGGGGTTGCGCACCCCGCCGGGCAGCCGGCAGCTCATCGCCACGATCGCCACCGGCTCCAGCTCCTGGGACTGTGCCTCACTGAGTCGGCGGCGGGTGTCGTGGAGATCAGCCATGACCCGCTTGAGGTAGTCGCGGAGCTTGTCTTCATTGGCCATCGGGGGGTGCCGCTTCCTCGGGAGGGACGGGACAGAGCCGGAGCGGGTCAGGAGATGCCGAGGTCCTTGTCCACCATGGCGAACAGTTCGTCGTCGGTGGCTTCGGTGAGGTGCCGGCCGATGTCCGCGCCACCACTGGCCTGGCCGAGGCGGGAGAGCATCGCCTGCAGGCGCACGGTGGCCCGCATTCGTGCCGCCTCGTCGCGCGCCACGACGTCGAGGCTGTCGGCGATCCGGTCGAGGTCGTCGAGCAGGACGGTCGGGGTGACCACGTCGTCGTGGGCGACCTCGGCGAAGAGGTACTCCGCGAGGGTCGTCGGCGTCGGGTAGTCGAAGACCAGGGTGACGGGCAGGGCCACCCCGGTGGCCGAGCCGAGCCGGTTGCGCAGCTCGACGGCGGTGACGGAGTCGAAGCCCAACTCCCGGAACGCCCGGTGCTCGTCGACCGACTCGGCGGAGGGGTAGTTGAGCGTGGCGGCGACCTGGTTGCGGACCAGGGCGAGCAGCGCGGCGAGCCGGTCGGCGGCGGGCAACGCGGCGAGCCGGTCCTGCAACGACTCCGGGCCGTCGCCCGCCTCCACGCCGGCGACCGTCTCGGCGGCGGCGAGCCGGCGCACGTCCGGCAGGTCGCTGATCAGCGGGCCGGGCCGGGTGGCCGTGAAGGCGACGGAGAAGCGTTCCCAGGAGATGTCGGCGATGGTGAGGAACGCCTCGCCGTGCTCCACGGCCTGGTGCAGCGCCGCGATGGCCGCCTCGGGGGCCATCTCCGGTACGCCGTGCCGGTGCAGCAGCTCCCCGAACGGCCCCTCGGCCATGCCGCCGCCGGCCCAGGCGCCCCAGGCGACGGAGGTGGCGGGCAGACCGAGGCCCCGCCGGTGCTGGGCGAGCGCGTCGAGGAACGCGTTGCTCGGGGCGTAGTTGCCGACGCCGGAGCTGGCCACGCTGCCGGCGAACGACGAGAACATGATGAACGCGGAGAGGTCCAGGTCGAGGGTCAGCTCGTGCAGGTGGTACGCGACGTCGACCTTGGCCTGGAGCACCCGCTCGATCTGCTCGATCCGGATGTCGTTGATCAGGGCGTCGTCCAGCACCGCGGAGGCGTGCACGACGGTGGTGAGCGGGTATTCCGCGGGGATCGACTCGATCAGGTCGGCCAGCGCGTCCCGGTCGGAGGCGTCGCACTCGACCACGCTCGCCCGCGCGCCCAGCGTGGTGAGGTCGTCGACGAGTTGCTGGGCACCCGGCGCGGCCATGCCCCGCCGGCTGACGACGACGATGTTCTCCACCCCGATGCGGGCCAGCCAGCGGGCGGCGTGCCCACCGAGTGCGCCGGTGCCACCGGTGACCAGCGCAGTGCCGGAGGGCTCCCACTGGTTCGAGGGCCGGCTGTCGCCCAGCGGCACGCGGGTGAGCCGGCGGGTGAGCAGGCCGCCGGGGCGTACCGCGATCTGGTCCTCCTCCCCGGCGGCGGTGAGGGCCGCGACCAGCAGGCCGGCGGAGCGTTCCTCGACGGCCTCGGGCAGGTCCACGAGGCCGCCC
Source organism: Micromonospora sp. RTGN7 (assembly GCF_033804645.1). NCBI lineage: Bacteria > Bacillati > Actinomycetota > Actinomycetes > Micromonosporales > Micromonosporaceae > Micromonospora > Micromonospora sp. RTGN7. The sequence continues at coordinate 6,549 of NZ_JAPZLF010000017.1, read as the reverse complement.
CAGCGCTGCGGGTGCTCCAGCGCGGCGACCCGGCCGAAGCCCCAGACCAGCGCCTGCACCGGGGAACGCAGCAGGTCGGTCCGGCCGACGGAGGCGGCGCCGGAGGTGACGGCCCACATGGGGGCGCGCAGCCCGACGTCGCCGAGGGCCTGGAAGAGCGCGACGGTGGCGGCGAAGCCGCCGGGCACGGACGGGTACAGCGGGTGGGCCAGCTCGTCGAAGGCGAGCAGTGACACCACCCCGGTCACCTCGGCGGGCTCGTCGCCCTGGCCGGGGGCGGCGACGAGGGCCTCCCGCAGCAGCTTTCCGAGCAGGTCACGGTCGACGTCGGTGGTGGCGACGGGAACCGCGACGATGGTCGCGCCGGCCGCCTCGAGCGCCTCGACGCAGGCGTCCTGCCAGGGCTCGACGATGTCGCCGGTGGGCAGGACGACGAGCCAGGTGCCGGTCATGCCCCGGGTGGTGACGCCGGTCAGCGGCTTCCAGGTGTCCTGGTACCGCCAGCTGTCGATGTCGGACTGGCGGCGGCGCTGCCGGCGCCAGGAGGTGAGTAGCGGCAGGGCCGGGAGCAGCGCGTCGAGGGCCTGGTCGATCGGGATGTCCTCGGTGGCGACGGTCTCGGCGAGGGCGGTGACGTCCCCGCGTTCCACGGCGGCCCAGAAGCCGGCGTCGCCCGGGTCGGCCGCGCCCTGGGGCGGGGCCTCCAGCTCGACGCCGCCGCTGCCGTCGAGCCAGAACTGCTGGTGGTCGAAGGCGTAGGTGGGCAGGTCGACGGTGTCGGTCGCGGCGAGGACCCCCGTCAGGTCGACGGGCAGACCGATCGTGTGCGCAGTGGCCAGGTTGGTCAGCAACCGGGTCGGATCGTCGTCACCCCGCCGCAGACTGCCCAGGACATGCCCCGTGACACCCGCATCATCCAGAATCGCCGTCACCGGCATCATCAACACCGGATGCGGACTAATCTCCACAAACGTGGTGTGCCCCGCCTCCACCGCCACCCGCACCGCCGCATCGAACCGCACCGTCCGCCGCAAATTCTCATACCAGTAATCGGCGGTCATGCTCTCCGGCTCGACCCACTCACCAGTCAACGTCGACACCAACCGGGTGTGCCCGACCAACGGAGTCACATCCGCCAGATCGGAGCGCAGCCGCTCGGCGACCTCCTGGACCGACTCCGAATGCGACGCATAATCCACCGGAATCAACCGCGCCCGCACGTCCCCGGCCTGACACGCCTGCACCAGATCCGCCACCGACTGCGGCGGACCCGACACCACCACCGTGCCGGGGCCGTTCACCGCCGCCACCCCCACCCCGGGGAAACCAGCCAACCGCTCAGCCACCACCTCGGCCGACAGATCCACCGACGCCATCGCCCCCGTACCCCGCAACACCACCAACGCCCGCGAACGCAACGCCACCGCCTTCGCCGCATCCCCCAGGGACAGGATCCCCGCCACACACGCCGCACCGATCTCGCCCTGCGAGTGACCGATCACCGCCTGCGGCACAACGCCGGCCGCCCGCCAAACGGCGGCCAAGGCGACGCCGACGGCCCACAACACCGGCTGCACCACCTCCACCCGGTCCAACCACGACTCGTCATCGCCGGTCAACACCGACACCAAATCCACATCCAGGTACGGAGCCAACGCCCGCCCGCACTCCGCGAGCCGCTCGTCGAAGACGGGGGTGCGACCAACCAGGCCGGCAGCCATCCGCGCCGACTGCGCACCCTGGCCGGGAAAGACGAAGACGGGGCCGGCACCGGTGCCGGTGACCGCGCCGGTGACGAGGTTGCCGGCCGGCTGGCCGGCGGCCAGGGCCTCCAGGCCGACCAGCAGCTCCTCGGCGTCCGCGCCGACCACGGCGGCGCGGTGGTCGAACGTGGACCGGGTGGTGGCCAGCGACCAGCCCACGGCCGCCGGGGCGAGGTCGCCGTGCCGGCGCACGTGCCGGGTGAGCCGGGCGGCCTGGCCGGCGAGGGCGGCCCTGGACCGGGCCGACACCGGCCACACGGTCACGTCGGAGGCGACCAGGCCGGGGCGACGCGCGGGCTCGGCGGCTTCCTCGCCCTCCACGGTCTCCGGGCCGGCGACGCGGGGCCGGTACTCCTCCAGGATCACGTGGGCGTTGGTGCCGCTGACCCCGAACGAGGAGACGCCGCCGCGACGGGGGCGGTCCAGCTCCGGCCACGGCCTGCGCTCGGTGAGCAGGGACACCGCCCCGGCGGTCCAGTCCACGTGCGTGGACGGCTCGTCGACGTGCAGGGTCTCCGGCATGACGCCGTTGCGCAGCGCCATCACCATCTTGACCAGCCCGGCGACGCCGGCGGCGCTCTGGGTGTGGCCGATGTTCGACTTCACCGAGCCCAGCCAGAGCGGCCGGTCGGCGGGGCGGTCCTGCCCGTACGTGGCGATGAGGGCCTGCGCCTCGATCGGATCGCCGAGGGTGGTGCCGGTGCCGTGCGCCTCGACCATGTCGACGTCGGCCGTGCCGAGCCGGGCGTTGGCGAGGGCCTGCCGGATGACCCGCTGCTGGGAGGGGCCGTTGGGAGCGGTGAGCCCGTTGGACGCGCCGTCCTGGTTGAGGGCGCTGCCCCGGATCACGGCGAGGACGGGGTGGCCGTTGCGCTCGGCGTCGGCGAGCCGCTCCACGACGAGTACGCCGCCGCCCTCGCCCCAGCCGGTGCCGTCCGCGCCGGCCGCGAACGCCCTGCACCGGCCGTCGACGGACATGCCACGCTGCCGGGAGAAGACGACGAAGACGCCGGGGGTGGCCATCACCGTGACGCCGCCGGCGAGGGCCAGGTCGCACTCGCCGCGGCGCAGCGCGTTCACGGCGAGGTGCAGGGCGACCAGGGATGACGAGCAGGCGGTGTCGACGGTGACGGCCGGGCCGTTGAGGCCGAGGGTGAACGAGATCCGGCCGGAGGCGACGCTGGTGGTGTTGCCGGTGCCGAGGTACATGTCGACGCCCTCGGGGACGTACGGCAGGCCCATCCCGTAGTTGGAGGTGCTCAGCCCGACGAAGACGCCGGTGGAGCTGCCGCGCAGCGACAGCGGGTCGATGCCGGCCCGCTCGACGGCCTCCCAGGACGTCTCCAGCAGCAGCCGCTGCTGCGGGTCCATGGCCAGGGCCTCGCGCGGGGAGATGCCGAACAGGTTGGGGTCGAACGCGCCCGCGGAGTCGAGGAACCCGCCGACCCGGGTGTAGCTCTTACCCGGCTTGTTCGGGTCGGGGTCGTAGAGCGCCTCCACGTCCCAGCCCCGGTCGTCGGGGAACTCGGTGAGGGCGTCCCGGCTGTCGGCGACGAGGTCCCACAGATCCTCCGGCGAGCGCACTCCGCCGGGAAAGCGGCAGCTCATCGAGACGATGGCCAGGGGCTCGGTGTCGCGCGCCTCGACGGTCTGCAGCTTGCGCCTGGTGTCGTGCAGGTCGGCGGTCACCCGCTTGAGGAAGTACCGAAGCTTGTCGTCGCTCATCGGGCCGCACCTGCCTCGATCCGGAAGTCGGTCATCTCAGGAGATTCCAAACTCTTTGCTGATGAAGTCGAAGATCTCGTCGTCGCTGGCCGAGTCGAGGTCGGGCCGGTCCGCCTCCGGGGCGGGCCCGGCGGCCAGGTCGGACGCCTTGGCGAGCAGCTCCTGCATCCGGGCGGTGAACCGGTCTCGGGCCACCGGATCGAGCGGGATGGTGCTGAGCAGGCTCTCCACGGTGTCGATGCCCGTGAAGAGCGGCTGGGTGGAGGGCGCGGCATCGGCGGCGATCTCGTCGGTCAGCCGCTCGGCCAGCGCCGTCGGCGTCGGGTAGTCGAAGACCAACGTGGCCGGCAGCCGCAGCCCGGACAGGCCGTTGAGCCGGTTACGCAGGTCGACGGCGGTGAGCGAGTCGAAGCCCAGGTCGGTGAAGAGCCGGTTCGCGTCGACGGCGTCGACGCCGGCGTGGCCGAGGACGGCGGCGATGTTCGCCCGGACCACGTCGAGCACCACCTTGAACCGCTCCGGGCCGGCCAGGCCGGCGAGCCGCTGGGTGAGCGGCACCCCGCCGGGGCGGGCGCCGGTGGCGTCGACCGAGCGCCGCAGCGGCACCCGGACCAGGGCGCGGAGCATCGGAGCGACGGCGCCGGCCCCGGCCTGCGCCCGCAGCGTCCCGACGTCCAGCCGCATCGGCACCACGGCCGCCGCGTCGAGCCGCCAGGCCGCGTCGAACAGGTGCAGCGCCTGCTCGGTGGTCAGCCCCGCCGTGCCCTGCTCGGCGATGCGCCGCACGTCGCCGTCGCCGAGGTGGCCGGTCATGCCGCTGGCCTGCTCCCACAGGCCCCAGGCCAGCGAGATGCCGGCGAGGCCACGGGCCCGTCGGTGCGCGGCAAGGGCGTCGAGGAAGGCGTTCGCCGCCGCGTAGTTGGACTGGCCGGCGCTGCCGAGGGTGGCCGCCGCCGAGGAGAAGAGCACGAACGCCGCGAGGCCGAGGCCCTCGGTGAGGCGGTGCAGGTGCCACGCCGCGTCGATCTTCGGCACGGCCACCGCGTCGATCCGTTCGGGGGTCATCGACTCCAGCACCCCGTCGTCGAGGACGCCGGCGGCGTGCACCACGGCGGTCAGCGGGTGCTCGGCGCTCACCCCGGCGAGCAGCGCCGCGAGAGCGTCCGGGTCGGCGGCGTCGCAGGCGGCGACGGTCACCTCCGTACCGATGCCGGCCAGCTCGGCGACCAGGTCGCCGATGCCGTCGGCCGCCGCGCCACGCCGCCCGGCCAGCAGCAGGTGCCGCACGCCGTGGGTGGTGGCGAGGTGCCGGGCCAGGAGGCGGCCGAGCACGCCGGTGCCGCCGGTGATCAGCACGGTGCCGTCGGGGTCGATGCCGCCGGGCAGCGGTTCCGTGCCGGCGGGGACCCGGCCGAGGCGCGGGGTGCGGACCTGCCCGGCCCGCACGGCGAGCTGCGGCTCGGCGGTGGCGACGGCGGCGGCCAGCACGCCGGCGCTGCCCGGGTCGTCGTCGAGGTCGATGAGTTGGAGGCGGCCGGGGTGCTCGAGCTGGGCGGTGCGTGCCAGGCCCCACACCGGCGCCTGGCGCAGGTTGACCGCCGGCCGCTCCCCCGCCGCGACCGCGTCGCGGGTGACCAGCACCAGCCGGGACCCGGCGAACCGGTCGTCGGCGAGCCAGGTCCGCAACGCCGCGAGGGTACGGTGCGTCGTGGCGCGCGCCCACACCGCGAGGCCCGGGTCAGCGTCGTCATCCGTGGTCCCGCCGACGGGGACCACAACCGCCTCGGGGGCCGGCTCATCCCCGGCGAGGAGGTCGCCGAGGGAGTCCAGGTCGACGTCGGCGCGCACTCGTACGCCCGCCGACTCGCAGGCGGCACTGAGGGCGAGGTCATCGCCGCCGAGCACCACCCAGCGGGTGGCCGCCGGCACCGGGCCTGCGGGCACCGGCAGCACCGGCCAGTCCACCTGGAACAGTGACTCGTGCCGGCCGGAGCGGGCCGCGCCGAGGGCGTCGCCGGAGACCCGGCGCATGATCAGCGAATCGGCGTGCAGCACCGGCGCACCGGTGGCGTCGGCCACCTGGAAGGCCACCCCGACCTGGCCGGCCGGGAAGACGCGCACCCGCAGGGCGGTGGCCCCGGCGGCGAGCAGGGTGACCCCGGTCCAGGCGAACGGCAGCCGGGGCACGCTGGCGTCCGCGCCGTCGCCCATCCTGCCGAGGAAGCCGCCGATCGACATGGCCTGCAACGCGCCGTCCAGCAGCGCCGGGTGCACGCCGAAGCGGCCCGCCTCGGCGTGGTGGTCGGCTGGCAGCTCCACCTCGGCGAAGACCTCGTCCCCCCGGGTCCACGCGGCGCGCAGGCCACGGAACGCCGGGCCGTACCCGAAGACGGTCGCCTCGATGCCGGCGTAGAAGTGGTCGCTGTCGACGGGGGTCGCGCCGGGCGGCGGCCACACCCCGAGGTCGAACGCGGGCACGTCGGCCGGGTGCGGGGCGAGCAGGCCGGTGGCGTGGCAGGTCCACCCCGCGTCGGCGAGGATCTCGTCGGAGCCGTCCCGGTACGGGCGGGAGTGCAGTTGCACGCCGCGCCGGCCGTCGTCGTCCCGGTCGCCCACGGTGAGCTGCACCTGGAGCGCGCCGAGGTCGGGCAGGACGAGCGGGGCGAGCAGGGTCAGCTCCTCCACCCTCGGGCAGCCGGACTGCTCCCCGGCGTACGCCGCCAGCTCCACGAACGCGGTGCCGGGCAGCAGGATGTTGTCCATCACCCGGTGCTCGCCGAGCCACGGGTGGGTACGCACCGACAGCCGCCCGGTGAAGACCATCCGCTCGCTGTCGGGAAAGGTCAGGGCGGCGCTGAGCAGTGGGTGCGCGGCGTCCTGGAGGCCGGCGGCGCTGACGTCCCGCACCTGGTGGGCGGGGGCGTCGAGCCAGAACCGCTGGTAGTCGAACGCGTAGGTGGGCAGGTCGACGGTGTCGGTCGCGGCGAGGACCCCCGTCAGGTCGACGGGCAGGCCGATCGTGTGCGCAGTGGCCAGGTTGGTCAGCAACCGGGTCGGATCG